>CAIKOJ010000170.1 GCA_903829015.1 uncultured Bacteroidota bacterium
AATTGTTGGTGCTGGCGCAGCACTTATAGGGTTATCTATTCCGTTCAGCATTTCAGCTCAAAAGAAGTTCAAACGGGCGATAGAATACTATAATTCAGGTTACCGGAAAACATCGGTAACACACTTTAAACCTGATGTTTACCTAACGTTTTCAGGCAACTCAGCCGGCATAAGAGTAAACTTCTGATATTATATATTTGACAAAATCACTGGCGCGTGTTTGACGCATAGCTATTGTGCTTAGCCAACTCTTGCCTGCACAAATTATGCGGATTGCCCCACAATTTATACAAATAAATAAATACCCCCACCCCCGTTTCTTCTCCCCCAACAATCTAAACCTCAATTAAAAGCCAACTAATATTATATTTGTGAAGCTTAGCAGCAACACTACCAGATATGCTATTTAATTCGTTCCAATTCTTACTGTTCTTCCCGATTGTAACGATCCTTTATTTTTTATTGCCTTATAAACTACGTTGGCTGCACCTGCTGGTGGCGAGCTGCATTTTCTATATGGCGTTTGTTCCGGTTTATATACTCATACTATTCTTTACTATTGTCATCGACTACATAGCCGGTCTCAAAATTGAATTGGCAATCGGTAAAAAACGAAAGCTGTTTTTGGTAGTCAGTCTGCTCGCTAATATAGGTGTGCTCGCTGTTTTCAAATACTACAACTTTTTCACCGGCAACATCAATAATGCTTTTGCTGCATCCGGCTCAGATTTCCATTTGCCGTTGCTGTCTATTCTGTTGCCTATTGGCTTGTCGTTTCATACTTTTCAGGCCATGAGCTATACCATTGAAGTGTACAGGGGTCAGCAAAAAGCAGAGCGGCATTTTGGTATTTATGCGCTGTACGTTATGTTCTACCCGCAGCTGGTAGCGGGCCCTATCGAGCGGCCGCAAAACCTCCTGCACCAGTTTTACGAGCAGCACGATTTCAATTTAGACAATTGCAAAGAAGGCCTGAAGCAAATGCTGTGGGGCTTCTTTAAGAAAATAGTGATAGCCGACAGGCTTGCTCAGGTAGTTAAAGTTGTTTACAACCACCCCGAAAACCAAGCGGGACCGGCACTGGCTATAGGTACAGTATTCTTTGCATTCCAAATCTATTGCGACTTCTCGGGCTACTCTGATATAGCCATTGGCGCGGCCAGGGTCATGGGTTTCAACCTGATGAAGAATTTCAACCGTCCTTACTTTGCTCGGTCTATCTCTGAATTCTGGACCCGCTGGCATATCTCACTGTCTACCTGGTTCAAAGACTATCTGTACATACCACTAGGCGGCAACAGGGTTTCTAAGTCTCGCTTGTACCTAAACCTCTCCATCGTATTTGTTGTCAGTGGTCTTTGGCATGGTGCCAACTGGACCTTCATTGCCTGGGGCGCACTACACGCATTCTACCTCATTTTCGGACTTGCTACAAAACCGGCCAGAGTAAAAATGCTCAGTGCCATTGGTATCACGGAGCATAGCCGGATATTCACAATACTCGCAGTGCTCTCCACACTCTGCCTGGCCACTTTCGCCTGGATATTCTTTAGGGCTGCATCAATGCACGATGCCCTATTTATCAGCACTCATCTGTTCAGCGGCTGGGGGCAGGCATTATCACCACATGGACTGAAAACCGTAATCACAGCAGTTGGCGGCAACGACACAATTATCGGCGCTTTCAATCTTACCCTTGGCTGCGCTCTGATCCTCTTTCTGGAACTGGCACAGCGCAAAGCTGCCCATATACCGGTTCTGGATATTTTCAATAACAGCAACCGGATCCTCAGGTGGGGTTTCTATTACCTGCTCATCATATCCATTCTGCTCATTGGTGTGTACGATAATCAGGAGTTCATCTATTTTCAATTTTAGCCCCAATGAGAAAAGAACTGAAAAAAATATTGATCTTTCTCTCACTGCTGCTGGCTGCTGTATGGTGTATACAGTTTGCCATTGATACCGCTTACAAAAAAAGGGTGAGCAATAAGTTTACAAAGGTGATGAAGCACCAGACCGATGCCGAGATCATGCTCTTTGGCAGTTCTATTGTATACAATCATTTCAATCCAAAAATCATTAGTAGTATCACCGGGCTCGATGCCTACAATATGGGCTTTTCAGGTCTGTTCTTTGTGCAGTATTCCGGACTGATAAAGGAGTACCTAACCTACCAGAAAAGATGCAAGGTAATGGTGATAGGCTGCGATTTCGACAATCTGGGCAAGAACGAATTTATGACCCGGCCCGACCTGTTCCTACCCTATGCCGGCAACAGCAATATATATCAGTCGTTCTATGAGATCGAGCCGCGCAAGGCGTTTATGTCGCGCTACATACCGGGCTTTAAACTTACCCTGCTCAACAAAGCTTTTTACACCCGCATCATAATCAACCAACCTGCTGCCGACACCAACTCGGGCTACGAAGCCCTCACCGACAATTGGGAAGCCACAAAAAAAGAACCCTTCACCTCGCGTTACCAGGAGCATATCTTTGAACTGCTGCAGGCAACTGTACCAACTATTACTGCCAAAGGCATAAAGGTGGTGTTTGCCATTCCGCCTGTATATACCGGGGGTTACAAACTGATACTCAATGCCGAGATGATCAAAAACAAGTACAGGTCGCTGGTTGGTAAGAACGTTTGGTTCCTCGATTATACCACCGACACCATGTGTGCCAACAGAAACTATTTTCACAATTTCACGCACCTCAACGGGCAGGGAGCTGCATTGTTTTCTCATACCTTTGCACAGGACCTTACTAAAATAATACATGAATAATATAATGTTTTGGCTGCAACCTTTTATCTCGGCTTTTATAGGCTGGGTTACTACATGGGTAGCTATAAAAATGCTCTTCCACCCCAAATATCCGGTACGTCTGTTCGGCATTACTATTCAGGGTGTTTTCCCGAAGCGGCAAAAGATGGTGGCCGAAAAACTGGGCGTGATGGTGGCCAAAGAGCTAATACACTTTGATGAAATAGCCGCACTGCTCAAAGACCCATCCCGCCTGGAAGAACTGAATCCGGTTATCGAAAAACACCTTTATACTTTCCTGACCGTGAAGCTCAAGGAAAAGCTGCCCATGATCGCGATGTTCGTAGGCGATAGCACACTCGGCAAGATCAAAGAGGGCATGATGGAGGAGATCACCAACCTGCTGCCTGAGATCATTAATAAATACACCGATTCGCTGAGGCAGAAGATCGATATTCAGAAGATCGTTACAGACAAAGTCTCTGCTTTCTCATCAGATAAACTGGAAGATATCCTGCAGTCGGTGATGAAAAAAGAGTTCTGGTTTCTTGAGTTAGTGGCGCTGGTGCTGGGCTTCGTTATTGGCCTGATTCAAATGGGTATTTCATTGTTATAATCTTTCACGCTTAGCAACACGGAAATGAAAACAACTCCGAACAAACAAACCTCAACAACACCAAAGTTCTACACTAAGAAATTCAGCTTCTTCCTTCTTCTGATGCTCGCAGCTTGCAGCTCCCCTACTTCACTCAGGTCGCAGACTGTAAAGCTCGTCAACTCCACCCGGCTCGACTGGAGCGGTGGTATTGCAGGCAGGTACGGCAGTAACTTTACCTTCTCTATCGAATTCAGCAACTACAGGTCTGAACCTCTGCCCGATACTATCTGGATCGGGCAATCCCCTATCCCTATTCTGCTCGCCAACACCCGCGAGCTGCAGACAAACACCAAGCGCATACCCGGCAAAAAAACCGTAAGATTTGATATAAACGTAGGCACCTCATCACACGACCTCGCCGGTCGTATGCCCGGCCCCGGCGATCCGCCCAAAGCCATAACTACCAAAAGCCCCATTGACTATACCGGAGTAGCGTTACTATCGTACAAATACAAACGTAAGACCCGCTACTACACAGTCAAAAATATCATTACCAATTTTCCACCGGTGAATTATCCGTGAGGTACTTTACCCCAGCGAACATCTGTAACAGGCGTGTGTCTCCGCTTTTTTGAGACACTCGTCGGAACGGAAATATAATATGCGTTGTTCCTGAAAATAAGCCCAACAACAGCAGAAAATCTGAATCACAACCGCTATTTCCTTTCACTTAAAATAAACGGTACCATGCCGGTCCTTATAAACCTTTAATTCTCTGCCGTTTTCCCTATCCTTTGCGTTCAACTGAGTTAGTGGAAGGTCCTCCCGCACTGTATTGCCATTTGAATCGTAGACCTTACCATAAGGCTCGCTTATGTAGGTTGATACCTCGCTTATAGAAAGCCTTCCCCCGAAAATATCTCTGTCATTTCCATCCACCACCGCCCGGTAACCATTTGCACAGCCCATGCACTCGTGGTAAAACAGCCCGTTCCATGCATGTTCCAGTTGGCTATATTTAAAACTCAATGCCGGATGTAGCAACCGTCCACTGACATCTGCAACCGCCCTTTTGTTTGCACTGTCGCGTAACATTACATATCCCGTCTGCCAATTATCTCTCCTATTCCCGACCGAATCTGTAAAGAAATCTAGCCGGTGAGCTGGTTTCATTACCCGTATTCCTGCATCATTAATTATCACCTGGGGCCCCCAATATTCCGGGATAGGCCCGTTTTCATTCCATCTAAACTGCCTTCTTTCCCATGCCCTTACCGAATCTATGGCTATGGCATACCACCGACCGCGCCACTTGAACGTATTTTTTATTTGTAGTTGCTGAAATGGCAGCACTACCTCTAACGCCGTATTTACCACCCCATACAACCCATGTTCCATCGCTACTAATACACCTAGTTTCAGATTACTCCCTGTTAATACATACTTGTTTTGTGGAGGGACAATGTAGTTCAGGTTAGTGTCTACAACCGCAAAGCAAGATGGCTTGCCAACCGGATTGCGTATGGTCTGCACCACGTAGGCATAAGTATCACCGTCCTTTTTCACTACTTCGTATTCCAGACTATCTTTTTTGAAAAAATTCATTTTTGCCCCGCCTTTAGTTATATAAACAGGTTCGGAGTACGTGTACGAATTAAAATTATTACTTGTTCCGCACCAGTTTCCTCTCTTATGTTCGATAGCAATAGGTTCCATCCATTGGGATCTGCCACTTTTGCCCCGCTTTACCTTGCCGCCTTTTATCAGGTATAGCTGAAAAGTGCATTTAGTCGAAATAAGCTTGCCCACCCGATCTCTTTTTGTCAATATCCGGGTACCTTGAATTGTATCTCCTGTTTTGGATACGTAGTCGTATATACATGGTACAAGTAAGTTCCCTTTTCTGTCTACAATACCCTTTCGCCTGGTACTGGCATCATGGGAAGTATAAACAGCATACAGGCCCTCACCATACTCTTCCACGAAATCCCATTCTGGTTCTATTATTGTTCCGTTGGCCAAATCGGCCCATCCCTGTTTTCCGTTTTTCTTAAGCTCAACACCAACCGGCTTACAGTTAAAACACGGATTGCGCTCTGTTACATCGTCGTATATGGCAGGCACTACCATTGCCCCGGTTTCCATGTTCAACACCCCTTTACCGGCATCGCTGGTTGCCACCAGGTATTTGGTGTCGCCCAAACGTTTCAGTTCTTTCCACGCAAAGGGAATTATTACTCTGCCGGCTGTATCTATTATCCCGCATTTGCCAGCTTTGGTTGCGTATAGGTATTTCAGCGGCGCATCCTTGCGATAGTTGTGGTACAATACAACGTCAGTAAGCTTTTCATATTCAAATGGTACCAGCGCCCTGCCATCACCATTTATAAGCCCCATCATGCCGTGTCGCCTTGCCATATGGTACACTGCTCCGTTATTGCCATAAGGCATGAACCGTTGGTTGAGTTCATTTTCGGGGTAATTTTTAGTAGGAGCATCATACAGAAAAGGAATTATTATCCGGTTGTCGCCGTCAATCAGGCCCCACCTGCCTTCGCTGTCGTGGCTGTTCAGGTAATTGTGGGTAATACTATTCATAAGCACTCCATTCCAGTGTCTTTCTGGTGGAATAATGTACCTCCCCAACGTATCTATCAAGCGATACTCCTCACCTAGTCTTGTGATGGCTTTGCCGCCGTAGAAAAAGTAAGCCTGGTCCCATTGCGGAGCTATGAGCATTTGTTTGTTACTGTCGCAATAACCCCATTGCCTCCCTTCCAAACAAGGAATGAAACGTGGCAATGGCTGCCCATGCACACGACCTGTCATCAATACTACCGTCCACAAGAAAACTATGAACAAATACCTCATTTTCAAAATTGTTAGTTCTCTATAACAGACGTAGTTACGGCTGAATTACTTTGGTACAAGCAATAAAAATACGAATTAATGCCACAGCTTTTGGCGCCGGTGCGTCTTTGCTTTATCTGCGGGACATGCCAGAATCAGGGTACTGGAGTTGAAGTAGTTATTTACGCCCGAGTCCTCGTCTGCGCACATTGCCGGGCACGAGAGACAACTCGGCCACCATATAAACAAATCCTTACACAAAGAATTATATTTGCAAAAACACGTATTATGAACCGTTTTAGCACATTGTGCGTTACTATGTTGCTTTGCAGTATTACATTGACTTCACTTGCCCAAAAATGCAAGTTTGAAAAAGATGAAACAGATGGATTTACTAAAGAACATATTCGCCTCACACCGCCTTTGCGCATATGCACCGATCCTTATTGGTGGCTTCAAATAGAACAGAAAGGCGATAAATATTTCTTAACGATCAAGATACGAACAGTGTCACAAATAAGGACACCACTAACAAAAGGCACTAAAATACTGACTAGGTTTGAGGACGGTACTATACTTGAACTGGTGGCCGAAGATGACGTTGCACCCAGCTTCAATGTCGAGAATAATGAGTCATTTACCACCCAATTCAATGGTGTACAGAAAGAACTTGTTACAAAATGGACAGTTCGTATTTCAGCAACCGAGGATATGATCAGGCAATTTAGTAAGTCGCCTATACAGCTTATGCGCACTACAATCGGCAATGCCGAGTATAATATGCCCAGGGCTGTAGACAGGTATACCAAGAAGATTATGGAGATGGCCGGATGTATGCTCAAAAAGGATTAGTTGCTCATGAGCCAGCATCACACCTGCCCCCCCCATCAACAAAAAATTAATCCAAAAACCACTTAATAATTTTACTATTTTTGGGCACCGACTTAATTGATACTTACGAAAAGGCTAGGCAATACCATACTGATCATACTCTTACTCCTGCAAACGGGTGGGCTGCTGAATTTCTATCAGGGGCAGCAGCTTTTGCAGCAGAAGCAAATGCAGCAGTTAATGAACAGCTCCGACAAAGATCTCGTTCACCTTTCTATGTCGGCGGCTGAATTTGAGCTGAATCGAATCAACAGTCACGAGGTATTAATCAACGGTAAGATGTACGATATTAAGCTGGTTACAACTTCCGGAAACAGGGTTGAAATCACCGCTTTGGAAGATACCGACGAAGTTGAGATCAAAGGCAGAATAAGCAATATCGTTGGCTCCGGCGAAACCAAAACAACCATTCCACGGGCATTAATAGAGTTGCTTGCCTTGAATTATGTACTGCCTCAAAACGATTTTTCAATACAGTGCCGGCACTACCATATGCTGGTATTTGTTCCTCTGTCTGTACCCGTATTAGCGGGCAGTTCCAGTATTTTTGTGCCCCCTCCTCAATTGGTCTGATCTGTTTAAGAGCAGGATTGTTTCAGGTTGCTTCCCGGTTTTGGAGGCAGCCCTTATCCGTATATGTTATTACATATCTTTTTTCAATCACTCCAAATTGTACATAAAAATACGATCATGAAATTTACTAAATACAGCATCATCGCATTGCTGATGATGCAGGCACATGGGGCATTTGCACAAACAGCCAATACCGACACAACTAACAATGGTACCAGCCTCAACGAATTTATTTTCTCTGCCAACAAGGTTGGCGAATCAAAAAAAGGGGTTGCACAGCAGGTCATTACACTTAACCGCGAACAGATAGCTAACTCACAGGCTCAAAACAGCGCCGACCTGATGGCCGGCACAGGCAACATATTCGTACAGAAAAGCCAGAGTGGCGGCGGCAGCCCCGTAATCAGAGGGTTTGAAGCCAGCCGCATATTACTGGTGGTTGATGGTGTGCGAATGAACAACATCATTTACCGCGCCGGGCACTTACAGAATATTATTACCGTAGACAATGCCATGCTCGACAGAGCTGAGATCCTTTTCGGTCCATCATCCACCATTTACGGCAGCGATGCGCTGGGTGGTGTTATCAGGTTTTATACTATCAAGCCAGTTTTTGCGGACGGCAATAAGGCATACAAAAGCGTAAATGCATTTGCGCGTTACGGTTCCGTAAATAACGAAATGACAGGTCATGCCGACTTCAGCGTGGGTGGCAAAAAACTGGCATCTGTTACCTCTGTCACTTACTCTTCGTTTGGCGATATGAGGGGCGGTGCTTCACAAAACCCTTTTTACGACACGGCATACGGCGAGCGTCCGTACTATGTAAAACGTATCAACGGTACCGATTCTCTGGTGAAGAACAGCGATAAATACCTGCAGGTTAATTCGGGATATTCGCAATACGACATTTTGGAGAAGATCGCTTTCAAACAAAATGACCACGTCACTCATGGCCTTAACTTTCAGTATTCCAATTCTACCGACGTACCCCGCTACGACCGCCTCACTGATCCCAAAGGTGCCGGTCTGAAAAGCTCTGAATGGTACTACGGACCGCAAACAAGAATGATGGCTGCCTACGATCTCGATGTAAATAACGAGGCTTCATTTTTCCAGAATATTCATGCCGGGCTGAACTACCAGAATATCGAAGAAAGTCGCCACAACAGAAACTTCGGCAGCACTAGTCTGAACCACCGAATAGAAAAAGTGAACGTAATAGGTCTGAACGTGGACGTGCAACGTATAGTAAAGAAACACAGCATTCGTTTTGGTATCGACGGACAATACAACACACTTAAATCTACAGCCAACAAGGAGAATATTGTAACCGGAGCCTCTGCCAAGCTGGATACACGCTACCCCGATGGCGACAACAATATGATGGATGCTGCCATTTATGGCTCTCACACCATGAAGATCAACGATCAGTTTTCTCTGACCGACGGTTTACGCTTTGGGTTCCGTTCGCTGCATTCTACTTTCATCGATACTTCGTTCTTCCATCTCCCCTACACTACTGCCGATCAGAAAAATATGGTGTATTCGGGCAGCATAGGGCTTATTCATTCGCCTAACGACAAATGGAAACTATCTTTATTGATATCTACCGGCTATAAAGCGCCAACCGTTGATGAGCTGAGTAAAGTGTTTGAATCGGCACCGGGTGCGCTGATAGTACCCAACAAAGACCTTAAACCAGAAAAAACAATCAATGCGGAAATCGGCGTAGCCAAGGTATTTCACAAAAAAGTGCTTTGGGAAAACAACCTCTACTACACCCGTTTTTATGATGCCATTGTTACAGACAAATTCACTTACAACGGCCAGGACTCTATGATGTATGACGGGCAGATGAGCAAGATTTTTGCCAACCAAAACAAGAGCACTGCCTACCTGTATGGCTTCTCATCGAACCTGAGGGCACGGTTGAACAAGAATTTCCTGGTAACACTTGCATTTAACTATACCTACGGCCGCATCAATACCGACAGCACCGCTTATCCGCTGGATCATATACCACCAATGATGCTGCGCCTGGGTGTTAACTACACATGGAAGAAACTGAATGCAGACTTTTTCATCAACTACAACAGTGCTAAAGAACTGAAAGACTATTACCTGAATGGCGAGGACAACGAGCAGTATGCAAACAAAGATGGTATGCCTGCCTGGTACACAGCCAATCTGCGTGTATCTTACAAAGTGCACAAGATGATCACAGTGCAGCTCGGCGTAGACAACATCATGGATGTTCAGTACCGCACATTTGCCAGCGGCATAAATGCACCCGGCAGAAATATCTTCGGCTGTGTAAGATTCCATTATTAAAAGTTACTTACCGATTCATTTCATAAGAGGCTGCTACTAAAAATAGCGGCCTCTTTTGTTTCCAATGGTTCGCTGTAGCTTACAATACATGAACGAAATTCGCCAACCAAAAAACATATAATAAAATAACACCACACAAAACCTTACCTTATTATTACTACCACTCCACGACTCACGACTTATGACTTACGACTAACGACTTATTTACCCGCCGTAGCCTTTTGGGCGAAGCAGGGCGACTAAACAAGGGTGATTTATGGGTGATTCACTCAAATAAATCGAATTGTAAGCGTACTTTTGCCGTTCCTAAAAAACATAAAATGAAAAAATCGTTACTATTGTTTGTTGCCGTTTTCATGATGCTGGGCAGCCGTGCCGACGAAGGCATGTGGATCCCATCGCTGATCGGCAAAAATTATGATGAGATGGTGCGCCTGGGCCTGAAGCTCAGCAAGCAGGACCTCTATGATATCAACCACAGCAGCCTTAAAGATGCTATCCTACAGTTTGGTGGCGGTTGCACTGCCGAGATGATATCTCCAAACGGACTGTTGCTCACAAACCACCACTGCGGCTACGACGCCATCGCTAACCTCAGCACCGTGGACAGGAACCTCCTCGACAACGGCTTTTGGGCACACTCTATCAGCGAAGAACTGCCTGCTCAGGGCGTTACTGCTTTGTTTCTGCAGCGCATAGACGATGTTACCGACAAGGTTATGAAGGCTGTAGCTGGTGCCACCGGCGAAGACTACACTAAAAAGCTGGAAGCCATAAGAAAAGAAATAGAAGAAGGTGCTGCAGAAAAAGGTAAGTATGTTGCCAACGTGAAGGACTACTTCAACGGCAACCAATTCTTCCTGCTCATCTACAAACGCTATACCGACGTAAGGCTGGTAGGCACTCCACCTAAATCGCTGGGCAAGTACGGTGGCGATACCGACAACTGGATGTGGCCACGCCATACCTCCGACTTTTCTATGTTCCGCGTATATGCCGATGATAAGAACGAGCCAAAACCATATGCCGCTACTAACGTGCCATACCACCCAAAGAAATTCTTACCGGTATCTATTAAAGGTGTGCAGGAAGGCGACTATGCTATGATATTTGGCTACCCGGGCCGCACCAACAGATATGAGGTTTCTTATGGTGTAGACCTTGCTGTAAATGTTACCAACCCAGCAATAGTAGCCTGCCGCGACCTGCGCCTGGCTATCATCAAAAAGCACATGGATGCTGATAAATCTGTTTACCTTAAACTTACTTCCAGCTACTCTCGTATTGCCAACTACTGGAAATACTACATCGGTCAGACAGAACAACTGAAACGCCTGAATGTGGTAGAATCAAAACGCAATAACGAAGCTGAATTTGTAAAATGGCAGCGCGCCAACAATAAAGATGCGAGTCTGCTTGCCAACTTTGCAAAAATGTACTCTGACTATACGCCATACGCAAAACATGCAGTGTATTACAGCGAGTGTTTCCGCGCATCTGCCATTGCACGTATGGCATCGTCTTTGAAACCACTTTATGATGCTTACGAAAGAAACAAAGGCAAAGCACTCGCCCCCGATACGCTGAAAAAATACACCACTATGGCGCAGAACGGTTACCGTGCTAATCTGAAAGAGTTTGACCTGGGTACCGAAAAAGACCTGCTCGCTCAAATGACTGAGCTGTACTACAAAAATGTACCTGCCGATCAGTTGCCTGATATCTATACAAAAGTGATCTTCAACAAAGAGAATCAGGTGAAATGCAAAGGCAAGGATTGCTGCTTTACCGGCAAAACTTACACCGACTACGCCGATTATGTTTGTAAGCACACCTTCATCACCGACAGCAACAAGTTCAACGAATTCCTGAAAGCGCCTACTTTCGAGAAACTGAAGAAAGACGAAGCTGTGGTATATGCAATGAGTTATGCGAAGAACTACTCAACTAACTACCAGCCTAAAGTAGAAGCTTTTGCAGGTAAGAAAACCGACCTGACCAGGGAATATCTCGCACAGAAAATGGTGCAGAGCGGTGGTAAAAACCTTTACCCGGATGCTAACTCTACTATGCGTGTTACTTACGGCAAGGTAAAAAGCTACTCTCCACAGGATGGTGTGCATTACAAATACTACACTACCCTTGATGGTCTTATGGCTAAATACAAAGCCGGTGACGACGAGTTTGACGCACCTAAAGAACTGGTTACGTTGTACAAAAATAAAGACTACGGCAAATATGCTGATGCTGATGGCACACTGCATACCTGCTTCATCACCAACAACGATATCACCGGTGGTAACTCAGGCAGCCCTGTGATCAATGCCAATGGCGAACTGATAGGTGCCGCATTCGACGGCAACTGGGAAGCTATGAGCGGCGATATCGCATTCGATAAAAAATATAAAAGAACAATTGTGTGCGATGCACGCTTCATCCTATTCCTCATCGACAAGCTCGGCCATGCCGACAACCTGATCAAGGAAATGGATGTAAGGCAATAATATTAACTGTTAAAATTATTCAAACAGAGACCAAAACAGCGGCAACACTACATTGCCGCTGTTTTTATTTCTGTATAATCGAAAATAATTGCCGAAATTTGTATAAGCTCATTCAACAGGCTAAAACTAATAATCTATATGCGGCACTTACTCTTTTTGTTCCTGATGGCTGTAACCACCCTACCCGCTCTGCCGGCTCAGGCTGGCAACACTGTTACTATGCATTTCAAGGTATCCGGGGTTTGTGAGCAATGCAAGACCCGCATAGAAGCCGGCGCATACGTGAAAGGAGTACGATATGCCAGTTGGGATATAGATACCCATGAGCTCACTGTTAAATTCGATTCATCTAAAACCACGCCGCAAATCATTCTTAAAAGCATTGCAAAAGCAGGCCACGACAATGAATTGTTCAAAGCAGAAGATGTTGATTACAACAAGGTCACGAACTGCTGCAAATACCGGTCAGGCATTAAAAAGCACTGATCATGCGCGGTAGTTTCCTTACAATATTCCTTGCCTTTTCGCTCCTGCTAGCAGGCTCTGCGGTTTTTGCGCAGAATGAGATCACCGGCGAGGTGTATACTATCAAAACAAAGAAACACAAACAGCCGCTGGAAGGAGCTATGGTAACGGCTATCGGCACCAATGCCGGCGCTACCACCGATAGCTCAGGCAGGTTCTCCATCAACATCCCCGATACCGTTACAGCGCTCCGTATATCCTACGTAGGCTACCTAACAGATACCTTTATACTATCTCCCGGACAGACCACCGTCTCCATAGAACTCATACAGCAGCACGACCTCAAAGAAGTAGTGATCCGCAACAAGATGAAATCTACAGAGATCAGTATGCTTGATCCTATTAAAATGGAGAAGATAGGCCAGACTGAACTCTACAAAGCCGCCTGCTGCAACCTCAGCGAGAGCTTCGAAACCACCCCCTCTGTCGATGTTTCCTTTACCGATGCCGTTACGGGATATAAGCAGATCAAGCTGCTGGGACTGGCGGGGCCATACACCCTCATTACCCGAGAGAACATACCCGATGTGCGCGGCCTGGCCGCCATCACTGGTCTCACCTTTACCCCCGGCACCTGGATAGAGAGCATGCAGCTCAGCAAGGGTACCGGCAGTGTGGTGAACGGATTTGAAAGCGTGGCCGGGCAGATCAATGTAGAGCTGCGCAAGCCCTTCGCCGGCGACCGTGCCATCTTCAACCTCTACCAGAGTTCGCAAGGCCGTACCGAGGCCAATGCTGTAGTGGCGCATAAATTCTCAGATAAGCTCAGTACCGGCCTTATGCTGCACTTCAATTCGCAGTGGGCTAAAACCGACCTGAACAACGACAATTACGTTGATGCCCCTCTGGGCAATCAGCTCAATATTCTCAACCGCTGGACCTACAACAGCACCAGTGGATGGATGTTTCAGGCGGGTGTAAAATACCTGTACACAAAAGTGGTAGGCGGTGCCCTAAATTACACCGAGGGCACCCCGCAGATACAGGGCAACCCATGGGGCTACACAAACAGTATCAGCAGGCTCGAAGACTGGGCCAAGATCGCGAAGGTGTTTAAGAGCCGCCCAGCCACCAGCGTAGGTCTGCAGTTGTCTAATACCAATCACGACCAGCAGTCGCTTTTTGGCACCAGAGACTACACCGCCTGCCAAAACAGCTTCTACGCCAACCTCATCTTCCAGACCTACATCAACTCCACCAGCCACATCATAAAGGTGGGCGCCAGTGAGATGATAGACAACTACAAAGAGACGTTTGAGCAGAACACCTACACCCGGCAGGAACAGGTAACCGGTGCCTTTGCCGAATACGCATGGAACCCATCCTCAAAGTTCAATGCCGTAGCTGGTCTGCGATACGACCACAACAACCACTTTGGTGGTTTTGCCACACCCCGACTGCATCTGCGCTATGCGCCGTTTAAGAAAACCGTTATCAGGGCATCGGCAGGCCGCGCCCAGCGCACCGCCAACATACTTGCCGAGAATGCAGGATTTATGGCTGGCAACCGCCGCTTTATTATTCCATCTACCACCAATGCCTACGGCCTCAACCCCGAGGTGGCCTGGAACACCGGCATCAACCTTACCCATAAGTTCAAGCTGGGTCTGCGCGAGGCAGTGCTGTCGTTCGATTATTATTACACATGGTTTCAGGATCAGGTGGTTACCGATGCCGAGTACACTGGCTTTGTAAAGTTCTACAACCTCGCAGGCAAGTCGTACGCTCATAGTTTTCAGGCCCAGTTCGATTACGAACTCCTCCACAACCTCAACCTCAGGGCAGCATACCGCTACCTCAATATCATGACCACCTATACCGATGGCCTTAAAGAAAAACCACTGGTACCGCAGCACCGCGCATTCATTAATGCCGACTACACCACCCGAAGCAAATGGAAGTTTGACTACACCGTACAGTGGATCAGCGAACAGCGCACACCCGGCATAGACCACAGGCACACCGGCCTCACCCCCGGCGGACCAAACACCTCGCCATCATACATACTCATGAATGCCCAGATCACCAAAGTGCTCAGCCCTGCATTCGATGTGTACCTCGGCTGCGACAACATCACCAACTACATGCAGCACGATGCCATCATCAACCCCACTTCCCCCTTCTCCCCCGGCTTCGATGCCTCCATGATCTGGGGCCCTATGATGGGAAGAAACATTTTTACGGGGGTTAGGTATAGGATTAAGTAAGGAAGTTTTGAATTGAAATTTGGGATCCGGCATTCACAGTGTTTTTTGGCAGGGTTTGCGCCTGCCCGCCGTAGCTTTTGCGAAGGAGGGTTGGCAACGTTGAACTCAATTTAGCGATGCCGAAATAAAAACACGAATGAGCGTTTAACCTCTTTTTGCGAAACAGTCTGCTATTAACACATGCTATAGTCAGCAAAATAGGAATGTTCGTAAATTGAAAATAGTAATTTCAAGCACCATTTTCAGGCTCGGTTAAATTGTCGTCTGCGGCAGCAGTGTAATTACGCAATCGGGTTACTACATGCAATATAAAAGAGATAAGATGCCGAGCAAGTAATGGAAAAATGACTGCTATGAATAACCTTCAATAAAAAAGCAGGAAAAGTAGCTACCCAAACTATTCCCCTGCTTTTGTTCACTAACAACAACGAACATCTAGAACAAACCTAAAACTTCAAATATTAGTGCATAACTATCCTAGAATTAAAATTGAACAATAATTTATGCATGCTACTGAGGTCAAAGTTAAACGCCTCTTTAGTACTGACAACTACTCATTTTAGTAAAAAATAAATCAACTAGAGAAACTAACTTGGGCATTGTTTTCAATAACTTTGGCAATATTCATCGCATAATAGTTTTACAATTTGCAGGTACAATATGGCGACAGATATATTGAAAATTATCGATACAAACAACAATAAATTAAACAATATTTAATAAATATTATTTATCTTGTTCATTCTATTTATATAAATTGCAGCACATTTATTGATCAATGGTTTTATTAGATTCTATTCTTAAAGGAGCTTCAGATGCCGTTTTTGTAGCTGATGCTGCAACGGGGAAAATTGTATACGCAAATGACAGCGCATCAGAAATGTTTGAATGTGCAGTGAACGATCTTATAGGCATACATCAAAGTGAATTACACCCAAAGGAAGACCTTGAATACATCTCTGAGAAATTCAGAGAATTTGTTAGTAGTGATGATTACAAAGAACTGAAAACTAGAATTATTACCAAAAGTGGAAAAATAAAACCTGTACTCATTACTTCGGCCAATTCATTTGGTGAAGGCGACAAAAAATACGTTGCGGCATTTTTCAAGAACCTCTCAATAAATGAAAAAATAGAGAAAATTGCGTTTCAACAATCTCATATGGTAAGGGGTCCCTTGTCTACGATCATGGGCATATTAAACATCCTTGATAAAAACGAAATTCAATTAGGCGAAAACGAAAAAAATATTCTACTGAAAGGATTACATGAAGAAGCTCATAGACTGGACAAACAAGTAAAGGCAGTGGTTGAATTTGCAGAAGGTAAAAAGTGAACCATTTCAACCCTTACTTTAATGTCCAATTATTTAGTTAACACAACGCTTTGGGGCTATTTCCCGTAGCGAAATCACCCTCAGCAGTTTTTTTACTCAAAAAGCCATCGTTCCAACAGAAGCGTAAAACGCAGCAGTGGCACTTACTACAAACTAATAGTGAGGAATTCCCAGTTGAACTAAACCCTAAATACCCCCATACCACCATCAACGGCAATTATTTGTCCGGTTATCCAGGATGCCCTGCCGGTAAGCAAAAAAGCAATTGCTTCTGCCACCTCGTTGGTTGTGCCTATTTTTTTCATAGGGTTGCGTTTTTCCATGGCTTCAATCTTTTCGGCATTGGCTATAAAGCGCTCACTCAGTGGTGTATTGGTGAGAGATGGAGCTACCGCGTTCACGCGAATGCCCGGTGCAAGTTCGGCAGCCAGTGCTCTGGTCAGCCCTTCCAGTGCCCCCTTAGCCATCCCTATCGAAGTATGGAACGGCATACCTGTCTGCGCTGCTACAGAGCTCATCAGCACCACAGATCCCGCCGCACTCTTTTTCAACTGGCTCAGGTAGTGCTGTACAAACGCCACAGCCCCAAGCACATTAACTTCATAGTCATGCACAAAGTCAACTGTATTCAACCTCGCAAATGGTTTCAGATTTATCGTTCCCGGAAAATAGACCAGACCGTCTATCGCCTCGTCTATTACCGGGAACGCCCCCGCCACATATCGCTCTACAGCATAGACAGCATCGTATCCTTCCACATCAGGCTGCCTGCTGATACCCAGCACCCTATGTCCCTCCCGCTTTAGTATTGCAGCCGTGGCCATAGCTATGCTGCTCGATGCGCCGGCAAATAAATAAGTCATACTAGTATCTCTTTGAAATTTTGTTCAGCGATATCACCCTCTGCCTGCTGCACCTGAATCGGATTATGTCGTCGCTGCGCCGCTCCCGATGCTTGGTTTTACAGGCTTCAACCCGCTTACGCCAAGCGCGGTAGCTCTTAAACCGTAGTTCCCGCTTCATCAGTTCGCGCACCTTGCTTTCATTGAGCCCAAACTGGTAAGTAATTGCCTCAAAAGGTGTTCTGTCTTCCCAGGCCATTTCAATGATCCTGTCGATCTCACTATCGGTAAGTCGATCCGGTTTAAAATCAGGTTCGTTCTGTTCATCAACCATATATGCACTTGGCGAAGGCAGATCGCTGTAGTAACAATAATGATCATACACTGGTTCCATAATTGGTATATTTTATATGTTCAGAATGCCTTGCATTTGCCACGGTGCCCACAATCACCTACTTAGGCGAGGGAAAATGTCGAATTTGTTTTGTTTAACAAATTTACGATAATTTTAAACAAAATAATTTGAACAATATCGAAACTCTCAATAGTTCTATTGCTGTTATGCACTTTATGTTTTCAATATAACCTCCAGAACGAAAAGAAAAGCTTGCGAGGTTTTACTTTCAACACCGCATGACTAAAACCATATGCCTAAAAAAAAAGCCGCCCCGAAGGGCGGCCACACTAAACAAATTACTAATCAATAATTCCAAACTACCATAACTATCTGTAGTACCCACGACCATATCCTCTATCGTAATGTCCATAATGGCGTTGAGTTTCGTACCTGGGCCTGCAACCGTGGTGGTGCCTTCCATAACCGCCACCATATCCGCTGCCATAACCGTAAGATGCAGCAGGCACTGGTGGGCAGTACCTTGGAGCAGGCACAAACACCCTCGGCATTGGTGGAGCAGGTACATACCATCCGTGTCTGTGACCACGCCATGGTGCAGCACTAGCACTGGCAGCAACACCCACCGACAAAAGAACTATCAGCAATCCGGAAACAATCATTTTGGTTTTCATAACTATTTATGTTTTGGTTACAGTATATCAGATACAATTTTGAAGCCAAGGTTTAAACCGAAAACCATTAAATTCACTATTGGCCTTTTTTTAACAATTCCGGCCATTAACCAAAAGTTACAATATTGAGAATTACAAAGCCAGCTAACTAAAAATGTTCCCCGATATTATGTAATCTGATTTAAATTTAATTACCTTACACCTACTAACTCCTTGTCAATTGCAACGTATAAAAAATAGCCTCTTATTGGTTTCCATTGTATCATTGATCATTGGTGGAGCAGCAACGCTTTTGGTGGAACATGAAGTAGTGAAACCAGATATTGAAAATGAGCCTTCCTCTAATCGCGACCCCAGGATATCAGGCGACAATTATACTATAGCAGGCTACAACAGCGCGTACAAGTTTATACATCCCATTTTGTCTATAGAGCCGGTAAACGAATCGGAGAAATACGCCGGCATCAAAAAAAATATTGAAGATTATATCGCTGGCGAAAAACAAAAAGGGCTCACATCGGCATCTGTATATTTCCGCGAGTTCTCAAAAGGACAATGGTTTGGCATTAACCTCACAGAGAAATACGACCCGGGTTCACTGCTCAAGGTAGGAGTACTCATCACCTATCTGCGCATGGCCGAAAACGATAAAGACCTATTAAAGAAAGAGATCGAATACCATGCCGAAAAAGGTTTCCGTTTTCCCGAAGAGCATTTCAAATCAGAAAGCGTAAGCGAAGGAGGCAAGTACACCTTAAACGAATTGCTGCGCTTCATGATCGTATATTCTGATAACAGAGCCACACTCTTTCTCGAAGATCATATGGATACAACAGTATTCAAAAATGAATTCACCGATCTGGGCATGACTCCGCCCCGCTTTAGTGACCCCAACTATACTTTAAATCCGAAAGAATACTCAATGATGTTTAAGGCGCTGTACACTTCGGGCTATTTACAGAAACGTGCCTCAGAGACAGCCCTATCCCTTTTATCAGAAAGCGTTTTTAAAGAAGGCCTGCTGAAGGGATTGCCGCCTAATGTTACGATAGCTCACAAATTTGGCGAGTTCGGAAATGGCACCATGCATGAGCTGCATGAATGTGGTATTATCTACCTCAACAATACGCCGTATCTTATCAATATCATGACGCGGAGCAACGACTGGAATCAGCTATCTGATCTCATAGGGCATATTTCAAAAACGGTGTACGATTACAACGCATCAGCGCAGGTCAACTGATCAGGGTCAGCACCTCATTCACCACCACGCCTATTCTTCCTTCAGAAACTCTTATCTCTGAAAGTGAGCTTGAATGTGCAGCGAGGTCTTTGCATAATATAATGCCCTTTTCAAGCAGCATCTGTTTCTCCTTTTTGGTTAGGGTGGTGAGGCAGGTAACCGGGTATATCTTAAATCTGTCTGAAATGTCCTTAAGGCTGTTCTTCGTTGGGTAGTCCCAGCTGAGCAAATGCAGCCCGGCACATTCGCCATACTTTACTGCATCAGAGGTGAACTTTGTGTTGGTAACGATCCAGCCACGACATTCTTTACCCTTCACTGTGTACATGGCACTAATGTCTCTATACCTTGAATTCACGTATAGCGGTATTTTAACATCGCACGGTATCGACTGGCTATTGTGGTATTTACATTCTACAACACAGTATTCGAGGCTGTTTTCGGCTACTATGTCTACCTCATGGTTTACACATTGTCCGGCAATGATCTGGTTGAGCTTTATCTGGTATCCCAGTTGCCTGAACACCTCACCAATAAACTTCTCAAACGGAAAACCCGATGGACCCAGATCCATAATGGCACGTTTAAGCGTATATCGGCTGGCAGATGGGCTATGTCTTCTCTTTAAGAGTTTGAAGGCCATGCTGTATATCTCCCTTGTGGTCATACCCTCATGCATGCAAGAAACAACCTCATTTGCCACCTCGTTGATCACTGCATCTGCCGTGCCAGACCGCTGCAACGACCTTTTCAACTTGTCAATTGAAAATGGCACCAGGTCGCCGGTAGATTTTATTATGTTAATTGATTTCTGTGGCATATATCTGGTGTGTTTATTCAAAGGTAGTGCCTTTAGGAAATAATTAAATGATCTGGGTCATGCTGCAAAAATAACCGCAAATACCACCTAATTTTGAATTGAGAAACATCTTCGACATAATCATCCAATGGATACACTGACCCATATAGTATTAGGCGCCTGTATTGGGGAAGCTATAGCCGGCAAAGAACTGGGCAGAAAAGCACTGGTAGTTGGTGCTATAGCCAACAGCCTGCCTGATATTGATTTTGTTGCATCGTTTTGGTTGCCTGTTAGCAGAGACCTGCTTGCCCATCGTGGGTTCACACACTCCTTTGCATTTATGTTGTTGGTATCGCCCTTGATAGCTATGCTGTGCAGCAGATTGTTTAAAAATGAAAACGTATCGTTTGCCAGATGGTACTTTTTCTGGGGTTTGCAGATATCCGTGCATTTGTTCATCGACTGTTTTAATGCTTATGGCACCGGCTTGTTCGAACCATTCAGCCATTACAGAGTGTCTTTCAATACGCTATATGTGGCGGATCCGTTATACACAATATGGTTGTGCATTGCAGCAGTGGCATTGCTGATAACCGGCAGCGGCAAACGAACACGTAAATTCTGGACGATGTTTGGGTTGGGCATAAGTACATTATATGTGCTCATCTCGGTCTTTTTCAAATTATATATTGATCAAGCAATTCAAAAAGAGGAAGTAGTACAGCACGCCAGGCCGGGCAGGTATTTTAGTACCCCTACCCCATTGAACAGCATGCTGTGGTATATAGTTGCAGAAAGCGATTCAGGCTTCAATATCGGTTACAGATCTGTGTTCGATAAAACAGAGCATACTACATTCCATTATGCTCCCAAAAACAGATCACTTCTGACGTCTGATGTTTATAAAAGCGATGCTGCAATTCTCACACAATTTTCTGATGGATTCTATACAATAAGCAACAGACACGACACGCTTGTTTTCAACGTACTCAGATTTGGTGAGATACTGGGCTGGGCAAACCCCAACAATGGTTTTGTATTCTACTATAATTTGCAATACCCCGACGCAAATGAATTGATCGTTCAAAGGGGCAGATTCGCCGGATGGAATAAAGAGAATATTGACTTATTCTTAAAAAGAATAAAAGGCATTTAGTCTTCCGACTGGTGCTGATTGAAGTAAAAAGTGAACAGAAAGAAAAGAAAGTGAATGATCCGGTAGGAGAGATAATATAGGAACTTGCGGATAACATTCTCAGATACCCAGAAGTTCTCTCTACTGATCTTTACACAATCTGTTTCAATGATATTGAGCAGCTTTTCCTGAAGGCCGGCAGCTATTTTATCATCCCTGATATCGAGATTTAGTTCTACACTGGCGAAAGCACTTATATTATTTACGTTGTAAGAACCAATAGTAACAAACTCACCGTCTGCAACAGCTATTTTACCATGAAGTATGTTCGACTGATACTCATACACTTCAATATTATGTCTGAACAGCCATTTGTATAAATAGCGTTCGGCATACTTAGCAAACGGCACATCAGCTTCACCGGTTAGTATTAGTTTTACATTTACTTTTCGTGCAGTAGCAGCAGCCATGCACCGTAGTAATTTTTGTGGCGGCCAGAAATAACTGGTCATTAAAACCACACTACTTTTCGATTTATTGAATACCTCGCGGTATGTTTTGGAAATCTCTGTTTTCTGGTAAACCCAGTCATTTCTTCTTATCCGCACACTACAAGGCCCCATACCGGTAAAATCATGCGGCGGTAAATTAATGGCCTTGCACTTACGCTTAAAAACTGCCCGGTTCCAGGTACCGACGCATAGGGCATCCAACTGTCTCGCGGCATCACCTTCCACACAGACAGCCCAATCGAGCCACCCCGGCACACCGGGCATATCATTATAGCGGTTGCTGATATTGATACCTGCCACTATCGCAACTTTGCCATCAGCCACTACAACTTTGTGATGCATACGTCTACCCAGATAATGCGACTGACTCTTGAATAACGGCATAAAAAACCGAAAACAAACTCCGGCTTCTAAAAGTTTAACAATAAACTCCTTCGATATTCCTTTTGAAGCATAACCATCCAGCATTACGTAAACGAGTACCCCTCTCCTGGCCGCACGGATGAGCGCATCCGCAACCTTGTTGCCGGTCTCATCCTCGTCAAAAATATAGGTTTGAAGGTGCAGTGAATAAGTAGCGCTATCTGCCATCTCAGTGATCAGCCGAAAATACTCGCCGCCACCACGTATTATGTTGACCCTATTGTGAATTGAGAAATCAGAACCAATTTTAGTTGAAGACATCAGCTTTGCTTAGCCCTCTAAAGTTACGCTATTAAAACCCTAAAAAAATGTAAAAAAACTGCACTTAATAGCATTAGGCAACTATTTCAGCCTATCTACGAAATACATTTTTAGGCTTCCTTTATTCTTAGCGGTGATCTCTCCTCTGTAAGTACATTCAAAATGATCATTGATCAACTCATATGTTTGCTGAGACACATTGACCCTTCCAACTTCGCCATGCTGCTCCAGCCGGGCAGCAGTGTTAACAGTGTCTCCCCATACATCGTAAGCGAATTTTCGAATACCTACAATACCGGCAACCACACTGCCACTATTTATCCCCACTCTAATGTCGAATGTTTTTTCACCCAACAGCTTCTTCCTTTCCTGTATAAATTCTACGATCTTAAACGCAGCAGTAACCATTTTTACGGCATGGCCCTCATCTTTCAGCGGGAGACCACAAACGGCCAGATAGGCATCCCCTATCGTTTTGATCTTCTCTATACCTGCATTAGTGATGATATCATCAAAAGCCTTGAAACATGCGTGCAGTTCATCAACCAACTCTTTGGGCGTCATGCGCTCAGCGGCTTTGGTAAAATCCACAAAATCTGTAAACATTACTGAAACATGGTCATAGTACCTCGCATCTGAGAAACCTTTCTGTTTTAATTCATCCGCAATTTCTTCAGGCAGAATATTCAGCAGCAGATCATCAGACTTCTTCTTCTCATTTTTCAGCTCTTCATGCTGTTTTTCAATTTTTACTTTTTGGGCAACTACCTCTTCGGTTCGAAGGCTTACCTCCCGCTCCAGTTCTTCCTGCCGGCTCTCCAGCATACGTTGCTTTTCCTGTTCCTGCTCCAGTGTTTTATCAGAGAGTATTTTCACCTGCAGCAATTGGGCTGCCAGGTTCTTATTGATAGATGAAAAACTCCATGCCTGATAAACGGACATTGAAATGGGAATACTCAATATTGATATTGCGACGAAAATTGAAAATATTTCCCCTGCAAGAGTACTGTCACTGAGCTCAAATATACCATCTATTGCTGCTGTACTCACAATAATAAGAAACAACAACGCAAACATTAGTATACCGAAACCAATAATACGCGCACCTTTTATTTTTCTGAATATCGCTGAAATCGTAAGAACCACCGCCTCAAGTGAAACAACACCGATTAAACTCAATATAACCCCAGGCCGCAATTCGTCCGCAATACCAAACAAAGAAATCAATATTAATATCAAGGCGTAGGCTGTGATAAAATAAAAACGCAAACGCTTTCTGCCAAACAATTCATTGCTGAAACCACTTAGCGAAAAACAGGCAAGCGCGCATAAAACGTAACTAGACTTATTCGCAAAAAACTGTGCCTCGGGGCTGCCGCTGAATTTGTTTATAAAAGGCAGTAAAAAAACAAACGCCAACGCAAAACAAAAAAGACTGAAAAATAAATTTGACCTCGCTGCTCTATAGTACATATAAAGAAACATATGCAGCATAGATAACGCAATAAATATCCCAAAGAGCAAGGCGAAAACAAAAGTGTTGGAAATTGCTAAATCATGAGACCTCTTAATAGCATAGTTCCCTTTTTTGATGTTCATTTCAAATCCTGCCATCTGCGACTGGTATTCGCTATTATTACGCAATGCGTTATAATTGGCATATCTCACGGCAATAAGGTGACTGCCGGCTGATTGAAAATAAATAATGAACGGGGTCTCCTGATGATCAAAATAAACAGAACTGTCTTTGCTGTTGATTGAACCGTATGACGTGACCAATTTACCATCCAGATATATTTCCGAGGCTCCCGGATGGGTCATATCAAGTGCAATTGGTAAGTTCACGAGGCTAGAATCAATAATGATATGCAGCCTGATCCAGCCAACACCATTGAATTTCTCGGACTCCTTCTTAGGCACGTTCTTAAGGATCAATCTAGAAGAAGTTATTTCCCATGTGCTATCATTGAAATCTGGTGATGCCATTGCAGGTGCATCTGCTGCACGGAATCTCCAGTTATCATTCAGGATTTTGGGTAGGCTGTCTATTGTAATGTATGTAACAAAATGCTCCGCTGTTTGCGCCTCCATAAGCAGAGGCAAAAGCACAAAACAAAGAAGGAGCAATTTTTTCATAGTGGGAAATTAAGAATAATCAATTGAAATTGAGACACACTAGAAAGATTTGCAAATGCAGCAATTGAATATTCAAAGTGTACTACAAAACTTCCTTTATCACAAACAGGGAGGCCCCACCGATTATCAGCCATAACAGCACACCCTGTAAAATAGGGCGCCAGCCAACTTGCTTCAACGTATTCAAAGACAGACCCGAGCCTATGAGGAATAGCGTAACTACCAGCCCCTTTCTGCCAAACAGGTATGCCCACTGAAAAAGTGTATGCCCTTCGATAGGCGTGTTCAAAGCCCCGATATAATTTGGCAAGTAGGTAGAGATAATGATTGCTATGATGAAATAGAAAATAAAGTAGGGTAGCTTGATCTTACCAGTACTGCGCTGAAAATAAGCAGTAGCAAGGGTTATGGGTATGATCCATAAAGCCCGCTCCAGCTTGATGGTAGTGGCTATCTGCAGCGCCTTATCACTGAACTTGCTTGCCGCCCCCACCACAGAACTGGTATCGTGAATAGCAATTGCGCACCAGGTACCAAACTGCTGATCGTTCATGTTGAGGTATTGACCCAGCACCGGAAAAATAAACAATGCAATAGAATTCAGAATAAAGATAGTACCCAACGATACGCTGATCTCTTCATCGTTGGCCTTAATAACCGGTGCCACAGCTGCTATAGCACTACCCCCACAAATAGCGGTACCGTTAGAGATGAGCGTAGAAATATTCTTATTGATATTCAACGCCTTGCCAATAATATAACCAGCGAGCAATGTAACACCAATCGTTCCGATGGTAAATAGAAAACCCTCCTTGCCAGCCTTCATTGCGTGCTCGAAGTTCATATTGAACCCAAGGCAAACTACAGACACCTGCAGCAGTAACGTAGTAGCTTTCTTGTTGATCTTCAGAAATGGGTGCCCCATAGCAAACGCTATAACAAGACCAGTAAGCAGTGCAGCCGGAGGGTCAAGGAAAATTACACAGGCAATGACACAGATCAGGAATATCAGTTGTCTGTATGTCTCGGGAATATTAAAAAGCGTTGTTCTCATCTACTGGGAAGTATATAAACTACATTCAAAGATAGTGTACAAGGAACTAAAATCTCATTTTCGATAATACAGTTATGGTTATGCAATTTAATCGCCAATTTCCATCATGTCTTCGTGCCAGTTGAAGTTTTCTCCAGTCTTGCCCATTTCCCAGAAGAACTTGCCTCTTTTACGATCGTAGTTGCCTATCTCGTTCATTGTTTCGCAGTCGTAAAGGCGGCCATTTACCATGGTGTAGTGCACACTTTCAGTATTGTAAATACTTTCGAGCGGGTTTTTATCCATGATCAGCAGATCGGCAAGCTTGCCGGGCTGCAGTGAGCCTATCCAATTGTCAAGACCAAGATTAATGGCTGGGTTTAATGTAGCTGTGCGCAGTGCCTCAAGTGGTGTCATTCCGCCCTGCGACATCATCCATATCTCCCAGTGTGCTCCAATACCTTGAATCTGGCCATGTGCACCCATATTGATCCTTACACCGGCATCGGTGAGTTTTTTCAGGCTCTTTGAAACAAGCATATGACCGTTCTCGTACTCCTCCTCAGGTGCCATAGTTCGATGCCTGCTGCGGGGATCAATAACAGCCCTTGGCGTGTACTTCAGCAGCCGCTCTTTTTCCCAGATATTGCCATGCTGGTACCAGTAGTTCTCGCCACTGAGTGCGCCGTAGCAAACGATCAAAGTAGGTGTGTTTCCTGTCTGTGAATTCTTCCATAACTGAATTACATCATTGTACAGGGGTGCTACGGGAATATTATGTTCAACAGTAGTATGCCCGTCCATAACCATGCTCATGTTGTGCAGAAAATGAGAGCCGCCTTCGGGTACTACTTCCATTTTCAGTTCCCTTGCGGCTTCAATAATCATCTGCCTCTGATCGCGGCGGGGCTGATTATAACTTTTTACACTGAATGCGCCGTAAGCCTTGCTTCTGCGCAATGCGCTCCTGGCATCTTCGATAGAATTGACCACCGCTTTGAAATCACCGTCGGCACCGTACAATATGGTACCTGTAGAGAACACCCTTGGACCTACCATCTGTCCGCTTTTGACCATTTCGCTCTGGGCAAATACCATTTCGCTGTTTGCAGACGGATCGTGCATTGTAGTAACACCGTAGGCAAGGTTGGTGAAGTATGGCCAGTGCTGCTGTGGCGTAAGTCCATATCTGAAATGGTTGCCATGAGCATGGGCATCTATAAATCCGGGCATTATGGTTTTGCCTTTGCAGTCGATGGTTTTCGTGCCTGATGCAACTATTACATCGCCCGATTTGCCAACGGCTTTTATCAGATTGTCTTCTACAATTACAGTTCCGTCTTCAATCACTTCGTCTCCCTTCATGGTAATGATACGTGCGTTGGTAAAGGCAATTGAGCCTTTGGGTTTATCGGTATTGGCTGATAGACCAACGCTGATGCCATGATCAGGTATCTTAAACAAAGAATCCGGTTTGCCACTGATAAAACCAAAACGCTCATCAAGGTTGATCGTGTAATATTGATCTCCCAAAGTGTAATGTAGTTTCTTATTATCGCTGCTCCAGTGCAGGTTAATACCAGCATCCAACGAAACCTTTCTTACCGGAAAATCGGAAGAGTCGCTGCTCAGACTGATGTCTTTGCCCGTGTGCGGAAATGGCGCCACATATACTTCATGCAGGTCTACAAAGGCGATCCAATCTCCATCAGGTGAAACGGTGTACTGACTGGTGTACTTACCTTTGAAAATAGTGCGGTCGTCGCTGCCATCTGGTTTGCAGGTATGGAATGATTTATCCAGCCCGCCAAACAGATTACCACCTACCTGATAATAGATGCGCTTGCCTGTTCTATCGTACTTTGGGTACTCTCCTTTGTCTGTAACAAATTCTTCTTTGCCACCTGCTACAGGCATCGTGTAGATACCGGGCTTAATGGTAAATGTATTGCCCATAACACCGTCGCTTCCTTCTTTTGTAAACACCAGCGTTTTGCCATCGGGTGAGAATGCAGGTGTGCGGTACATACCTTTATTCGGGGTGATTTTTGTAAGGACAGCTGACTTACCAAATCCCATAACCGAAATGCCTCCTTTTTTTTCATCATCCCATGTTACAAAAGCCAGGCTGCTTCCATCGGGCGAAAACACCGGCTCAAACTCCAGCTCTTTGTTTTGGGTAAGTCTTTCAGGTTTGCCGTCCGGCAGCGCTTTTTTATAAATATGCCCAAGCGCATTAAACACCAGGTACTTTCCATCTGGCGAAGTGACCGCATGACGGATCACATTTACATTAAACTGCGATGGATTCAGATCCTGCTGAAAACGAACTGCGTCTGTGATATGTTGTTTTACGTTGCAGGTAAAAGGTATCTCCACAGCGGAGTTCTCACCTTTTACATCCACCTTCATTATTTTACCACCAGCCCAAATCACTATGTATTTGTCATCGGGTGTCCAGGCAAAGCCAGTATAGGAGCCAAATATGGTCCAAGCTTCTGACTGATCTTTACATAGTTTGTCGTAAACCGGCCATTCTTCTCCGGTTTCAACATCACGCAGATACAGAACTGTCTTAGTCCTAACCCTTTTTACAAATGCCAGCAACTTGCCACTGTGGGCTATTTGCGGGCGCATTGCTCCGCCCGGACCTCCGGTTACTGTTTCAGTTATTCCCTTCTCTCTATCAAACCGTTTGATCACAAATATTTGATTGTTGGGGTCTTTGTTGTACTGAAAGGAACCACCTGGATACATGTCTTCACTGTAATAAATATAGTGACCATCAGCTGATGCCGAAGGTTCGTTCAGGTCCTGCTGGTCGTTCTTTTTAGGTGTAAGTTGCAAGCCACCACCGCCATTGATATTGTACATCCACAACTCACCTGCCCCGGCTGAACGAGTAGAGGTAAAGTGCTTGCGTGCAACAATATAATTGGCATCAAGCCAGACACCGTTATTAAGCAGTCTAAAATTCTCTTTAGTTATCTGCCGGGCATTAGAGCCGTCTTTGTCCATCACCCACATATTGTCGCCACCACCTGCATCCGAGGTAAACAAGATTCGCTTCCCATCGGGGCTGAAACGTGGCTGCACCTCCATTGCCATACCCTGGCGGAGTGGCTTGGCCTCGCCACCTGTGGCAGGCATGATGAAAATATCGCCCAGTATATCGAACACTATATCCTTGCCATCAGGCGATAGGTCCAGATTGATCCATGTGCCTTCATTTACTGTGAAGGACACGTCTTTGCCGGGCCCACCGGGGTTATTTACATCCCACTTCTTCTTCTCATCCTTCTTCGGTTCATCCTTTGCCAATGACAAAAAAGGCAAAGCCAATAGTGCACAGCCAGCCAGAAAACTATAAATACGCATGAATTGTTGAATCTTTTGGGGTAAAGATAAGTTCGGAGCAGGAGTATTAATAGGGGTTAGAAATTTATTACTAAATAGAAGAAATTACTATACAAAAACGCCGCAATTGATCATTTGGAGATCAGTTGCGGCGCAAAATATGTGATTCAAACTTTCTTAGTAGTCGCCAAACGAAGATACAGGCAACTCGGTGAGAGCCTGTTCCAGCTGTTTATCGTTAGGAGCAATGCCGTGCCATTCGTGCGTGCCTTCCATAAAGCTAACGCCCTTACCCATCGAGGTAGTCATTAGTACGCAAATAGGAGAACCCTTACCTGCGGCCGCTTTTGCATCGGCCATCACGCGCAGTACATCTTCCATATTGTTGCCGTCCATTTCAAGAACTTTCCAGCCAAATGCTACGAATTTATCTTTCAGTGAACCCAGATTCATGACATCCTTGGTGGGGCCATCTATCTGCTGTCCGTTGTAATCTATCGTTGAAATCAGATTATCGAGTTTGTGGTGGGCGGCAAACATCATCGCCTCCCAGTTCTGCCCTTCCTGCAATTCGCCATCTCCATGCAGGGTGTAAATGATATGATTGTCGTTGTTCAGGCGCTTAGCCATAGCCGCGCCACAAGCCACGCTCAACCCCTGCCCTAGCGAACCGCTGGCAATGCGCACACCCGGCAAATGCTCATGTGTAGCCGGATGCCCCTGTAGTCTTGTGTTGATCTGCCTGAAGGTAGCCAGTTCGCTCACCGGAAAGTAACCCGAGCGGGCAAGCACACTATAAAATACGGGCGATATATGCCCGTTAGACAAAAAGAAAATATCCTCACCAATGCCATCCATATCGAAGCCCGGCTTACGGTCCATGATATTAAAATAGAGCGCAGTGAGAAAATCGGCGCAACCCAGTGAACCACCAGGGTGGCCACTCTGCACTTTATGCACCATTCTTACAATATCTCGGCGCACCTGAGTGGCCATTTCCTTCAGTTGATTGGTATCCATTTGTTATACAGTGGGAATTGTGGGCAAAAGTAACAGATACCTTTCATTTTTTTCAGGAAAAATATAAACAACCTGTTGGTTATGTAATTTACACCCCCAAATGCCACGCAGCAATCAGTCACAAAAGTATTTTACGTCACAGCTTCTCAACTGGCATGCTACTGTCAATGAACGCAGTCTGCCGTGGAAAAGTGAGAAAGACCCATATAAGATATGGCTATCTGAGGTAATACTGCAACAAACTCGAGCATTGCAGGGACTACCCTACTATCTGCGATTTACAGAGAGCTACCCCACCATCAACGACCTAGCCAATGCAAACGAAGATGAAGTTTTCAGGCTTTGGCAGGGATTGGGTTATTACAATAGATGCAAGAATATGCTGGCAACGGCTAAGCTAGTTGTTGAAAAACATAACGGCAGGGTTCCTGATAGTTATGAAGGGCTACTTGAACTGAAGGGCATAGGACCTTATACAGCATCCGCAATTGCATCCTTTGCCTTCGGCCGACCCAATGCAGTTGTGGACGGAAATGTGTACAGAGTGCTTTCCCGGTATTTCGGGATAGACACCCCAATAGATACCACTGAGGGCAAAACCGAGTTTGCAAGTCTGGCTAGGGATCTGCTGGACAAAAAGAACAGTGCGGCCTACAATCAGGCTATTATGGACTTAGGTGCCACGGTATGCACTCCTTCCGGCCCGAAATGTGAAGATTGCCCGCTGGCTAAGCGTTGTGTGGCATTCGCCAAAGAACTAACCGGACTTCTTCCGGTGAAAAGCAAAAAGCTAAAGATCAAGACCAGATATTTCAACTATATAATATTCGTTTGGAATAATTCAATTTGGCTACACAAACGTAGCGCAAAAGACATTTGGGAAAACCTGAATGAACCATGGCTGATTGAGACAGAGCAACCTATTGATGAAAAGGAAGTAGCCAATGAAAGCGTTTTTGTCAAAAACAAAATATCACTTGAGACGATAAAGTATTCAGGAACATCATCACAAAGGCTTACTCACCGCATCATCGAAGCCAGATTCTATACCGTGGCATTGAAAAAAAAGCCCCAATTTCCGGATGATAAAGGCAAGTGGGTAGCTATGTCTGCACTATCACAAACTCCGTTTCCGAAAACAGTTCTTTCTTTTTTAGAAAAAAATTTATACTTTTAATATCCTTTAGGTTATAAAAAATATAATTTGAACAATCGATAATTCTATGCGCGGCATTAATAAGGTGATTTTGGTGGGTAATCTGGGTAAAGAGCCAGACATACAATTTCTGGACGGGAACATTGCGGTAGCCAAATTCCCGCTGGCCACTACAGAGTCTTATAAAGATAAAAATGGCAACCCTGTATCGCAAACCGAGTGGCACACAGTAGTGTTGTGGCGCGGACTGGCAGAACTGGCTCAAAAGTACCTGCACAAAGGCAGTCTGGTGTACATTGAGGGTCGCATTCGCACACGTAGTTGGGAAGACAAAGACAAAAACAAACGTTTCAGCACCGAAATTTTAGGCGACAATCTGGTGATGCTGGATAAACGTAAAGAGTCGGGAGAAGGCTCATCGGAAGGCCCCGGTATCTCTGATGTCAATTTCGACAATACCGGTCTATCAGGCAATATGACAAAAGACGACCTCCCATTCTAATTGAATAATTTTATTAATTAATCTTCAAACTATCATTTTCCATTCAATCTTTTATAATTTTGAACCTCACCAAATTTTAGTCTCACTTGGAAAGTACCGAAGGCGAACTTACAACTCTATTACTCAACATTACTGCCGGAGCCGCAACTGCATCCAGTACCACCATTTTAATTATAGTAATACTGGTTTTACTCTTGATGTCGGCTGTGATTGCCGGCGCCGAGACGGCTTTTTTCTCTCTTACTTTAAAAGATATCAACTACCTAAAAGTAAATGAAAAGCCCAGTGCCCGCATCGCCATTGACTTGCTTGACCATCCGAAACTGTTGCTGGCAACCATTCTGGTAGCTAATAATTTTATAAACATTGCTATTGTAATTTCCACCAATGTTCTGGTAAGTGCGTTGATATCGCCCACTATCAATGTTATCCTCTCCTTCCTGATACAGGTAATCGTGGTTACTTTTCTGTTGGTGCTTTTTGGCGAAGTGTTGCCTAAGGTATATGCCACTCAAAATAATCTGCGCATGGCTTTATTTTCGGCACAGTATATAAAGATACTACTGGGCATTTTTAAGCCCATTAGCAGCACACTGGTAAGTTCCACCAGCTTTATAGAAACCAAACTGGGGAAGAAAGTAGGCAAAAACATAAGTAACGAGGATTTTGAACATGCCATAGAACTAACTGTAGGCCATACCGCTACCAAGGAGGAAGTAAATATATTTAAGGGCATTCTCAAATTCGGTAACATCTCAGCCAAGCAGGTGATGCGCACCAGGCTGGACGTAAGTGCACTTGATTACGAACTAACATTCAGCGAGGTCAGGGACTATTGCCTTGACGCAGGATACTCCCGACTTCCGGTTTTTAAGGACAGTCTGGACAAAGTTGCTGGTGTTATACATACCAAAGACTTTTTGCCGCACATCGATAAGGATACTTTCGACTGGCACGTGCTTATACGCCCTGCCTATTTTGTGCATGAAAGCAAGCTGATAGAAGATCTGCTGAAAGAATTCCAGCAGAAAAGAATGCATTTTGCAATAGTAGTTGATGAGTTTGGAGGCACTTCAGGCATAATTACTCTGGAGGATATAATGGAGGAGATCATAGGTGATATTAAAGACGAATTTGACGAAGATGATCTGCATTATAAAAAGATAGACGATCACAACTTCATATTTGAGGGTAAGACACTGATCAACGATGTGTGCAGAGTGCTGGGTATGCCATCTGATACTTTTGAACCGGTACGTGGAGAAAGCGACTCACTTGCCGGGTTGATCCTTGAAATCTCAGGCAAGTTTGCGGCCGTTAACGAATCGGTGAAGTACGAGCATTATGAATTCACTGTGCTGGCTATTGAAAAAATGCGCATTCAGCGTGTGAAGGTCACTATCCATCCGGAGGAGGAAAAAGAGGAAGAATAAAGGAGTTTCGGAATTAGATTCCCCGGGGACGAACACTCTCCACCACACTTTACGCAGCTTTGATTTTGTTATGCCGGTCTTACCGGGCTGCCTCCCCAATTGCTGTCGGACTGCAGGTTTTCGCCTTTCATCACCAGCGACAGCGCTTCTACATTAACATTGTCGCCAATTTCGCTATCGTAGAGTATGATGGTACGCGCACCAATACTGCAACGCTTACCGATCTTAACCGGCCCCACCTTCATTACCCTGTCTTCAAAGAGGTGGGTTTGTGGTCCGCAATCTTCATTTAAGGCGGTTTCATCCCCTATCACCACCATATCGTGCTCTGTGATGTCGGTTGTATTCATCCACACTCTTTTCCCCGTTTTCACACCCAGCAATCGCAATATCAAAGGCAACCAGGGAGTTCCTCTCATAAAATCGAGCAGGAAGGGAACCGAGAGCGCTTCGTACGTAGATGTAACAGCCTCGCTCCTCCAAACCTTCGAAGTCCACATTGGTTTTTGTTCGGGTTTGTGCTTGCCTACGGCGAGCCACTTGAGTACCGCTGTTACCATAAATGCAGGCAACCCCATAAATATCAGGTAGTAAAAAGGTAACGCCAGCATGATCTCCCACCATGGTCTGCCCACGATCAGATCATGCGCATAGGCGATAAAAAGGATACTGCAGATCAGGATCACTGTTTCAGGAATAAGTATCCTGATAAACTCAACGATGCTCCGCGCCAGTACCCTTTGCGGCGAAGGACGGCTCGTAAGTTCAGAAGCAAATGTACGGCTGGCCTGCCTGCGTGGCAACGGAATCGCCGGCGAACCGAACCAGTCTTTTGCTTTGGCATTCTCCAGTTGCTCTTTGTCGGGAGGGGTTGATAAAACGCCTATCAACATGCGGCCGGGGAGATTATAACCCTGTGGTATCAAAGCACTGTTACCCACAAAGCTATTGTTGCCAATGACTGTATGGTCGAGAATCAATTGCTGACCCCTGACATCAGACTCACCAAGCGTAACCGCATCTGCCACAAAAGCACCTTTGCCAATATTTAACAGCGGATGGGTAACACTACTTGCTGTAGATATCTCTGTATTCTTGCCTACTTTGGCACCTAAAGCCCTGAACAGCAGGGAAATGTAAACCGTTGCATAAATCGGGTGTAAAACGATGAGCGACAAGCTCATTAACTGATCTGCAAACCATTTGCGCACGTAAAACCAGCTGTAAATCGGGTATTTGCCTGGTTTAATATCCCACTGCAATAACCGGGTAAGCACTATTGTTACCAACGTAAAAACGATAATATAAGTGAGGGCAAGTGAAGGCGTAACGAAGAGGTAACTGAAGTCGTAATCAGGCGTTGAGTTATCGAGGTTGTTGATGATGATGATCGTTGGTAATAATGGAAGCAGCACAACGAAAGGAAAAATCAACAGGGATACAGCAAATATCATTGTGTACTTCCTTCGTTTGGCATCAGATACAAACAGCGGCTGAGGAAGATCCTTAACCTCAATCTTTTCCTTGAACACAGCGGGACTGCCTTGCCAAACCTCACCACTCTTGATGGTCTTACCTTCCTGCAGCATACTCAGGTCCTTCAGTTCTCCCCACTCCTCAATAGTGGAATTACCTGAGATAACAGCACTGCTGCCCACATAGGCATGATCGCCCAAAGTGATACGTCTGAGTTTCAGCCAGCCATCTTCTACAAATGCATTATTGAGTACCACCTGCGAGCTGATACTCACATCGCTCCCAATTTCTACCAGATCCTCGGCGCCTATAGATATTGCCGCAAGCTGGGCATCTTTAGCGACCTTTACACCCATTCTGCGCAGGTAACCAGCATACAGGGGCGTGCCATTCAAGAATTGAGCAGGCAACAGGCGCTGCATGGTTTTAACCAGCCACCACCTGAAGTAATAACTACCCCATAACGGATAATCGCCCTCCTTCATTTTGCCAATGATCAGCCACTTCATTGCAATAGTAAATGCTGCATAAAGAGGCGGAATAAAGCAGAACATACACAAAGCAGTGGTTATGGCATATGGTACACTCCTTGTTTCTTCGGCCACATAGTAATAGCCCAGGTATGGAAAGAAAATCTGAATAGCAAACAGACCATAAATAACCAGCAATGAAACCGTTTGAGCAAGGCCACACAAGTAGTACCTACTTTTAGGTATCTCGTTGAAAACCTTTTTCGCTTTGGTTGCACCAGCTGGTTTTGACTCCCAGTATTCAACCAGACTGCTTAACGGCCGGTTGAGATAAATATCTTTTAGTGATGCCTGCGGTATGTTTGCTTCCTTGCGGAGCTTTGAAACAAACGCAGCAGCCAATAAGGAATGCCCCCCAAGATCAGTGAAAAAATCATTTTCAAGAGTGATCTCCCGGTTGGGGAAGAATCTTCTTAAACCTGCTATTACACGGTCGCCCAACGGCGCATCAAGGTCAATAACTTCGTTGGAGATGCTGATCGCATTCTCCAGCAACATTGCAGGCACAGGCAACGACTTTCTATCAATTTTACCGCTTGGCAGCCTCGGCATTTCAGAAAGCTGAACGATCACACTGGGAATCATGTATGCAGGTAAAACCTTTGCCAGTTCATCCCTGATGGTCTGCTGATTCATTTTTACCGGATCATCACAAACCACATAACCGGCCAGGTGATCCTGTCCGTTTACATCCTTTTTCACAACAACCGCTGCCGCCGTAATTTCAGAAAGTTTACCTAATTGTATTTCAATTTCACCTAATTCTATCCTGTATCCTCTTAGTTTGATCTGGTCATCAAATCGCCCCTGAAAATCGATACTGCCATCGGCGTTAATGACTGCCGCATCGCCTGTTCGATAAATCACCTCCCCTCCCAGTTCTTGCAACGACTGTGGCTTCACAACGAACTTTTGACTGGTTAGTTCAGGGAGATTAATGTATCCGCTACATACACCTGCTCCTGAAATAACGAGCTCTCCCCTCTCGCCAACCGGCAAAATATTCATTTGCTCGTCTACTACGGCCAGATTATAATTGGGCAATGGAATACCAATCGTTATCGGATCACCCGGCTTCAATGCAATCAGCGTTGCGGTAACAGTCGTTTCAGTTGGGCCGTAACTGTTGTAGAACTTTCTGAAAGGCACAGACCACCTGGCCAGTACCTGAGTAGTGCATGCTTCGCCACCTGCGTTAACCAGTCTGAGCGTCGACGACATATCATCTTCCATTACCGCCAGCAAACTGGGTACAGCATGGAGCACAGTAATGCGATTATCTCTCAAAACATCGCTTAGTTCATCAATCGATTTTGCTGTTGCTGCATCGGCCACCCAAAGTGTGGCCCCGGCAAAGTAACTGATCCAGGTTTCTTCGCACCACATGTCAAATGACACGGAAAAACCCTGGTAGACTTTATCGGTATTTGTTACTTCTAGTACGGAATTTTCTGCCCTCACAAAATGGCAAATATTGCGCTGCGTAATGGGTATTCCTTTAGGCTTGCCGGTACTTCCCGAAGTATAGAGTACGTATGCCCAATTGTCGGGAGAAGGCCCTGGGTTAACGGCAATTTGCTCACCTCCGCCCGGTCTGGACACTACCGAAAAACAGGGTATTTCTAATTTTATCTTCTCTTTACCAATATAACCTTTCGCACCCACTTCGGAAAGCACTGTCTCCAGACGTTCTGCAGGCATTTCAAAATCGAGGGGTACGTAAGCTCCACCGGCTTTTACTATCCCGAGTACAGCCACATGCAATTCCAGCCCCCTCGGCCACCATAAACCGACCGGATCGCCCGGCTTTATACCCTGACTAACAAGATAGGCAGCCATTGCATCGCTCCACAAATCAAGCTCACTGTAGGTTACAGAAATATCGCCAAAAATTAACGCTGTGCTGCCAGCATATTTTTTTGCGGACGCACGAAAAATATCCGCCAGAGTTTCCTCCTGCAAAAAGTCCGGACGAACGGCTCCGGAAACTAGACTTTTACTGATGTTTTGTAGAGGCGAGATAACTATTTAATTTAATCGAAATATACAACAAAGTTCATCTTTATTGGCGACTATACGCAGCTGCAAATAATAAATAAAGCATAAATTTTCTTTTTGACATTGCCTTTTTACTTTTGAGTTTTAATTAGACATATGACGCCTGAACGAGCAGCAAAAATCAAAAAAGTTCTGGACCATCGCCAGCCGGGGTTGGTTGTTGTTATGGAAAATGTGCATGATCCTCACAATATCTCAGCCGTGCTACGTACGTGCGATGCGGTAGGCGTACAGGACGTTTTCATATTAACCACCATTATGCCCCGCCATAAAAAATTAGGCAAAAACAGCTCGGCCAGTGCAATTGGCTGGCTGACTATACATGAATACGACAACACTGAGGAATGTATGATGGCGGTAAAGAAAATTGCCGACAAGGTTTATGCTACCCACCTGGGGGTTGAATCTCATTCTCTTTATGACATGAACTTTAGTGAAAACATAGCGTTGGTTTTTGGCAATGAACATGCGGGTGTAACAGAAGATTGCCTTAAATACTGCGATGGCAATTTCATCATACCTCAGGTGGGCATGGTGCAATCGCTTAATATCTCCGTAGCATGCGCAATAACACTATATGAAGCATTCCGACAGAAAATGCTAAATGGCGCGTATGATGGTGCTCCTAAATTGTCTGAAGCCAGGTATCAGGAATTGGCCAAAAGCTGGGATCTGTACGAATGAAAAGCATAAAAAAATCCACACAAACGTGTGGATTTTTTTATGTAATTATCTTGCTTCAGGATTAACCTAGTTCCCCAGATATGTCTTCAATAGCTGGCACCTGCTTGCAGTGCGCAGCTTAGTGATCGCTTTATCTTTGATCTGACGTACACGCTCACGTGTAAGAGAGAATTTCTCGCCGATATCTTCAAGACTCATTGGGTTGGCAACACCAATTCCGAAATAGAGTTTGATCACATCGCGCTGGCGATCTGTAAGCGTGCTCAATGAACGCTCTATCTCACAACGAAGTGACTCACCGTGGTACAAATCAGCATCTGCAGAATCCGAGTTAGGATTCTCCAAAATATCCAGCAGTGTATTGTCTTCGCTATCTACAAACGGAGCATCTACAGACACGTGCCTGGCGGCTACACCAAGTGTTGTTTCCACTTCTTCGGTGCCTATATCGAGCAATTCTGCAAGTTCTTCGGTTGACGGTTCACGCTCGTATTCCTGCTCGAGTTGAGAGTAGGCTTTACTGATCTTATTCGATAAGCCAACTTTGTTCAACGGCAAACGGACTATCCTTGACTGCTCTGCCAATGCCTGCAGGATCGATTGACGAATCCACCATACGGCGTAAGAGATAAATTTAAAACCACGGGTTTCATCAAAACGCTGTGCTGCTTTGATAAGACCAAGGTTACCTTCATTGATCAGATCGCTCAATGATAAGCCTTGATTCTGGTATTGCTTGGCTACAGAAACAACAAAACGAAGGTTGGCTTTCGTAAGTTTTTCCAGCGCCCTTTGGTCGCCTTGTTTAATCCTGATAGCGAGTTGCACTTCTTCTTCAGGGGTGATCAAATCCACTTTTCCGATCTCCTGAAGGTATTTTTCAAGCGACTGGCTCTCACGGTTGGTAATTGACTTGGTAATCTTTAACTGACGCATCGACATAAGTAAAGAATTAGTGGTTTGAAAATAGTAGGTAACAAAAAATCGATGGGGTAAAAGGTAGCATTATCACAACAAAACTAAGGGTCTTAGCAATTCAACCCAAAAAAAATTTATCAATACATTAACACAATATTGCTATATCCGCCAAATACACTAAATATATATTCGAAAGAATCAAGAATAAAATTTTGATTGTAGGCACATTTTTTTATTATTGCACTTAAACTAACATAAGTGAGTAGTCATACAATGAACAAAAAGAAGGTAATGTACTCGGTAGAATTCCCAATTAGATGCTCTCCATCTATATTGTACACGTTTTTATCAACACCGGTGGGGTTACAGGAATGGTTTGCAGACAAAGTTGATCAAAAAGACAATGTGGTACATTTTACCTGGAATGGTAGTACGGACAACGCCGAAATTTTAGAACATATTGAGAATGAATTTATAAGATATCGTTGGGATCATTATGGTAAAGACGAATTTTTCGAATTTAGCATAGAGCAAAGCCCGGTTACAAGCGAAACGATACTAAGGATCACGGATTTCGCCGACAAAGCAGACATAAAAGATCAGGAAAGATTGTGGAGCTCTCAGGTTAGTGACTTAAAGCACCGCATTGGTAGCTAATTATTTTATATATAAAGCTAGCTCTTCTTAAACGTCTGTAGTCTGTACACTTTCAACTCTAACTAATTAGATTTAAAGCCTGCTTGCCAAATGGCAGGCAGGCTTTATCATTTTAATAACTTTGCCACATACGCCGAACCTAGGTAAAGCTTTTTATTTTAACTAGGTTTGCAATACACAAAAATCCTTTTGGTTAAGAAACTAGACATACTAATCCTTAAAAGTTTTATCGGTCCATTCATTGTGACATTTTTTGTCTCGCTGTTCGTGCTGGTAATGCAGTTTTTCTGGCTGTATATGGATGAGTTGATCGGTAAAGGAATTGGCATGTTGCCAATTTTCCAGTTGCTGATCTATATGTCTGCTACACTTGTACCATTAGCGCTGCCTCTTAGTATTCTATTGGCCTCGATCATGACATTCGGGAACCTGGGCGAAAACTTTGAACTCGTTGCCATTAAGTCTTCCGGGATATCACTACTCCGTTTTTTAAGACCATTGTTCATTCTTATGATTTTTGTATCCGGACTCGCTTTTTTCTTCAGTAATAATCTGATACCGGTAGCTAATCTTAAAGCGCTGACTCTGCTCTATGATGTGCGAAATGCAAAGCCGACATTAAACATTCGTGCAGACCAGTTCAATAACGATATCCAGGGCTTTTCGATCAGGGTTGGCAGCAAAGACAAGGATGGTAAAATAATCCGAGACATACTTATTTACGACCATACAGATATGATCGGCAATAACAAAGTGATCATTGCCAAAGAAGGTGAGATGGTTTCTTCTGCCGATAAACAGTCCCTTATTTTCAAGTTGAGAGATGGCTGGAGGTACGAAGAAGGCTATACCAGAGGCATGAATGACTACACTCAGACCAGAATGCACTTTGCAAAATGGGATAAAGTTTTTGACCTTTCGGGATTCAGCTTCAATCGATCGAACGAAGGCCTTTTCCGGAATGCGTACCAGATGATGAATGTCTCTCAGCTTTCTGAGAACATTGACAGCCTTAAGCGCTCCAGACTAAGAAGTTTCAAAACGGTTACTACTTATCTAACCCCTTACGTAACAATAGGCGGCAACACTAAAGATAGCCAGCCGGTATTGGCAGGTTTGAAAAAAGTGTCCCTACCTGCCAGAAAATATGATTCTTCGTTTCTTGAGTTAATACCCGATTCCTTTCGCGTAGCGTCTTTACAAACCTCGGCCAACAACGTACGTAATTTCAAATCGTTGATGGATATAAGTGCCCTTAATAAAAAACTGGATGCAGAGAATTATGTGAAGTATTCTATCGAGTGGCATCGCAAATTCACACTTTCTTTTGCCTGCATTCTATTATTCCTAATCGGCGCGCCCTTGGGAGCAATCATTCGTAAAGGCGGACTGGGGATGCCGTTGGTGATAGCTGTTATCTTTTTTATGACGTTTCATATTCTAAACATTACCGGCGAGAAACTGGCAAAAGCCGGGTCATCGGCTCCGTGGGTTGGCATGTGGATGTCTTCACTCATTTTGTTACCGCTGGCTTTTTGGCTGGTAAAAGCTGCAAGAAATGATTCGCAGATCTTCACGAAAGAATGGTACAGCAGAATATGGAGACGCATTAAAAACATTTTACCGCTAAAGAAAATTTCTTGAACAATAGACTTCACAGATCGGTCAATGTGTATTTTGTCGCACCATTTTTGATATGGGTTATAGTGGGCGGTATACTACTGATGACACTGAGTAAAGCGACATTATTCTTTGGAATAAACGGCCACTATTCACACTTTGCCGATGTGTTCATGTTTTATGTTACATGGTTCGGTCAGGCTGAAATAATTATTCCTTTTCTTCTGTTTTTGATGGTTTTCCGCAAATTCCGGAACTGGGGGTATTTTATTACTGCTTTGTTATGCAACATTATACCTTTTTTCATTCAGCAAGGGCTGAAGTACTGGCTTAACGAACCCAGACCGAGAACGCTCTACCGGGGTATGCCGGGCATGCACTTTCTTCCGGAATGGCCTGAGCTCTTTTCCAGCAGTTTCCCGTCAGGGCATACGGTGGGCGCATTCAGTTTCTTTTGTTTACTGTCGTTGCTGCTGGATGCGAGATACCGTATATTTGGTTTGTTGTTTTTTGTTCTGGCTCTTTTTGTTGCCTATTCTAGGATATACCTAACAGCACATTTTTTTAATGACGTATACTTTGCAAGTATTATTGGCACCGTGTCCACAACGCTTATTTATGCGTTTATGGAAAAAAGGACCACAAGCTTTAACAGGAAATAACAAACGGTATTTATGCAAAAAGTATTCCCTTATGCCTTCATTTTTGTAGCTGCGGGATTGTTATTTTTCTCTTTTCTGGGTCATGTTCATCTCTTCGATTGGGATGAGATCAATTTTGCCGAGTGTGCACGCGAAATGATCGTATCAAAGGACTACCTGCGTGCCCAAATTGACTTTATGCCCTTCTGGGAAAAACCACCATTCTTTATCTGGATGCAGGTTCTTTCGATGAAAATATTTGGCGTTGGGGAATTCGCTGCTAGGTTTCCTAATGCGCTTACCGGAGTCATTACATTGGTTTCGGTATATTATATTGGCAAACGGGTACACAATGAGAAGATAGCTTTCTGGTGGTCTTTGCTTTTTGCTGCTAGCTGGCTGCCACATATTTATTTCAAATCAGGCATTATTGATCCTGTGTTCAACCTGTTCATTTTCGCAGCATTTTATCAGATATGGACATTAAAGTCGTCTAAACAACCCACTCTTCATGCGGCAGCTGCAGGACTGTTACTGGGAATGGCAGTACTTACTAAGGGTCCGGTTGCTATACTAATTGCAGTGATCTCATTAATAGCCTATTTGGTCATTAACAGAGGATTAAATGGCTACAAGGTCAAGCACCTTTTTCTTGTTGCGCTAACGGCTTCTATACCTATGCTTTTCTGGATGGCAGCAGCTGTGGCCAGCCACGGAATCGCCTACGGCAAATGGTTTATGTCTGAATTTGTTACTTATCAGATCAGGTTGTTCAGTACTGAAGATGCCGACCATGGCGGACCCTTTTTCTATCATTTTATAGTACTGTTGATAGGGTGTTTCCCTGCATCAATATTCCTTTTTCAATACATAGGAAAACGAAATACAGGACAACCAAAAACCAATGATTTCACACGGTGGATGTGGATCCTTTTTTGGGTAGTGTTGATACTCTTCTCAATTGTAAAAACCAAAATCGTACATTATTCATCTCTTTGCTATTTCCCGCTCACCTACCTTGCGGCGTTGCAGTTGGCACAGTTGAGCTACGATCCGCGGAAATTTAAAAAATCGGTAAAGGTATTGTTGCTGAGTATAGGCACAATAGTATCAATACTCATTGGCGCGCTGCCGCTTGTAGGTTTGTACAAACAAAAGCTGATCCCTTATATCGAAGATCCCTTTGCAGTAGGCAACCTGGCCGCAGATATACCATGGAGCGGCATAGAGTGCTGCTGGGGCATTTTGTATCTTGTGGGAATATGGATCTCGGCCATGTACATGAGGAAAAATTTCCGGAACGGCATGATTGCACTGTGTGTATGCCAGATAATAATTATTCAGGTGGCGGTTATACATTTCACGCCAAAGGTTGAGGGGTACACTCAAAGAGCCGCAATAGAATATTTTCAGGGGTTTGAGGGGAAAGATGTTTATGTAAAACCGCTGGATTATATGAGCTACGCACATTTGTTCTATTCCAATAAATCAGCCACAGCAAATCAGAATTATTACTCCTATAAGCACAACAATAAGGGCGAGGCTACCTCGCCGGAGGCAAATGAAGGTTGGTTACTGACCGGCAATATCGATAAGCCTGCTTACTTTATCTGCAAGATCCAGGATAAAAAGAAGTTTTTGGCAATGTCTCAATTAGAACAAATAGGTGAAAAGAACGGCTTTGCTTTTTTTAAACGAAAATAGATGACTGGTTACAACAGTTCTTTTTTTGATTGAATCGGCCAACTTATTCCTGTAAAAATTAGCTATTTCACAAAGCTTTTGCCCGTTAAATATCCCCTGTTGTTTGACCTTGGTCCAATAATATTACCCTAATTATATTATTTTATTTTTTTAGAAAAACGACTGGAAATAGGGAAAAAATAATATTTTTAGTGCGTTATCAAATATGAAGCTTCATGCAATTTGAAAAGGTAAAGAAGTATATACTTGGAAGGCTCAAAAAAAAACTAACAAAAAACTTAACTTACCATAGTCTTGAACACATTAAGGACGTATATGCAGCAGCTGAGCAACTGGCCTCTCTCGAGAAAATAAACGAAGAAGATAAACGCCTGTTACTAACTGCCGTGTTATTCCACGATTCGGGATTTTTGTTTTCTCAGAAAGATCACGAAAAACTATCCTGCGATTTAGCCAGGCAGCATTTACCGGAGTTTGATTATTTGCCGGAAGAAATTGACCGTATTTGCGGTATGATAATGGCCACTCAGATTCCTCAGAATCCTCAAAACAAACTAGAGGAGATCATTTGCGATGCAGACCTTGATTATTTGGGTCGGGAAGACTTCTTTAACATTGGCGACAAGTTATTTGGGGAGCTGGTAATGTATGGCATTATAGACGATGAGCATGAATGGAATAAATTACAAGTTCGTTTTCTAGAGAAGCATCATTATTTTACAAAATCTGCTAAGAAACTAAGAAGAGAAAAGAAGGCAGAAAACCTGCTTTTGGTCAAGACGAAGATTAAGAAATAATGATCAAACTAATAAAAAATTTACTGGAGAATCTACAGGATTTTGTTTACACAACTGTTGGTGTGCTGTTCTGTAGTTTTGCACTTAAAGGTTTCCTGGTACCGAACGGAGCGCTCGATGGAGGCGTTACAGGTATATCACTACTGATCCATGAGATTTACCATGTAAATATTGCATTGGTCATCGTCCTTATTAATATACCTTTTCTTATTGTAGGCGCAATACAACTCAATTTGAGGTTCGCTCTCAAAACCTTTGGCAGCATTGTCCTGCTTGCGTTGTTTCTCGAATACCTCCCTTTCCCCCTGATCACAGACGACAGAATTCTCGTTTCTATTTTCGGTGGTTTTTTCATGGGTACGGGTATCGGAATGGCAATGCGCGGCGGTTGCTCCATCGATGGGCTTGAGGTAGTTGCTTTGTACACGTTGAAAAAAAGTAGTTTCACTATCAGTGAGATCATTCTCGGATTTAACGTGATAATTTTTGTTTTTGCTGCATTCAAGCTTGGCCTTGAAACTTCCCTTTATTCTATGCTTACCTACTATGTGGCTTCAAAGACCATTGACTATGTAATTGAGGGGCTCGAAGAATACACCGGTGTTACGATTATATCGGGTGAGAGCGAAAAGATGAAAGAACAACTGGTTCTGCATATGGGCAAAGGCATAACAATTTACAAGGGCGAAAAAGGCTTCCTGAAAGACAACTTCCACCATCACGAACCATGTGACATAGTCTTTACCGTTGTTACCAGACTGGAAGTGAGAAGATTGAAAAACCTGGTACACTCAATAGACCCACGTGCTTTTGTATTTACCAACACGATCAAAGAAGTTGCTGGAACGGGCGGAGTTGTAAAACACAGAAAAGGTCATTAATGTAAAAAAAGTGCCTGTATTTACCATTACGTAGAATTATATTTGCTCTAACAAAAAAAGAAATTATGCAAAAAGATACTGCCATATTTAACCTGATAAACGAAGAACTTGGTCGCCAGCGTAGGGGATTAGAACTAATCGCTTCTGAAAACTTTACGAGTTTGCAGGTAATGCAGGCTATGGGTAGCGTTATGACCAACAAATACGCCGAAGGATACCCGGGCAGGCGCTATTACGGAGGTTGTGAGGTGGTAGATATCAGTGAGCAGCTCGCGATTGACAGAGCAAAGGAAATGTTTGGCGTGGACTATGCCAATGTGCAGCCGCATAGTGGCAGCCAGGCCAATACAGCCGTAATGCTGGCCGTTCTGCAACCCGGCGACACCATACTAGGGCTGGACCTTAGCATGGGTGGACACCTAACGCACGGCTCTCCGGTAAGCTATTCCGGTAAACTTTATAATGCCATTCATTATGGTCTGGTAAGAGAAACCGGGTTGGTTGACTATGACGACATGGCTAAGAAAGCAGCAGAACATAAACCAAAACTCATTATTTGCGGTGCATCAGCTTATAGCCGCGACTGGGATTATGCGCGCATACGTGCGATTGCAGACAGCGTGGGTGCGCTGGTAATGGCAGATATTGCCCACCCTGCCGGCCTTATCGTTAAAGGCCTTCTGAGCAGCCCGTTTGAACATTGCCATTTTGTTACTACAACAACTCATAAAACATTGCGTGGCCCCCGTGGTGGTTTGGTGATGATGAAGCGTGATTTCGAAAATCCTTTTGGACAAAAGGGACCTAAAGGAGAGATCAGGATGATGAGCAACCTATTGGATATGGCAGTATTCCCCGGAACACAGGGTGGTCCGCTGGAGCACGTGATTGCCGCTAAAGCAGTTGCGTTTTATGAGATTCTGGACGAGTCATTTACTGTTTATGCTAAACAGATCGTTTCTAACGCTCAGGCTATGGCTGCGGCATTTACAAACAAAGGGTACAACATTGTGTCAGGCGGCACCGACAATCACCTGATGCTTATAGACCTACACAACAAGAACATTACAGGTAAGAAAGCAGAAAACACACTCGTAAAAGCCGACATTACCATCAACAAAAACATGGTTCCTTTCGACGACAGGTCTCCGTTTATTACTTCGGGTATCCGTGTGGGCGTGTCAGCAATGACTACCCGAGGACTGAAAGAATCAGATATGCAGCAGATCGTTAACTGGCTCGACAAAGTAATAATGGCACCAGATGATGAGCAATTACTGGCATCAGTAAGAGGCGAAGTAAATGAGTTCATGTTGAACTTCCCCCTTTACCCCGAAATTTAGGTGCGTTTTTGCCTTTGACTATTGGTGCTTGCTGAGCAATATTATTGCACCCTCTTTGTCTACGCGAGTATCTTTTACTGATTGCTTAATGTAATCGCTGATATCAGCCTTCTCTGCATAGTTGAAGGCTGTTTTGCCATTTTTATCTTTTACTTCGGCCTTTGCTCCTTTACTGAGCAATAGTTCTATTACATCGAGTTTTGCATTTTGTGCTGCAAGCATTAGTGCTGTAACGCCTTCGTTTGATATTGCGTTCACATCGGCACCATAGTCAATAAGGATTGAGCAAATTGTCTTGCCACTATAATAAGCACATGCAACCATCAAAGGAGTTCGACCTTTCGGCGACTTTGGTTTGTCTGCCGTAGCACCATGCCTTAACAAAAATGAAACCGACCACACATCTGCCCATCGGCAGGCGTTCATGAGTGCAGATGTACCGGATGCATCAACAGCATTTACATCTGTACCCTTTTTGATCATTTCGCTAGCCGCAACTGAGTCCTTACTATTAAGTAACGAAGAAAGCGTCTGCGCATACCCAGATTGCGCAAAAAGGACTGAGAGAAAAACTATAACTACTTTTTTCATACAGACAATTTTACAATTCGCTTTTTGACTCGCTTTCAATTGAGCCGGATTAATTTACCCTTTCGGATCCAGTGCCTTTGATATCCTGAAAACCATGTCCTGCAGATGATACTTACTCATCTTATCTTTCATAGATGGAATCGCAGCTGCAATTTCAGATTTCAATGCCACCAACTGACCTCGTGCCACAGAAATTGCATCAGAATTCTTAGTATAAAAAACAGTTAGCGGCACACCTCCATTACCTGACGGCGGATTGTTGATCACGTCTACCAATGCCTCAACATAAGCCTTCTGCAAATGTCTTCTGTTTCCATCAATTACCTTCCGGGTTGCCAATTCTCCCCATATACCCTTTTTCACGTCATCCATCATCTTATCGAGTGTATACGTTTGTTGCTCACCGAAGCGGTTGCTGTTCACAGACATACGGTTCATTCTGCCACCAGACAGTAAACTCTTAAGAATATTCACCTGAAGGAAGTTAACAGCCTCTGGAACAACAGGATTATTGATCTTGTTCAGAATCTCTCTATCCATCAGCCAGTTTGGCGTCTCAAACAAATTATTGTTGAGAAAAACCACAGCCTGTTCTTGTCTGTCCCTCGGAACCGGCTCGTACACATTTTCCCCAGCCTGCTCCACACTTTTTGGCGACTCATAAACGCCACCCACATTCTTCAGCACATGGCCCATATAACGACTAAACTGCTGCACCAGGGCATTGTACATTTCTTTTAAATTCTCATACTTATCCGCATCTTCTTTGGTCCACTCAGGCAGTTTAGCAACGATCCGTTTCATGTTTTTAATACCGTATTCACTTGCTTTCACGCTGTTATCTCCCAGATCTTCTGTCTGCGAACGTGGGTCAAAAGGATTTGATTCGGTACCAAACCACAAACGAGGATTGGCCTTAAGGCTGTCAACTATCCACTTATTAGTAATTAGTTTGTCTTCCTTTTCGTCTTTCGCAAAACTCTCTTTGTATCCCCATTGAATGGCCCACATATCATACTCCCCTATCCTCGGAAACAAACCGGTTTCACTGATATTATCCTCTGGCTGAGCTACGTAATTAAACCTCGCATAATCCATAATAGAAGCAGTGTGTCCATGCGCTTCTACCCAAGCCTTATCACGCAATTTTTCAACCGGAGTGCGGCTGCTGCTACCCATATTATGCCTGAGGCCGAGGGTATGCCCAACTTCGTGAGATGAAACGAACCGGATCAATTGACCCATCAATTCATCGTCAAATTCCATCTTCCTCGATCTTGGATCAACCGCTGCGGTTTGGACCATGTACCAGTCATGCACCAGTTTCATTACGTTATGGTACCAACCTATGTGACTCTCTAATATTTCACCACTTCGTGGATCATGCACATTGGGGCCGTAAGCATTCGGGATATCAGAAGGCAAGTACCTCAGCACTGAGTATCTGGCATCTTCAAGGTTCATTGATGAGTCCTTCTCATTCCATTCTTCAGCACGAATAGCGTTTTTATACCCGGCACGTTCAAAAGCTTTTTGCCAGTCGTTTACGCCCTGAATCAAATACGGCCTCCACTTTTTAGGTGTTGCAGGATCTATATAATAGACAATAGGCTTTTTAGGTTCTACCAGTTCTCCCCTCTTCCATTTCTCTATATCTTCCGGCTTAGGTTCCAGCCGCCAATGTACAATGAACTCCTGCGCATCCGCCTTTTGCTGTTTATCATCATACTCATCAAACTGGTCAGAGAAAAAGCCAACCCTCGGATCGTACATCCTTTTCTTCATTGGCACTTTCGGCAGCAGAATAAACGAATTATTCATCTCCAGCGTTACCGCATTGGCTTCGTATGCAGCAGGCAATGTTGTGGAAGGAAAAGGATTTGCCCCACCCGACATCGGGAATGCCGGAGTAGAATTGAACGTTCTTACTACTCTTACTTCTGTATTAATTGGGTAACTGTTAATATTGAGAATGTAACTGCGGTCGTTTATTTGCCCGGACAGGTTGAACCTCTTCTTCGTAAATTCACCAAGGCTTATCGGCTGATTGTCTCCTTTGAAGTAATCTGAAACGTCAATAACTACCGACCCGGAATCTTTGCCGATCGCCTTTATCTCGAACGCCTGAGCTATCGGATTGAGATTAGAGTTGGTAACCGCCTTATAAATCTCATTGGTCGAATCTGCTACACTGATCACAGTAACTACTCTCAAAAACACATTGTTAGACGGACCCTTTTCCCAAACTACTGTTTGGTAGTTAACCATCTCACCGGCATAAATGCCTCCCCCTCCGGCGGTTTTACTATATCGTGTGGTGACGATCATTTCACGTTTCAACAATGAGTCCGGGATTTCAAAGTACCACTTATCATCAACCTTATGTACCGTGAGCAATCCTCGTTTTGTGATCGCTTTATCGGTAATCACCTTCTCATAAGGCTTAGGACCTTTTTTCGAAGCACTATCTGCCGATTTCTGTGCTACAACAGGATTAGAAGGTGCAGGGTTTCCTTTTTTGTTTTTATGCCTGGCAGTGGCAGCAAGCACCGTGCACATCAGTGCCGGAACGATGAAATACTTTTTCATTGAAATCTGTTAATAAAATAAACAAATAGTATAACCGGTAGACAAGATTGAAATCCTCAGTTTCTAGTCCACACATATCAACACCCATTTCCGAGTATTGAACTTTTAAAAATACTCCTGATCAAAAACGAAACTTACTACTCTTCTTCGTAACCAAACTTCTTATTAAGCACACTAACGATCAGCCTGATAGATTCTTTGGTGAGGGGCTTAATCAGATAGTATTCCACATTGGTATTTGTTTGAGCACGCATCATGTCATTCTTATTGATCGATGATGACAAAATATGCACCTTTACTTTATCCTTTATACTCTGGCTTAGTTGATCAAATTCATCCAGAAACTCCCAGGCATTCATGATCGGCATGCTGATATCAAGGAGTACTATAACTTTTTCATCATTTTGTTTCGAATATCTTTCAACAATACAGTCTAATCCGTCTTTGGCATTAATAAAGTCGGTGACGATTGCTTCAGGAAATGTCTTTTCTATTATCCTGCGGCAAAGCTTGTTGTTTATAACGTCATCATCAATAATAATAAAATCCCGAAATTGGCCCATTGGTCCTTAATCTTTGGGCTAAAAGTAAATAATTCTCAACTAATTTTCCTCGTTTTAAAGAGAGTTTGTCCATCTTTAAAAAATATTATTTTCCAGACCATTCAAGGTACCGCAAAAATATTATGGTTGGAGCCGATTGAATTGTTGCAACACTTCAATAAAATGAAAGCGGCTTTCATTTTATTGAAAGCCGCCCGCAAATTCTATATTAGAAAAATCACCTTAACAATGTAACATTACCTTTATGATTTTCTTTTTGGCCATCTTTAAAAGTAGCGTCAATTATGTAAATAAATACTCCTTCCGGCTGATCTGAATTATTGAATTTACCGTCCCAGCCTTTTCCATCAAGAGAATTGGTCGTGAACACCAGCTCACCCCAACGGTTGTAGATATTCATATTGAACGATGTCAAGCCTTTCGTCAGTAACTGCCTTGGGAAGAAATAGTCATTCATTCCGTCGCCATTAGGAGTAAACACGTTTGGCAGGTTCATGTAACAATCGTTAAGTACGATAATAGTGTCTGTAGAATTACAACCGGCAATAGATACTTTTACAAAATAAGTACCGGGGTTTGTAACCTTGATAGCAGACAACGACGAACCAGTGCTCCAATACCATTTTGCCATTGGATCCTTAGCATTAATATTGTCTGACAATATCAATGGAACACCACCGGGACATATCGTAGTATCCGAACCGAGATACACGCTAGGAGAAGGATAAACGATCACATTTGCCGAAGCAGTTTTTGTAGGACATACCTTGTAGTAAGCGTAAGCTGTTACTGTGAAGGTACCTGGACGATCGAACGCATGTGGAGCAGGATTCTGATTTACAAGACTGTCGTCATCACCAAACACCCAGGTAAGTCTTGTGATATCATCACCAGTACCATTAGCAGTAAAGGTTATATCGGTACCACGACAAATTACACTATCAGTAATTTCCAAAGTTGGCGTTGCAAAATAATCAACCTGTACTGTGATTTTCGACCTCGGACTTTCACATCCGGCAGTAGAAACCTGACTCACATACCATACAAATTTGCCAGGCACCAATGTAGAAGGAACAGGTGCTGTTGTAGAAGCTGTTCCACCAGTTGCAGTAGTATACCACCTAAGCCCTGTACCACCGGCTGTAAGAGCAGGAGCTACGTCAAACTGGCAATATTCAAGGTCTGCTACAGTTGGAGCATCAGGTGTTTGATTCACAACAACATCAGTTGTTGTAGTTGAATAACAACCGTTCAACGAAACCGTAACCGAGTATGTACCTGCGCTGGCAACAGTGATATGGTCAATAAATGGATTTTGCGAATAGCTGTAGAATCCTGCAGGACCATTCCACAAATATGAAGATGCACCGTTAGAAGACGAGCTCGTTAAGAATAAAGTATCTCCCGAACACAATGCACTATTGTTGGCAGCAGATGGGAATGGATAAGGCTTGATTACCACTAAAATACTGTCTTCGTTAAAACAGTTATTCAATTCCACTATCAGGTGGTAAATACCTCCATTAGCGTAAGTAGTTGGTGCCACCGTTGGGTTTTGAACACCTGAGCTAAACCCAGCTGGTCCTGTCCATGAATAGCTAACACCAGGAGTGCTTGTTGAACCAAGTGTTAAAGGATCGCCCAAACAAACTGCACTGTTGCTTGTAAGCACAGGGCGAGCAGGATTTGGTGGATCACTTAATACTAACGGACCTACAACGTTATAAGGGCAGAAGTTAGTTGTACCAGTAGCAACTACAGTGATATTGCTGTAAGTACCTGCTTTCAGTCCTGTAAGCACCACAACACCTCCTGGTCCTGCAACCAAAGTCTGGCTCTTGAAAACACCGTCAAATAAATAGGTTATTGTAAAAGTGGCACCTGCTACTAAACCATTCAAAGTGATGGTTCCGTTTGAATCCAAACAATTTGTAGGGTTAGAAGATGCGGTAATATTAATAAGTGTTACCGGACCATCATTTACAGTGAGCGTGTGAGTGTCTGTACAACCTGATGCGTCAGTAACTGTTACAGTGTATACAACTGAACCTCCCGGAGGGCCGCCGAAAAGGCCGGTAGCTGTTGGCGTTGTTTGAATCGGAGTAGTGCTCCAAACATACGAGAATGGTGGTGTACCTGCTGTAACGGTAACTGTACCTGTACCATTACTTAATCCATCGCAAGTAACATCTGTACCAGTAACTACACTCGATACGTGTCCGACTCTAACCCGTATGGTAGTATCTTTTGTACATCCTACGGCATTGGTCACGTGAACGCTATATACAGTAGTACTGCCAGGTGAGGCAACAGGATTGGCACAGTTAGTACAACTCAACCCGGTAGCAGGAGACCAGCTATACGAAAGTGGTACTGCTATATCTGTAGCACCTGAAGTGATGGTAGCACCGAACCCTGAACAAACCAATGTATCTGGAGTAGGATTTAACCTAAGATGAGATGGAGATATAGTTGTATAAAGCGTATCAGGGCAACCATAACCTGCATAAGGTGTAAGAATAACAGCGTAGGTTGTAGGACCGCCTGGCAATGGAATTGTTATCGTTCTTGTGGCTCCGTAAACTACCGTAAAAGTAGCTGAATCATACCATGTATAAAATTCATAGCCGAACGGAGCACTAAGCGTTGATGTTGTAGCCGTATCGTCGCAAGTAACTCCAGATACCTGAAACAAACCGCAGCTCATATCGAAATAACCATAACCAAAGTGACCACTCGCAGAGCAGTCTCCGGAGGCGAAATCAATAGTTACTGTGGTACCACCTAAACCCGAAAGATTGATGGTTGCAGTTGTCCAATCTTTATAGTTAACAACTCCACCACCTGTGTGCAAAGACCTAACCGGAGACAATATAAACCCAGGTAGTGAAGCATCTGCTACGTAACTGTACGATGCACAAGGTACCGCAACAGAGGTTGCAGAATCATATGCATTAACTTCAAATCTTGGCTGAACGGACGGCGAATGGCCCGGGTTTTCAAGAACTACCGCATAACGGTATACAAGTGCAAAGTTAACGACACCTGTGGGAACCCTTACATAGTATCTTGCCTTCTCAGCATGGGCGCCATTACTGTCATTACCGAGGTGCATAGAATAAGAACCACCACCAGGACTCACTATTGGAAACGAACCATAAGGATCCAGTCCGGCACCACTAGTAAGTTCGTGCCTGAATGGCAACGCTCCCCAAATTAACGGTGTTGCGATCGGACAGCAAGTACCGATAGAATATTCCCAATTGGCCGTAGTGCCCAATTCAAAATCAATATTAGCGGGACAAGGGTTGGTCTGGGCTTTCGAAGAGTTACTAAAACCTAGCAATACCAATAGGACAAAAAGGGTAATTTTGCTATTCATAGAAATCAATATTAGGCGCGCGTTAGTTAATAAAAAGTTACTTCTACTTAATAGACAGGTAAAAAATGTCAATCGTCAAGCAAATTAGGAAAAATATTTTTGAAATCACAAAAAAATATCAAATAAATTATAACAACATATTCACATGCCAATTATGTTCATTTAAATAGAGTTGAGGCATATAATTTACGGCAAGAGAATATAATCGAATTATCAACTTGTGATTAAAAACAAAAAAAACCTCCGATATACAGAGGGCACTGAAAAAGTAACTTCTTTTCACGGGTGAATTTTTAAGGCGACCAAGTAAA
>CAIKOJ010000171.1 GCA_903829015.1 uncultured Bacteroidota bacterium
TTGTAGCTTCTGATCATTTTGCCACGGTAGAATAGCTCGAGCACAAAACGGCTTTTGCTTACCAGCACCAGCACTTTGTCTTTATCCATTGTATCCGGATTAATGGGCACATGCAGGTCTATATGATTTCTGACTATCAGTGTCTCTTTTATTCTTTTGCCGCCCTGCTCGTACTGAATGGTTCTTATTATCGTACCATCTTTGTCTTTGCGCTCATCAATTACTCTAATGTTAGTTGGCACAGGTACATCCTTAGGATCAGGTGCATTTTCTTTTGCGGGTTTATTTTGTGCATGCCCAACAACTCCTGACATCACAAAGTAACAGGCAAGCAACAGTTCAAGGATAGAATTACTTTTCAAGAATGGTATATTTCTTTGCACTGATCTCCACATGCTGATGCTACTTCAATGATGATTTGTATTCTTTATAGCTAATCATTTTATAGTCTGCAGGAATTCTAAAAACCGAGTTTTCAACTGGTACGGCGCTTATTTTCTCCAGTTCAAATTTCAATGCATTACCATCTTCATCTTTATAGGTAAAACTCAATGGGAGGAATTTGGCATCGGGAAAATGATCGAATATAAATGGATCCTGTAATGACCATTCATGGGAAATATATACCGGCATGTCTGTCCCATCCGGATAGTGTGCAAAACCAAGACTGGATTCAAGACCTGCGAATTTGTCTTTATTCTTTTGCTCCCCAATGATCGATGCACCACGGTACTTATCCGACTTTGCCAAAAACTCAGCCAGATTAAGTTCGACAGCGTAGTTTTTGATACCTCTTTTTTGCATAGAATAAATGGTACCGGCATTCGAGTTGATCAGCAAAACGTTTTCGTAACCGTTGTTCATTTTCAGTTCCCTGAGCAGGAGCGGCCCCTTAACTGTAACGATAAATAAGCCGTTCACCTGACTATTAGACGGCGATGTAATTGTTATTTTATAGGAAAGAACCCCTTCGGTCAATACTTTCTGTGCATTTGCAAAAGATGCAGCCAGCAACAAAAGCGAACAAATAAAACCAAATCTGATACCCATACCGAATGTTGCGATTATTCTTATTCTTTCAGAAAAACTGGTTTATTTTTGATACAAAATACTGTATTAATACCTAACTCACAAGAATTTATTATTTCATTATCATTTTTTGAAGTACTAAAATCCGTACTTTGCTTATGTATTATTTAAAATACAGGACATTAAAAATGAAGAATAAATTATCAAAGTATAAAGGGTTTCTGGCAGGTGTGATCGTATCGGCGAGTGCGTTTTTCTTTATCCATGCCAAGTCGAATGATCCTTATTTTGAGATCTCCAAAAACCTGGACATATACACCAACTTATTTAAAGAACTGAACACTTATTATGTAGACCCTATAGAACCCGGCAAGCTGGTAAAAACCGGTGTAGATGCTATGCTTGAAGAATTGGATCCTTATACCAACTACATAACAGAAGCAGACATTGAAGAGTACCAGTTTATGACCACCGGCAAATACGGTGGAATTGGCGCCAGTATGCGGAGAAAAGGTGATGACATTTACATTGGCGATGTATACGAGAACAGCCCTGCTCAAAAGGCAGGTTTACACCCCGGTGATCTGCTGGAGACGATAGACAATCAGGTAGTGAAGGGAAAGAGTGTAGATGATCTCAGCGGACTGCTGAAAGGTTCACCGGGCACACAGATCAGTATTAAAATCAAAGATGCTTTCACGCATATCTCTACTACCAAGCTGCTTACCCGTGGAGAAATTGAAATATCGAGCGTACCGTTTTATACGCTCATAGGTGAGCAGAATAACATAGCGTATGTGAAGCTGACACAATTTACTCAGGGATGCGCCCGCCAGGTGCGTCAGGCTTTCGACAGCCTTTCTAAAGCACAACCTGCATTGAAAGGATTAGTACTGGATTTGCGTAACAATCCCGGCGGATTGCTCACTGAGGCAGTAGATCTTTGTAACATCTTTATAGACAAAGGGCAACTTGTGGTGAGCACCAAGGGCAAGGTGCCTGATATGGATGAGGAATACAAGACCAACGGAGTGGTTTGGAATAAGGAACTACCACTGACCGTACTGGTCAATCATTCATCTGCCTCGGCATCTGAAATTGTTGCAGGTACCATGCAGGATCTGGACAGGGGTGTGATCATTGGAGAACGGTCGTATGGAAAAGGGCTGGTGCAGAAAACACGGCCACTGGGCTTTAACGCTCAACTTAAATTAACTATTGCCAAGTATTACACACCAAGCGGCAGGTGTATACAAGCTATCGACTACACGCACCGCAATGCAGACGGCAGTGTAGGTTATGTACCCGATTCGCTGAAAAAATCGTACAAAACCAAAATGGGGAGAACGGTTAAAAGCGGTGGTGGCGTAGATCCTGAGGCCTATGTAAAAGATGAACAAATGAGCATGATTGCGGTAACGTTGTACACCAAAAATTATCTTTTTGACTACGCTACTGAATATGCCAGCAAACACCCAACTATCGCGGACGCTGCTAAGTTTTCTCTAACCGATGCTGAGTTCAACCAGTTTTCGAAATGGGTGGAGAATAAAGACTACTCCTATGCTACAGAAACTGAAATGGGACTGGACTCACTTAAGAAACTGGCGATAAAGGAGAAATACTATGAAGAAACTAAAAGCGAGTTTGATGCGCTGAAAGCAAAACTCTCTCACGACAAGAAGCTGGACCTGCTGAAACATAAGGATCAGGTGAAGCACATGCTCGAAAACGAAATAGCTTCGCGCTACTATTATCAAAGGGGGCGCCTGGCGCAGGCTATGCAGTATGACAAGGAGCTGGACAAAGCATTGTCACTGATCAACAACCCTGCCGAGTATAAAGGACTGCTGAAACCGGGAAAATAAAAAACAGTGCTGGGATAATAATAGTGCGTAACAGTCGTTATAGCAACAAACATTGTAATTCGTATCCTTATGAAAGTACTCATCTTTGGTGTAATGCTGTTTGCAGTATCCTGCCTTTTTAGTTCCTGTCATACAAGTAGCTCGACCCCAACTCCGGAAGTTGTTTATATCCCCTGGAATATGGATGGAATGATGCCTTCGCATGTTTTTGTAATAAATGGCAGTTCAATCTTAACAACCAACGGAATACTCGTAGCGTGCAAAGTTTCAGGATCGATACCTGATACCAACGGCGTACCTCATTCCTTCACCAGTAACTGGGAAACGGCACTATTCAAAACGGCCATAAGCAACTCTTTTACAGGTGGGGTATCTGATGTGAGATTTAACGGTGTACCATTGACCACCGGTGATGACAGCGCATTTACTCATCACGACCTTAGCCCGGTATGGATTGATGGAGGCAGTAATACATGGCACGTCGGTGGATCTGGCTATGTACCGGCTTTTGATGCAGATGCAAATGCGGCAATGCCGGCTTTTGCTGGTTCGCTGCCGGTAACACTTTCCAAAACGGTCGATTTTACGTATACCTTCAATGCCTCCAATACATCAAATGCTGATTCCGTATATGTAGTGATACAAGGCAAAGATGGCCCATGGTATAGTAATCCGGTGAGCGCAAGAAGCAGCGGCATTGCCAAAATACCGGCATCAAAAATGTCTCTGGTAATGGACTGCACATACTGCAACGTAACTGACAACATGGCTACCTCACCGTATCATAAGGGAGGCTTGATCGCATTTGTACTATACAACCATAAGTCAATAATTGTGGGTAAAAAACAGTACGATCTGGTGAACCAGAGAGTGTACCTGGGCGTTGTCAGTTATCCTTAATACATTTCGGCCCAGTTTCTTAATAACTGTAAGCCAAAAGGAGTGCCCACTGATTCAGGATGGAATTGAACACCCAGGCATGGAAAAGTTTCGTGGGCAAGTGCCATAACTACGCCATCATCGGTAGCAGCAATAGACTCTAATTGTGTATTAGTAAAACCATCTACGATCAAAGAATGATACCGCATCACTTCAAATGGTGAGGGAATGTTCTTAAACAGCGGATGCATATTATGACTGGTGAGACTGGTTTTGCCATGCATAGGATATTGTGCCTGGCGCAACTCAGCACCAAAGAACATTCCCAAAGCCTGATGGCCCAGACACACACCCAATATTGGTATGCGATTGTGAAAATGCCGTACAACATCCATTGTAATGCCTGCCTGCAAAGGCGTTTCGGGGCCAGGCGACAATATAATGCGCTGTGGATCCAGATCTATTAATTGCTGCAGGGTTATTTCGTCGTTGCGGTAAACGGTGCATTGATTGCCTGTTTGCAGCAGGTAGTCGAGCAAAATATAACTGAATGAATCGTAGTTATCAATGAGTACCCACATCTGCCGCTTTCTGATTTATGGTATCAAAAAAATGTTCCAGCTTACTAAAAACGTCTTTTGCAAAGGGCAGCAATTTACCGGCCTGCTCAAAAAACCATGGTGCTAATTGCGACAGCCACGAATAGGTTTTGGAATCAGCTATGGTTTGAGGGGTTATGATGTGCATTTTGTTGCCCAGCCAAAGCAGCGAGCTCCAAAGTATGGCACCTACAAAGGCATACAGAAGGCCTCCAATGAGTTTGTTAATGATACCCAGTGCCATCCCCTCAATTGCCGACTGAACGAGTCTGGCCAGCAGGCGGACCAACAGAAATACGCCAAAAAACAAAACAACGTAACTGACTATTTGTACCCAGCCAGAACTGACGTAACCGTTTTTAAGCAGCCACTCTGATAATGACTGAGATAGCTTAAGTGAACATAAAATGCCGAGCAACAGTGCCAGCATAGAAAAGGCAGCCACGATCAGCCCTTTCATATAACCACGGATAAAAAACAGCAGGATCAGGATTACACCAACTACATCGAGCATCATGTGCCAAAAGTAAGAGGTGCGGAGCAAATTGCGGCAAAAAAAATACCCTCACGAAAACGGAGGGCACTGAAAAAGTAACTTCTTTTCACGGGTGAATTTTTAAGGCGACCAAGTAAA
>CAIKOJ010000172.1 GCA_903829015.1 uncultured Bacteroidota bacterium
ATTTGAACCTCCAATAAAAAATCCACTATCAGATGTCTGCAAAACAACCCGTGCGCCGTCGGGACCAGAACTACCTAATGATTTTTTCCACTGAATAGCCCCTGTATCATTGATTTTTAACACCCAAGCCTCGTCACTGCCATGACTCCCGGTAACATCTCCATCTGAAGACAAGCTAAATCCGGATACGATATAGCCGCCATCAAATGTTTGGAGAACTGAAGTTGCCATATCTCTTGCACTTCCACCATAAGATTTTTGCCATTGTATTGCGCCGGTATCATTGATCTTCACAATCCAATAATCTTCATATCCATGATTACCGGATGCGTCCATATCATTTGACATGCTGTACCCGGCAATAATGTAGCCTCCGTCTGATGTTTGCCGAATGGAATTTGCAACATCGTCGGCAGAACCACCCAAACACTTTTCCCATAAAATTGCTCCGGTATCATTGATCTTAACGATCCAAAAATCCTTAAGACCATGTAATCCTGTTACATCACCATCCACGGAACTACTGTATCCGGCAATAATATAGCCGCTGTCTGATGTATGTTGAATGCAATTAGCCCCATCAGACAAACTGCCACCCAAAGATTTTTGCCACTGTATCCGCCCGGTATCATTTAGTTTTACAATCCAGCTATCTAGGTAGATCGTTGTCCCGTGATGTGTTGTAACATCGCCCCCATTTGAAGCATTGTAACCAGCGACAATATAACCATTGTCCCAAGTGGATAACATTGAACGGGCTTCTTCATTGTTAGCACCTCCATAACATTTTTGCCATTGAATGGATGGAGCCTGTGCAAAAGAGCAGTTATAGTTACCGACTAAAAGTAAAGCGAGAATAATGTATTTCATTTTTGGGGTTTTTAGGAAGCTAAGATAATTCACTAAAGGTAATATAAAATCATATTAATAAACAATTCTTATTTACAAACACCGTATTCCGGTTACATATCTATCCCCTATCTCTATCCATATAAAACCAGGAACAATGTCTCATAAATACCGCAAATTGCTTCTGGGGTACCTGATTATTTGGGGTGCCTGGTTCGGTATCAAAGCAGTACAATATTCGATGATGGAAACCGCATCGGGAGAAGTGATCAGGATAGTGGGTGTTGGGTTCGATGTATCGGGCCCGCATAGTACTGGTGGCGGCAATGGCAATTACCATAGCATTTATCTATGCCCTGAGGTTCATTTCAAATACCCATCCTCCCCTGCCGGTGAAGGAAAAATGTATATAGTACAGCCGCAGGCATTAAGCGAGCATGAGTATAAAGAAGGAGAAAGTATTACAGTTATTTTACCAAAAGGTGCTCCTGAAAAAGCAACTTTGTATGGGCATGGTGAATTCTGGCTTCCTACTTATATATTGGTAATATTACTGGTTGCCTCCCTGTTTTGGACAATTGGTTATGTAGTTGTGGTTTTTAAACCATGGAAATAACTAATTTATACAAAAAAAACGATCCGGGTAATTGTTCCCCGGATCGTGTATTTGGTTTATTCTGTGCGCTTACACTCGGCACAGGTGATCTTATCTTTCTATTATCAACAGAACCGACTTCTTTGTATTACCGGATGCTATGTTTAGCATGTATCCTCCTGGTGCAAGATCCTCAGGCATAGACAACTGCTCATCAATTGCTCCGTTAATAACCGTGAGATACTTTTCGTAACTTGTTCTTCCTGCCAGATCTGTAACTACAATGTGAATCTGGTCACCTGCCTTACCGGCATTACCTTTCAAACGGAAAACACCTGTATTAGGATTAGGATAAACTGCAAGCTCTGTAATTACAGCCGTTACGGTTTGTTCCGATGCCGGATCATTAACTGTAACAAGCTGATTGGATGAAGTAACAGTATTACCACACACACCGGTGACTACACAGCTCACCAGATCGTTATTAACGAAGCTATTGCTGATGTAATATGCACTTGTTGCGCCGGGAATAATATTATTGTTGAGGTACCACTGGTAATCTGTTACCGCTGCGTCGTTATTCACAATTGCATGAAGTGTCAGCTCTTCGCCTTTCTGTATAGTAGCGGTTCCGGAAACCGTGATATTCAATTTGTCGGGTGTCGCTGAAACCACTACCGGCAAATGGAGAATTGTTGTATCAAAATCCCTGACAAACCGATAATAAACAGCCACGATGCCCGGAGTAATACAATAAACCAGACCAGTAACCGGATCTACAGAGGCAATTTCATTATTTGATGAACTCCAGGTTCCACCGCTTTCTGTGCAAGAAAGTTGCGTAGCAGAACCCGCGCAAACAGTTGTATTGCCATAGAGATAACCCGTGAAAGGGAGCGGTTCCGGACCCAGATCGTGAATTGTTTTCACAGTTATAGCTGTGCCGCAGATATTAGATACAGAATAGCTAACGTTAGTATAACCTGCGGCAACCCCTGTTACAATACCTGATGATGAACCAACTGTAACATACGAATTGCTTGCCACCCAGCATCCGCCGCCAACAGAGTTTGTAAGCGCTATGGTTGCACCGTCGTATACTGAACCGGGCCCCGATATTGTGCCTGCACTTGCCGGACTAACCGCATTAACGTTGACCGTTCCTGTCATTGATGCTGTACAGCCTGTAGAGGTGTTTGTTGCAGTAACATTGTATATACTCGATGTTGTCATTGGCCCAAAACTTACTGCCGAACCGGAGCCACCGACGGGCGATCCGACTACCGAGGTAAGGCTGAACAACTGATAGTTTACTCCTGACTGCGATCCGCTTAAACCAACTGCCACGCCTGACCCTGTAGAACAAAAACTTCCTCCGCCAGTGACTGTATATGCTGCAGGCAAAGGGTTAACCGATACAACGGGGTTACCAGACATTGAACTGCTGCACCCTGTTATATCATTTGTTGCTACCGCATTATAAGTGCCTGCGGCTGTCTGATTGCCAAAACTTAAGGCTCCCCCAACACCAGCCAGCGAACTACCGGCCGGTGTAGTACCGTTGTATAGCTGATAGTGAACACCCACAACAGAACCCGATAACGAAATACCAACTCCGCTAGCACCGCTGCAATAAGCTCCGCCGCCGGTTAAAGATGCAACCGCCGGAACTGCATTTACAGACACGACTGCACTTGCAGTCATTGTACCCGAGCATCCTGTTATACTATTTACGGCAGTAACAGAATATGCACCTGCTGTAGTAAAAGAGCCGAAACTAATTGCCGATCCTGTGCCCGCAACTGCACTTCCAACGGCCACTGATGAACTGTTGTATAATTGATAATTGATGCCGGTTGCCGACCCGCTTAGACCAATAGCAACTCCTGATCCACCTGTGCAATAAGCACCACCGCCGGTTACAGAGTATATTGCCGGCAACGAATTGACAGTTACCGAGGCACTTCCCGTCATGGCCGCAGTACAACCATTCGCTGCACTTGTAGCAACCACAGTATATGTACCTGCCGTTGTGAGCGTACCGAATGTGAGTGCAGTGCCTGTGCCCGGCTTCATACTGCCTGCCGGCGTTGCTCCTATGTACATTTGATAATTCGTGCCTATATCAGATCCGCTCAGACCTGCCGCTACACCGCTACCACCTGAGCAATAAGCTCCGCCGCCGGTTACTGAGTACCCTGTAACTGCTGTGTAGAGTGCCACTGAAGCACCGCCATACATAGCTAAAGGACAGCTTGTGCCTGTATTGGCGACAACCGTATAACTGCCTGAAGCCGTCTGAAGACCAAAACTGATGGATGAACCAGTACCTGATATTGCGCTGCCAACAGACGTTGTACCATTGTACAACTGGTAAGTACTGCCAATATCTGAACCGGAAAGCCCTATAGACACACCTGTTCCGCCGGGACAGTAACTGCCACCTCCTGTTACAGAATACAATGTCGGACTGGCTATTATCGTCACTATGGCACTACCAGTCATATATGTTAAACACCCGGTAGTTGCATTTACCGCCCTTACAAAAAAAGTGTCGGCCGTTGTTACTGTGCCAAAACTGATTGCGGAGCCGGTACCTGCCACAGGGCTGCCAACAAAACCAGAAGATTTATACAACTGATAATTGACACCGGTTTGTGAATTACTAAGACCAACAGAAACACCACTGCCTCCAGAGCAGAACGCACCTCCCCCGGTAACCGTATATGCCACAGGAGCAGCAGAAGTTGTTACAGAAGCTGTACCAGACATACTACTGGTGCAACCATTTGATGTGCTAGTTGCAACCACACTGTAAGTGCCTGCCGTTTGTAGTCCGAAATTAAAAGAACCACCTATCCCTGCAACCGGACTGCCTACCGGTGAAGCACCATTGTAGAGCTGATAATTAACCCCCATTGCCGATCCGGACAAACCGACGTTTACACCCGAACTACCTGAACAATAAGAGCCGCCGCCTGTAACACTAACAATTGCCGGTGCGTTCACGATAGAAACGACCGTACTTCCCGTCATGGCGGCAGTACATGAATTGGATGGATTTGCTGCGACAACGGTGTATGTGCCACTGATATTTCTGTAACCAAAACTAACAGCGCCGCCCGTACCAGTAACTGGACTTCCCGAAACGGTAAGTGAGCCAACTCCTTTATATAACTGGTAACTGTATCCCGAATCTGATCCCGAAAGTCCTATCAGCGAACCCGGACCGCCTGCGCAATACGAACCGCCGCCGGTTACAGTATAAACAGTAGGAGCCGGATTAACGGATACGGTTACGCTCGAAGTACCGATACAGCCGCCGTTTGTTCCGGTCACTGTATATATTGTAGTTGATGAAGGATTTGCTGAAACGCTGGCACCGGTTGTGGCTGATAAACCAGTACCTGGTGACCATGTATAAGTGATCCCGCCGCTGGCTGTTAAACTTGCGGTAGAGCCACTGCATACGGTAACATTTGAACCTGCGCTCACGGCGGTAGTTGTATTTACAGTTACTGTTACTGAGGCAAAAGCACTGCAGCTGCCTGTTGTGCCTGTAACTGTATAAGTTATTGTAGACGCAGGACTGGCAGTAACGCCTGCACCAGTAGTAGCCGACAGGCTTCCACCAGGCGACCAAGTATACGTAGCTGCACCGCTTGCCGTTAGTGTTGCCGAGGAACCACTACAAATTGCAGTACCGGATCCCGCACTTACAACTGGCAAAGCATTTACAGTTACAATAACTGAGGCTATATTGCGGCAGCCGGCACTGTTAGTACCAGTAACTGTATAAATCACAGTCGATGCCGGACTAGCTGTGACAGTTGTGCCTGTTGTGGCTGACAATGAAGTTCCGGGGACCCATGTATAGGTGCTGCCGCCGGTTGCTGTAAGAGAAGTTGAGGAACCTGCACATATAGCCGTATTTGATCCTCCGCTGATTGTTGGCAGAGGATTCACTGATACAGTAACAGTAGCTGTATTGCGGCAACCTGCGCCATTGGTACCGGTTACGGTGTAAATAATCGTCGATGTTGGATTAGCTGTGACACTTGTGCCGGTAGTTGCTGATAATGAAGTTCCGGGGGCCCAGGTATACGTGCTACCACCGGTTGCTGAAAGAGAAGTTGAGGAACCTGCACAAATAGCCGTATTTGATCCACCGCTGATCGTTGGCAGAGGATTCACAGATACAGTAACAGTGGCTGTATTGCGGCAGCCTGCCCCATTGGTACCGGTTACAGTGTAAATAATAGTCGATGCCGGACTAGCGGTGACACTTGTGCCTGTTGTTGCTGATAGTGAAGTTCCGGGAGCCCAGGTATACGTGCTACCACCAGTTGCACTTAGTGTATTTGACGAACCGGCACAACTTGTTATGTTCGATCCCCCACTAATTGCTGGCAATGGATTCACTGAAACTGTAACTGTAGATGTATTGCTACAGGTTCCTCCATTGGTACCGGTAATTGTATAGGTAATTGCTGAGGTCGGACTAGAATTTACGCTGGATCCGGTTGTAGCGGAAAGACCTGTAGCCGGAGACCATGAGTAGGTAGTTGCACCGCTGGCCGTTAGCGAAACAGATGACCCTGTACAAACAGTTCTGCCCGATCCGGCACTCACTGTGGGCATTGCATTTATGGTAACAGCCGGGGTAACGGGCCTTGCCACGCAGCCTCGTGAGTCTGTTACTGTTAGGCTGTACACACCGGTGGCACTTGTAGTAGCCCCGGAAATGGTTGGATTTTGTGTTGTTGAAGTAAATGAATTAGGCCCGGTCCAGGCATAAGTATAACCGCTACCGCCGGAAGGGGTTGCCGATAATGATAAAGTACTGCCGGCACATAGAGCGCTGGGGGTAGCATTAACGGTTGCTGTAATGCCGGCTGTAATATTAATTACCTTTCTACCAGATGTGAAAGTTCCGGAACCACATCCACCGCCGGAAATACTAAATGTAGCGGTTATAGTATATGTCCCTACCGCGAGCGCTGAAATGTTGAGCGCACTAAGGGTTGCAGAGTAATCACCCGACCCAGTAGGTGGGGTAAAAGTACCAGTTGCCCCTGAAACCGGACTGCCGTTGAGATTCCACTGATAATTAATCGGAATACCGGTTCCGTTCGAACATTGATTGAGAACCGTTGTATACGTATTGGTAAGAGTTGTACCCAAACAATAACTTGTGGTACCCGACGGTGCTGTTGCCGCAGTAAACGAGCGATTTGCACCAAACGAAAATAGAGGCTGTAACACGAAAGCGAAAAGGAAAACGATTGGATGGAAACGATTCATTTTAAACAATTATTAATATTTATGAAAAAGTATTTGCCATTTACCAATAGGCAAAAAACAAGCCAGTTAACTTTATGATTGTTTTTCAAACAATTACATACCTTTAATAATAAAATATAATCCTATTTTGGGATACTGTCTCCCATTTTCAATAGTAATTGGTGAGAAACTCGAACACCAACCATAACAACTAAATAATTCAAGAACAAGGTAAAATTGCCACAATTGTTCGTC
>CAIKOJ010000173.1 GCA_903829015.1 uncultured Bacteroidota bacterium
AGAACATTTTTTACAGCTAAAAAGCACCAACGACAAAGAAACAGCACAACGGAACCAGAAAATTGTTGAAAACGAGAACCGCATAAAGCAGCAGCAGCAGTCGCTGAATGATAAAACTCAGGCTCTGCAGCGCCAGGCACAGGAAAACGAACAACAGAAGGAAAGTCTGGACCGCCAGTTGGAGGCCTATAATGTAAAACGTGCCGAACTGGATAAACACCACGAGGAACACGTAAAGCGCCTTGAAAAGGTGGCGGGTCTGTCGGCAGAGCAGGCTAAGACTGAGCTGATGGAGGTGGTGAAGGAAGAAGCCCGCACCCGCGCCATGGCTTATGTGAAAGACATAATGGAGGAGGCAAAGGTAAATGCCACCAAAGAAGCCAAAAAAATCATTATTCAAACTATACAGCGCACAGCGGCTGAGCAGACTATTGAGAACGCCATTACGGTTTTCAATCTGGAAAGCGATGAGATCAAGGGTCAGATCATTGGTCGTGAAGGTCGTAATATCCGTGCGCTGGAAGCAGCAACCGGTGTAGATCTGGTGATCGATGATACCCCTGAAGCAATAGTACTGAGCTGCTTCGATCCGCTACGTCGTGAGATCGCCCGTCTTTCGCTGCAGCGTCTGGTACAGGATGGTCGTATTCACCCGGCACGTATTGAGGAAGTAGTTGAAAAAACAAGGAAGCAACTCGAAGACCAGATAATGGAGATTGGGGAGCGCACTATCATTGAGTTGGGTGTTCATGGTCTGCATAAAGATCTGGTACGCCTGATAGGTAAAATGCGTTTCCGCTCGTCTTATGGTCAGAACTTGCTGATGCACTCTAAAGAAACAGCCAACCTTTGCGGCCTGATGGCATCTGAGCTGGGTCTGGGACAGAAAGTAGTGAAGCTGGCAAAGCGTGCGGGTCTGCTACACGATATTGGTAAGGTCCCTGACGAAGAAACAGAACTGAGCCACGCATTGTTGGGTGCCAAGGTTGCCGAAAGATGTGGTGAACATGCGTCTATCGTTAACGCAATTGGTGCCCACCACGATGAGATGGAAATGTTGTATATCATTTCACCGATCGTGCAGGCCTGTGACGCCATCAGTGGTGCCCGCCCTGGCGCACGCCGCGAGATGATGCAAAGCTATTTGCAGCGTATCAAAGATCTCGAAAATCTGGCAATGGCATATACCGGTGTAGAAAAAGCATACGCTATTCAGGCAGGTCGTGAGCTACGTGTAATGGTGGAAGCTGAAAAGATAAGTGATGCAGATAGCAACAAACTGTCGTTTGAGATCGCCGATAAGATTCAGAAAGAAATGCAGTACCCCGGTCAGATCAAAGTAACTGTTATCAGGGAACTGAGAGCGGTGAACATTGCGAGGTAATAATTGATAAACGGATTTTGATGAAACTGCAACGGGTATCCCTGTTGCAGTTTTTTTGTGCGGGACAAAGAGTAAAGGCTGCAAAAACGCGACCGGAGAAAATACAAATCGCTATTTTTACAGCATGGTTTACAAAGTCATTGGCCTGATGTCGGGCAGTTCCCTGGATGGACTGGATATAGCACATGTGCAACTGGAAGAAGTGCGGGGAAAGTGGTCGTGCGAGCTGCTGCATGGCGAGTGTATCCCGTACTCCGACAAGTGGCTGCAGGACCTGCGTTATGCCAAAGACCAGCATGTGGGCGATTTTCTGAAACTGAATACGGCCTACGGCCGCTACCTGGGCACTGCTGTCAATGCATTTATAGAAAAGCATGAACTGGCTCATCAGGTTCATTTTATTGCTTCACACGGACATACGGTCTTTCATGAGCCGGAGCATAACACTACCTGTCAGATAGGTGATGGTGCTACGATAGCCGCAGTAACCGGATTACCGGTGATCAGCGATCTCAGGGCTATGGATGTGGCGCTGGGAGGGCAGGGGGCACCAATTGTACCCATCGGCGATAAACTGCTGTTTGGCGATTATGACTACCTCCTCAACATTGGCGGTATTGCCAACATTACAGTGAGGAAGGGAGAAGAGGTACTTGCTTTTGATGTTTGCCCCGCCAACCAGATACTGAATACCCTTGCTGAAAAAGAAGGCAAAACAATGGATGAAGGAGGAGCAATGGCTGCCCGTGGCGGCTTGATAGGTGATGTGCTGGACGAATTGAATAATGCAGACTATTACAAATTGCCGGCGCCCAAATCACTGAGCAACGAAATGGCCCGCGACCTTGTTTTCCCAAAGCTGCTTGAAAGCGACCATAACATTTACGACCTGCTGCATACTGTAACAGTACACATAGCCAAACAGATAGCCATTGCTGTAAAACAACACCCGCATGGCAAAGACTCAGCCAACCTACTGGTAACCGGAGGCGGGGCATTCAACACCTTCCTGATCATGCAGTTGGAGAAAGCACTGGCACCCCTAAACGTACATGTGCAAGTACCTGATGCAGGCCTGGTAAAATATAAAGAAGCCATAGTAATGGCATTGATAGGTGCACTCAGGTGGCGCGAAGAAGAAAATGTACTGAGCAGTGTAACCGGTGCCACCAGAGACAGCGTGGGCGGAGCTATTTGGTTAGGGAAGTAGTTGGATTATTTATTGGTGGGTTTGTTTTGGAGCGAGTCACTTGGGTTTTTAGTTGGCATTTTGTTGCTGTCTATCCGCTGATAGACATTTGTTGAGGCGGAATACATCACTAAGGGTACCTTTCTCCCAATATAACGATTCCATTCATATTGCCGAATCCCCTGTTAAACAGTACTACATCACGGAGAAACGGACACCCACGGCG
>CAIKOJ010000174.1 GCA_903829015.1 uncultured Bacteroidota bacterium
CCGATCACGTTCATGGCCGACCTACCCATATCCAGCAGCGGATCTATGCCCAGCAGCAGTGCCATACCTGCCTCCGGTATTTTGAAGGTGGCCAGCGTACCTGCTATCACTACCAGCGATGCCCGTGGCACTCCGGCAATACCCTTGCTGGTGATCATCAGCACCAGCAGCATACTGATCTGCGTACCGGTATCCAGGTGTATGCCGTAGAACTGCGCAATAAAAATAGACGCGAACGACATATACATCATCGAGCCATCCAGATTGAAGGAGTAACCCAGCGGCAGCACAAAGCTCACCACTTTTTCATCGCAGCCAAAGCGCTCCAACTCCAACATCAGCTTCGGGAAGGCGGCCTCGCTGCTGCTCGTAGAGAAGGCTATCAGCATCGGCTCTTTAATGTGGCGCATCATTACCAGCACCCGGTGCCTGATAAAGAAGAACAACACCGTGAGCAGTATCGCCATCAGTATCAGCAGCCCCAGATAAAACTCACCTATGAACAGCGAATAGGTGCTGAGTATATCCAGACCCTGTTTGGCAATAATATTGGTCATGGCGCCAAACACAGCCACCGGCGCGAAGTTCATGATGTAGCCCGTCATCTTGAGTATGATGTGTGCCGCCGCATCCATGGCTTTCACCACTACATGCCCCTTCTCGCCTATAGATGCTGTAGCCACGCCAAAGAACAGCGAGAACACCACCACCTGCAGTATCTCGTTGCGGGCCATGGCATCAAAGATGCTGGTGGGGAAGATATGGCTGATGAACTCCTTAAGGCTCAGCGATGTGGTTGTGGTAGTGCCTTGCGCGGCACCGCTCAGTGCCACATGAATACCCGCACCCGGCTGAAAAAAATTGACCAGCACCATACCCAGAAATAGACTCAAAAACGAACCACCCAGAAACCATAGCAGCGTTTTGCCGCCTATACGGCCAACAGTTTGCACACTGCCCTGCTTAGCCACGCCCACCACCAGAGTAGTAAACACCAGCGGAGCCACGATCATCTTTATAAGCCGCAGGAAAATATCTGCCAGCAGCGAGAACGGCTCCAGCACCTTAGCCTGTGCCGCAGCAGCCTGCCCTGCCAGGTTTTTATTGAGCACAAAACCCAATGCCACCCCGGCCACCATAGCCAGCAGAATATATAAAGTAAGCCTGTTGCTTTTACTATTACCCGAACCCGAAATCATATCACAATAAAGGTAGTTATTGATGGTGAAAGATTGCAATGGGATTTAGGGACATGTGGATATCATTTTTCTTAGGGTTTCTGCGATTCAGTGTACTTTTCATCATTCTCCCAATTGATCATAATATATTTCGTAAATTTAGAAAACAATCAATGTATTATTCCAGTCTTTTTCGTATCTTTAACAAATACATAGCAACCGAATTTTAATTATCAAATTATAGCAATTAAAGAACAGGTTCAATACTTACTCTTACTTTAGGTCAATCTTATTAAGATATACTCGAAATTTCACAACCCTAGATGAAACAAAAAATCTGAATAGAAGGGAGCAATTAATCTATCTTGTAAAGAAAGAAAATGGAAATGGATAACGATAGAATAAAGTTTAGTGAAAATGACAAACTTATACTTTTTTCACAGGTTGAAGGCATGTGTCCATTATGCCCTAATTCGCTTATGCATGAGAAGGAAAAGCAGAATAGAAAACTTTTTGAAATTGCCCACATATACCCGCTGAACCCGACATTAGCAGAAAAGGAACTGCTCAAAGATGAGGAAAGACTAAGTCCGGATCCAAACGACTTAAAAAATCTCATTTGCCTTTGTGTGACATGCCACACGAAATTTGATAAATCGAGAACTGTAACCGAGTATAGAGAACTAGTTGATAAAAAGAAAGCGCTACTTAGATCTTCTAAAAATAAGTCTCTTTGGGCTGACACAAAAGTTGAAAATGATATTATTCATATAATAAATACTCTGCTTAAAGAAGAAATAGATTTTTCAAAAGACGACATATTAAAATACGACCCAAAGGAAATTGACAAAAAGGTGGACGATTCTATTACAATACTAACCAGAAGAAAAATTCATAGAAATGTCCAAGACTATTTTCATTTAGTAAAATCAAAATTTATTGAACTTGACAAAATATCGCCCCTCACGACTGAAACCATTTCATCACAGATAAAAACTCACTATTTGTTACTAATGAAGCAACATAGACTAGCAAACCAAAAAGAGATATTTGATGCACTAGTACAATGGTTATCAAAAATAACAAAGCAAATAGATGACGAAGCCTCAGAGATAATAATATCCTATTTTGTACAAAACTGTGAAGTATTTTAATGATATATCCAAATAAAAATATTAGAGTTGAGGACTCGATCATTTATAAGATGATATCAATATTAGAAATAAGAACTGAAATAGACATGAACATTCATGAATTGTATGCAAAGACGAAGAACAAATTCGCCAATACAGATGAGTTCATTCTTTCTTTAGATGTTCTTTATGTATTAGACATGATTGAAATCGACTTTACCACTGAAAAAATAAGGTATGTTAAGAGAAATTAGTTGCGATAAGTTCGTAGAGAACCCTATACTTTTTAGCAAAGGCTTGAATTCAATACTTGGCGATAACGAGTCTACAAACTCAATCGGCAAATCAACTTTGTTAATGATAATTGATTTTGTTCTTGGGGGAAATACATTTGTTGCAAATAATTCTGGAGCAATTGATCAACTGGGTCATCTGACCATTAGGTTCAAATTTGAGTTTCAAAATAAGCATCTTTATTACCTACGCACAACAAATTCAAGTAATAAAATCGGGATTTGTGATAGTAATTACAATATTATTAATGAGGTCGACATTGAAGCCTACACCGATGGGCTAAAACAGTATTATAACTTAAATTTCGAATCTTCTTTTCGTGCAGCCTTGAATCCCTACTCAAGAATTTGGAAGAAAGATAACTATAATGTTGACAAGCCTATCCTAAATCACTCAAAGGAGGCAGAAAGCACATCGATTGAAAATTTGATTAAGCTATTTGGATTGTACAATGAGATAGCCGAGACATC
>CAIKOJ010000175.1 GCA_903829015.1 uncultured Bacteroidota bacterium
CAAAACGGTCGCTTCAGACACAACAGATCGGTAGTTCGAGTCCAGTTATTATTAAAGACTAAGTGGTTGTGATTTTCCCCTTCTTTTAGCACTATCCATCAAAGGCCGGTAAATCTACGTTTAGCCATTTCATTAAAATCAAATACTGTGCCGTAAAAATCGCAAACCGGGCTATAGATATAGCCAAAACCAATGTCTGCTTCTTTAAATCGACCCGATTTAACAACTTTCCATAAACCCCAAACCTTCTCAACCAACTGAACTGCTGCAATCTGGGCAGCCAATCCCCGAATTTGAGGAAAACTATGGCTGCAGCCACATTTGAGATCAAACAGAAACCTAGAGCTATTTTTGGCAACATTGCCGGGTAATAAATATTATAATATACCAATCCGAACAATCCAAACAAATAAACAGTCCATAACTGGGAAAGCACGCCAATTACTGACACTGTTACATAGCGGAAGGTATTACCTGCTCTTAAATACAGAACCCTGCCGGGATACTCTCCTATCCGGTTAGGGGTGACGATCGAAAAAGCTACTCCTGCAAGATAACTTCCGTAGGCCGTGCGGTAACCAATATCGCCTGCGGCATTTGACAGCAAGTACCATTTATACCCTTCCAGCGAGGTATTGGCCAGCATCAGAGCCACACAAACTACAAGGTAGATGGCGGGGCCGGTATGCTGCCAGGCAGCTGCATCCAGACTGTGCAGTTGTTTTACAACCTGCGTATAGATGCTCCACAGCAAGAATATGGATATAATGCCACCTGCAATGTAGTTAAGCCATATTTTGGTAGATTTGTTCAATACAACTGCATTCTAATTGAAAGATACCCAAATCATTCTAGGAATAGACCCAGGCACCCTTGTTATGGGCTATGGCATTATCGCTGTAAACAAAAGTACAGTATCACTGATAGAAATGGGCGTTTTACAGCTTTCAAAACATAAAGACCATGCCGAACGTCTGCATCTTATCTTCAAAAAAATGCAAACCCTTATCACAACCCACCAACCCGATGCCGTTGCTATCGAAGCTCCGTTCTTTGGTAAGAATGTACAAAGTATGCTCAAACTGGGCAGGGCCCAAGGTGTTGCCATCGCAGCAGCCATGGCCAGTGGACTGAATGCAGTGGAATATGCCCCGCGGAAAATAAAACAGTCTATTACGGGCCGCGGAAACGCAACCAAGGAACAGGTATTTATGATGCTGCAACATACTCTCAAAATTGTGGAAGATGTGCGGTTTTTAGACGCCACTGATGCCGTAGCGGTAGCACTATGCCACCATTACCAGGGCCGCACCGCAGCATTAAAAACTGCAACAGCCGCTCCGAAGAAATCAAAAAAATCGTCAGATTCCTGGGCATCATTTATCGCATCTAATCCTGAAAGGGTCAAATAACCATTATATTAATGCATAATTAATTTGGATTATTTGTTAACCTTTATGAATTTAAGTATTATATTAGCACTTGTTAAAGCAGCTAAAATAAGCCTGACTATACTTATGTCTCAACCTAAAGTGAAAATATTGTTAGTGGAAGACGACCCGGTACTGGGGTATGTTGTCAAAGATTTTCTGCAGAAACAGGATTTTGAAGTTACGCATTGTACGGATGGCGATGTGGCATGGCAACAGTTCATGAAGAACATTTTCGACGTTTGCCTGCTTGATATTCTGTTGCCGGGTAAAAAAGACGGAATGGAACTGGCTAACAGTATCCGCAAAAAGAATGAGAATATCCCCATCATATTGTTGTCGTCGAAAAACATGGACAATGATAAAATTGCAGGATTCGAAACAGGTGCAGATGATTACATTACCAAACCATATAACCTGCAGGAATTATTACTCAGAATTCAGGTTTTCCTGAAAAGAACGAAGAAAAAAGATGATGCAGGACCGGTTATTTTCAAAATCGGCGATTTGAATTTCGACTATACCAATCTGGTTTTAGGTAATGATAAAGTAGAACATCAGCTTACACAAAGGGAGGCGGATCTGGTGCGGTTTTTGTGCCTCAATGCCAACCGCGTACTGAAACGTGATGAAATACTGATGAGCGTATGGGGAAAAGATGACTACTTCCTGGGCCGCAGCATGGACGTATTTATTACTAAGGTAAGGAAGTACCTCAAATCACAAACAGCCGCTAAATTACAAACCATTCACGGTATAGGATTTAAGTTTAGCTACAACCCCTGATCTTCTGTTCAGTGTTTGTACTAATTTAAGCTAGTTTATTTAAACAGCTTTTCTATTTCC
>CAIKOJ010000176.1 GCA_903829015.1 uncultured Bacteroidota bacterium
AAGTTAATAAATTAGCTAATTGAACGCTGTTGTAGCTCAGTGGTAGAGCACTTCCTTGGTAAGGAAGAGGTCGGCAGTTCAATCCTGCTCAACAGCTCTTCTTAGAAATTGAGGAGTACAGTACTTGTGAATAATGCCAGTAATGGCCGGTAATAGAAAATAACAATAATTAAAACAAACAGCTTTAAAACAAAATAACAATGGCAAAAGAGACCTTTAAGCGGGAAAAACCCCACGTAAACATCGGTACCATAGGCCACGTCGACCATGGTAAAACTACTTTGACTGCAGCTATCACTACTATTCTTTCGAAAAAGGGTCTGGCTGAAGTAAAGGGTTATGATGAGATTGACGCTGCTCCTGAAGAAAAAGAGCGTGGTATTACGATCAATACTGCACACGTAGAATATGCAACAGCAACCCGTCACTACGCACACGTAGATTGCCCAGGTCACGCTGACTATGTGAAGAACATGATCACAGGTGCTGCTCAGATGGATGGAGCTATCCTTGTGGTTGCAGCTACCGATGGTCCAATGCCTCAAACTAAAGAACATATCCTTCTTGCTCGTCAGGTAGGTGTTCCACGTATCGTGGTATTCATGAACAAGGTTGACCTTGTTGAAGATGCTGAGATCCTGGAGCTGGTAGAAATGGAAATCCGTGAACTGCTGAGCAAATATGATTACGATGGCGATAACACACCAATCATCCAGGGTTCTGCTACAGGCGCACTGGCTGGTGATCCAAACTGGGTTAAAGCTATTGATTCTTTGATGGATTCAGTTGATGCTTACATCCCAACTCCTGAGCGTGCTGTTGATAAGCCATTCCTTATGTCTGTGGAAGACGTATTTACGATCACTGGTCGTGGTACAGTTGCTACAGGTCGTATTGAGCGTGGTATCATTAAAGTGGGCGAAAACGTTGAGATCGTTGGTTTTAACGAAGCGCCTCAGAGCTCTACATGTACAGGTGTGGAAATGTTCAAGAAACTTCTTGATCAGGGCCAGGCTGGTGATAACGCCGGTATCCTGCTCCGTGGTATTGAGAAGAAAGATATCCGTCGTGGTATGGTTATCTGCGCTCCAAAGAGCATTACTCCTCACACAGACTTCAAAGGTGAAGTTTACGTACTGAGCAAAGAAGAAGGCGGACGTCATACTCCATTCTTCAACAAGTACCGTCCTCAGTTCTATTTCCGTACTACAGACGTTACAGGTGAGTGCACTTTGCCAGCTGGCGTTGAAATGGTAATGCCTGGTGATAACGTGAATCTGACTGTAACTCTTATCGCACCAATCGCGATGGAAAAAGGTCTTAAGTTTGCGATCCGTGAAGGTGGCCGTACAGTAGGTGCTGGTCAGGTTACTGAGATCATCAAATAAGATCACACAATTTTTATAATGAACCGCTCCATTTTTGGGGCGGTTTTTTTGTGGGGAAAACTGATGGGTAGTGGTAAATTTGGCGATAGTTTTGCCGTTTGCGAGAAGTGCTCGAGTCATCGCCTGCGCACATGCCAATGCTATGAGAGACTCGGCGACAAAGTGCAGACGCCCTCCGTCCTATGATGGGCCGTATGCGTCCTATCAAGATTTCTAATTTTGAGGTTCTCTGCGAAACCGTATACAATACAATAAAAATTTATGTTCCCATTCAAAAATAATTGCTTATTTTTATTTAAAGTTAATTTTTAACTAAAAACTAAACAAAATGAAAAATCTATTCTTTGTTACACTATTGATATTTGAATTTGCTATTACTTATGCTCAAAATGGAGCTTTGACTGTAATTAATCATAGTTCTTCTGGATGTAGTTATTCTGTAACTATGTACGCAAAATGTACTTGTTGTGGCACTCCCACTTGCAATCAAATTGTTGCCAATCAATTCACTGTCCCTTCGGGCGTTACTTTTACATGGACTGATCCTTGTGATTTTGAAACAGGGGGCAGTTATAATCCATCTTGCAGTCCATTATGTACTGCTGTAGGCTTTACAACAATGGTTTGCGGTGGAAGCGGTGGTTGTTATCTTGCAGGCACTGTCGGTTTTAACTGGACCTATGCGTACATCGACTATCCCGGATGTAGCTATGGCACTACGGGTGCTTTAAGTGGTTCAGGATGCGGGAGTAACCCATTGTACGGCTCTTCGCCTTATTATGCTACATGGACAAATGGATCAACAAATCCTTTGGATGTTCAAATAGATATTTACTAAGCAATTTAATTACGAAAAATCCAATTGTAGAATTAGCTAATTTTAACTAATTTACTGATAATCCTTAGCTATGCAACATAAAAATCAAATGCACACTAATCGGTCGCTTCTCTGTTCTTTTCTCTTTAGTATTCTTGTGCTTTCCTGCAAGATGTTTGTGCACGCACAGACCATTTCAACGATAGCCGGAATTGGAATCGCAGGATATAGCGGAGACGGTGGTCCGGCTACAAGTGCAAAATTATGGGGACCGGTTAAAATCGTTTTTGACGGGGCGGGTAATATGTATTTTACCGATGGCGGCAATAGTAGTGTACGTAAAATAAATAGTGCAGGTATTATTACCAGGTTTGCAGGGAATGGTACTCCGGGCTTTTTCGGGGATGGAGGCCCGGCTACAGTTGCAGAGCTTTATAATCCTACAGGTATCGCTATTGATGGCACAGGAAATATTTATATTTGTGACGTAACTAACCGGCGAATCCGCAAAGTTAACACATTAGGAATCATCTCTACCATTGCGGGTAATGGAACATATGGTTACACCGGAGATGGTGGCATGGCCACTGATGCCGAGATAAAATATCCTTCGGGCATAGTTTTGGATGCGTCAGGCAATATATTTATTGCAGATAATGGCTGTAATGTAATCCGTAAGATAAATACCGCTGGTATCATTTCCACTATAGCCGGCACAGGTATTGCCGGCTATGGCGGTGATGGCATGCCTGCTACCGCAGCCCAGTTTAACGGCCCAGGCCATATTGCAATCGATATGTCGGGGAACCTGTTTATTCCTGATTTATTTAACCGTCGAGTCCGCAAAATAGATGCGATGGGCATCATTTCTACAGTAGCAGGCACGGGCACCGCGGGCTACTCAGGTGACGGCGGGCCGGCAACTGCCGCTTTGCTAAACCAACCTTCGAGTATAGGTATAGACGAATTAGGAAATTTATACATAGGCGATGTTGTAAATAATGTGATACGAAAAGTTAATACTTCAGGTATTATAACAACTATTGCGGGCACCGGTGTGGCAGGCTACAGCGGCGATGGAGGCCCGGCTACGGCAGCTAAAATAAAGCAACCGCTTGTATCAGTTAATTGTGCCAGAAATGTTTACTTCACTGACGGGAGTAATAATGTCATTCGTAAAATTCGATACAATCACTCCCCGCTCTTTACCTTAAGCCATACACAGACATTGAACGTATGTGCCAGCACTATAAACGCACCAATAAATGCATTATTGCCAGCAGCAGATACAGACAGTCTTCAAACCCTGAACTGGAGTGTAGCTGCTAGCGCAATGCATGGTGCTGTGGCAGGTAGTTATGTTGCAGTCTCTACCGGCAGTACTGTTACTCCCACCGGATTGTCTTATACTCCTGCGGCAGGTTACGTAGGTGCTGATACTTTTAAAATAAAAGTGAATGACTGTGATTACTACTCCGATACAATGACAATATGCGTGACTGTATCAAATTGTGCACTGGGTCCATCTTCTATTTCTTATTCCAAAGTAAACGATGGAATACGCATATGGCCTAATCCCACGAATAATGAATTATTTATCGAAAATAGTAATAACACATCCAGTTCGCTTTCCATCGTCAATACCATGGGCAAACACCTGTCAACTCCTGGGCTTAACATAAAGCCTAACGATGTACTGCGTATAGATGTATCATTCTTAACCACCGGATTATATTTTTTAACTCTACATGGCGAACAAAGCAACCAAGTGATTAAGTTTCTGAAGTTATAGTTTCTATTTTTAAGTTCCAATCTTCTTTAATTAACTATATGCCCCCGTTTGGCGCAAGTCTTTTTGACTTGTGCCTGCAATCCCGCAAGTGTTTTCCACTTGCAAACACTTTCTCAAAACCAACCACAAACTTTTTTCTATCACAGGCCCCCTCCGTCCCGTAATAGGCCGCATACGTCCTGTCACAGATATCCAATTTTGCCATTTCAATCCAATACCCGATATTTACAAATAAGAGGCAACCAATTATCAACAGGCAAAAATTGCGGCTCGTTTTTTTACCATAACCCGCAATTCAAACATAGTTAATTGATTATCAATTAATTATTCACTTCCGGTTGCTTCCACCACCGGAAGAAACCGGAAGTAAAACCGCAATTTACTTCCGGTAGGTTTTATTACTATATAAGTGCTTTGTGAACCTTGTGCAGCCTTTGCGATCTTTGTGGTAAAATATTTCATAATATATCCTGATAGCCCTAAAATCCATAAATCCTGATCTTCCCAATTGAGTAGTTTTTGAGAAATTTTTCCGAAACAAACTATTGGTGGTCAATGTTTTACTGCTTTTTACAACTTATAGTAAAAAGTCGGAAATTTTAACTTCGGTAGACGAATTCTATTTGGGTAAGTGCCGCAGCTCAGGGGATTTCCCTCTGCACTTCGTTGCGGCTACGCCTGCACTGCGTTTGTTCGAAATGACGCCATTGTTGGGCTGTTGTTTTGAAAATAAAACCGACCCACTGGTCGAAGCGTCTCGCTTCGTCCTAAACCATTGCAAGGGTCGCCCTTGCAAAAAAACGGGCCGCATTGCTGCAGCCCGTTTGTAAAAAGTAATGGAAATCTGATTATTGCTCAACAACAATATGGAATACCTGCTGTTCGCTTTCTGAGCGGAGAGAGAGCAGATACATACCATTGGCCACATTGCCGAGGTTTATTTCTTCATCGAGTCTGCCGTTGAGTGCTGTGATCTGTTTGCTGTACACTACCCTGCCGGCAATGTCTGTAACCTGCATGTATACATCGGCATCGTTATCGGCTGCCAATGTGCCTTTTACAGTGAAGATACCCTTGCTTGGGTTAGGTACTACAGTAAGGCTGCTTACCGCAGATGCTACCTGCGCAACACCCGGTGCTGCACGGAAACCTGTAGATGTAACTGCCACTGTATGAGCCGCAGCACAACCTGTAGACGCTGTGTAAGAGATAACAGTTGTACCCAGCGATACACCAGTTACCAGTCCGGTAGAGCCGGCAACGGTAGCTATAGCAGGTGCGCTGCTGGTGAATGTGCCACCAGCTGGTGAGCCGGTAAGTGTAATAGATGCACCAGGCATTACAGTATAGATACTACCCGAGATGGTAGGTAATGGATTGATTGAAACAGTTGCGCTACCCGTCATAGTGGTAGTGCAACCGTAGCCGTTAGTAGCCACTATTGTATAAGTACCTGCTACTGTGAACAAACCAAAATCCATAGCTGTGCCTGTACCTGCTATAGCACCTGTAACAGGTGTGCCGCCGCGATATACTTTGTAGGTAACGCCTGTATTAGAACCGGTGAGGTAGATATGAACTCCTGTGCCACCTGTGCAGTATGAGCCACCGCCTGAAACTGTGTAGGCAGTTGGCACAGCATAAACATAAACAGTAGCTGAACCAGACATATTGCTGGAGCACGATGTGCTGGTATAAGTACCAACGGCAGTGTAAGTGCCTGCGGTTGTTTGTAGGCCGAAATCAAGCGCAATACCAGTACCCGCAACAGGGCTGCCTACAGGCGTAGTACCCAGGTAAAGCTGGTAGCTGATACCTACTGCAGATGCAGCCAGACCAATATGAACACCTGTGCCGCCAGAGCAGTAACCACCGCCACCTGTAACAGACACTATTGCAGGCAAGCTACCTACTACAACCACTGCACTGCCCGACATATTGCTGGTGCAGCCGGTGGTTGGGTTTGTTGCCACAACTGTATAAGTTCCTGAAACAGACTGCGGACCAAAGGCCAGAGCCGTACCTGTGCCTGCCAGCGGTGTACCCAGAGCTGTTGTGCCACGGTATAACTGGTAGTTAACACCCGTCTGTGAACCGGTGAGGTAAACCGGAATGCCTGAACCACCGGTACACATACTGCCACCGCCGGCCATTGTGTATATTGTTGGTAATGGATTGATGGTAACAGTAGCAGAACCTGTCATCATTGTTGTGCAACCACCGGTAGCAGTAGTAGCCAGCACCGTATATGTGCCTGCGGCTGTCTGCAATCCGAATGCGATCGCCGCACCTGTACCTGCAATTGGTGTGCCTACCGGTGAAGTGCCGAGCAGCAATTGGTAGTTAACACCAGCTTGCGAACCAGATAAATAAACCGGCATGCCGGTGCCACCTGTGCAGTAACCACCACCACCGGTAACAGTATATGCTGTTGGGAGTGATATCACTGAAACAACAGCAACTCCAGTCATTGAGCTTACGCAACCTGTAGTAGCATTAGTAGCGATCACAGTGTAAGAACCGGCAACTGTTTGCAAACCAAAAGGTATTGCAGAACCCGTACCGGCAACAGGAGTACCTACCGGCGTAGTGCCGCGGTACAACTGGTAGTTAACACCAGTTTGTGAGTTGCTGAGGTATACCGGAACGCCTGAGCCACCTGCGCAATAAGCGCCACCGCCTGCCATTGGATATTGAGCAGGAAGCGGATTAACAGTAACAACCACACTACCTGTCATATTATTTGTACAAAGAGTACCTGTTGCTGTGGCTACAACTGTATAAGTGCCGGCAATAGTCTGCAGACCAAAATCAAGTATAGTACCTGTGCCTGCCAGCGGACTGCCAACGCCTGCAGTACCACGGTATAACTGATATACAACGCCTGTAGATGAACTAGCAAGCCATACATGCACACCCGTGCCACCAACACAATAACCGCCACCACCGGTAACGGTAAATGCTAAAGGCAGCGGTGCTATTGAAACAACGGCCGAACCTGTCATGTTATTAACACAACCAGTAATAGTGCTGGTTGCGACTACGGTATAAGTGCTGGCAATAGTTTGCAGACCAAACGAAATTGCAGTACCTGTACCCGTAACAGGGCTGCCTACCGGACCTGCGGAGTTAAACAACTGGTAGGTAGTTCCGGCAGTAGTTCCTGCAAGACCCACATAAACACCTACTCCACCAGGGCAGTAGCTACCGCCACCGGTAACTGCAAATGCAAATGGCAAAGAATTGATGATCACATTTACTGTACCTGTCATGGTGCTGGTGCAACCGGTAGTAGCATCTGTAGCAACCACTTTATAAACACCTGCGCTTGTAAGCAGTCCGAAATCAAGAACTGCACCGGTACCTGCCAACGGAGCGCCCACAGCTACAGTACCATAATATAGCTGGTAGTTAACACCAGTCTGAGAACTTGAAAGATAAATATGAACACCCGTGCCGCCCAGACAATAACCGCCGCCACCAGTAACAGTAAATGCGGTTGGCAATGGGTTGATGGTGATGGTAATGCTGCCTGTCATAAATTGTGAGCAGGTAGTAGTGCCAACTGTAGCAAGAACAGTATAAACACCGGCAGCAGTACGTGGGCCGAAAGAGATAGCACCCCCTGTGCCAGCTACAACCGCACCTACAACAGGTAGGCCACCCAGGTATAACTGGTAAGTAACGCCTGTTTGCGAACCGGTTAAATAAATGGGTAAACCTGCGCCACCAGCACAATAGCCGCCGCCGCCTGCCATTGTAAAGGCAGTTGGTAATGGATAAACGTAGACATTCACGCTACCGGTCATGTTATTAGTACATCCTGAAGTAACTGAAGTGCCTGTAGCTGTATAAGTGCCGGCAGTTGTTTGCAAACCGAAACTTAATGCAGTACCTGTACCAGCAACCGGAGATCCTACCGGTGTTGCACCAAGGTACAGCTGGTAGTTGACGCCAATGCTTGATGCCGCAAGGCCTACATTAACACCAGCACCACCGGTGCAGTAGCCACCACCGCCTGTTACAGTAACAGGTGCGGGCAATGCAACAACGGTAATAACAGCACTACCTGTCATGTTCTGGCTACAGCCGGTAGCTGGGTTGTAAGCTAAAACAGTATAGGTACCACCAATTGTTTGCAGACCAAAAGTAATAGCACTACCAGTGCCGCCAACTGAGCCGCCTACCATCGTAGTGCCTCTGTACAGCTGATATACTACACCGGCATCAGAACCTGAAAGTCCGACAGGTAAACCAGCTGTGCCACCGCAATAAGCGCCACCACCCGTTACTGTGTAAACGTTTGGTAATGGTATGATGCTAACAGTAACGCTGCCATTCATGTTGCTGGTGCAGCCTGTTGAAGTTTCGGTAGCTACTACTGTGTAAACACCTGCAACTGACTGTGGTCCGAAACTGATAACAGAACCGGTACCTGCCACTGGGCTTCCTACCGGAGAACCGCCTAAATATAATTGATAGTTGATACCAGAATTTGATCCGCTCAATCTGACCACAGCACCGACACCGCCGGCACAATATCCGCCACCGCCAATTACATTATATATAACCGGCATTGGAATGATGTTCACCGATACCGAACCTGACATATTATTTGTACAGCTGGTAGCGGGATCGTATGCACGCACAGTATAGGCACCTGCAAGGGTTTGCAAACCGAAACTAAGTGCGCTGCCTGTTCCTGTAACCGGAGCACCGACTGGTGCAGTGCCGCGGTATAATTGATATTGAACACCTGTAGTAGAATTACTTAAGCCTACAGCAACACCGGTGCCACCTGCGCAATAACTACCGCCGCCTGTAACAGAAAATACAGATGGTAGCGGATTAACAGTGATAGTAGCACTACCAGACATATTGTTGGTACAGCCAGTAAAACCACCGTTTCTGGCAACTACAGTATAGGTGCCAGGAATTGTCCTGCTGCCGAAACTAATAGGGCCACCAGTACCTGCAACGATTGTGCCTACAACAGGTAAACCACCCAGGTATAACTGGTAATTGATGCCCACATCTGAGCCAGACAATCCGATTGCAACGCCTGTGCCACCGGCGCAAAAACTACCGCCGCCGGTAACAGTATAAATGTTAGGTAAAGGATAAATGACAACGCTTGCAGAACCAGCCATATTGCTGGAGCAGCCTGTGCTTGCGTTTGTAGCAATTACTGTGTAAGAACCAGCAACTGTCTGCAAACCGAAACTTAAAGCAGCGCCAATACCTGCAACAGGGCTACCAACAGGTGTTGCGCCTCGGTACAATTGATAATCAATACCAACGGCAGAACCAGCAAGACCAATATTAACACCAGCACCACCAAAGCAATATCCGCCACCGCCCGTTACTGCAATTATAGCAGGATGAGGGCTGGTTGGAGAGCATGGAGGAAACGACACCTGAAATGCCCCGGTATTTAATCCGGTTGTCTGCACAACTTGCAGGCTTGTGATAGGACCGGGGATATCAATTTGTGAGTTTGGAAAACCGGTTTGGGCCCCTGTATTTGTAAGATCACCTCCTACAATTACGTTGAGAGTTGGGTCAGAACATTGGTTGTTCGTGCCGGTAATATTTCCGCCTGTCAGCGTGAACGGTGCACCATTTACAATAAATTGCGTAGTAGTAAGTGTGCCGCCTCCGCTATTGATATATGGAATACGCACTGATGCCACCGGACTGGAGAATGTAAAACTCCATGAAGCACCAGGCGCAAAGTTCTGGTAGTGCTGTGCCGGAGTGCAGGTGCTTGCATAAGTACCCGGAGTTACTTCGGAAACAGTCACGTTTACACCACCATAAGCTGCAGTGCCCGTGGTATGTGTGATCTGCACGTACTGGGAAAAGCCACTAACCGATAACAGCAACATGCCAAAAAAGAGCAAGATGGCCTGCAGGCCTTTACCAGCTGCATTTTTCAGACAACTTCTCAATTTACTGAGTAATATCAATTGTTTCATACGCATGACTATTTTTTAATTTGGCCGAAAAGTAATAAATATTTTAACAATAAGAGAGTCGTTAACAAATGTAATGATAAATACATTTGTTAATAATATAAACTGTAACATGAAAAAGCCTATCATATTACAATTAGCAAGATCATAGGCTCATCAAAAATAGAACCCGGAAATTCTTTACATCATTTAATTAACAAGTCCTCTGTTCTTGAGCATAGGCTTGATATCCGGAGCATGGCCCCTGAAATCTGAGAACATTTTGTCCAGATCCAGAGTATTACCGCGGGAAAGGATCATATCCCTGAACCTTTGCCCGTTTTCGCGGGTAAGGCCTCCATGCTCCTGAAACCACTGAAAAGCGTCGTGATCCAGCATCTCGGTCCAGAGGTAGGCGTAGTAGCCAGCAGCATAACCGTTGCTCCAAATGTGCAGGAAGTAGCTGGAGCGATAGCGTGTAGGCACCTCGGGCAGGTCCAGATTCGTTTTATGGAGTGCTTCCTTTTCGTATTTATCCACATCTTGTAATGGGTCATCGGTAGTCAGCTTGTGCCACTGAATGTCTAGGTCGGCTGCAGCAAGCAATTCGGTGAGTTCGTATCCCTGATTGAAAGCAGCAGCTTTTTTGATCTTGTCTACTAGTGTCTGCGGCATGGCTTCTCCTGTTTTGTAATGGGTTGCATAGTTCTTAAACACTTTTGCATCCATTGCCCAGTTCTCATTGAATTGAGAAGGGAACTCAACAAAGTCGCGGGCGGTTGCAGTACCGGATAAAGTTGGGTACTGCTGGCTCGCGAAAATACCGTGCAGGCCATGACCGAACTCATGGAACATAGTAGTCACATCGCTAAAGCTGATGAGCGCAGGCTGGCCGGGAGCTGGTTTGGTAAAGTTGCAGATGTTGTAAATAACAGGTTTCGTTCCCAGCAGTTTCGACTGTCCAACAATATTGTCCATCCATGCGCCTCCATTCTTATTATCGCGCTTAAAGTAGTCGCAGTAAAATAAGGCTATAGAGCTGCTGTCTTTGTCGAATACCTCAAATACACGAACGTCTTTGTTATACACCGGCAGGTCTTTACGCTCCTTGAAAGTAAGTCCGTACAGCAAATTGGCTGCATAGAACACGCCTTTCTCCATTACATTAAATACTTCAAAGTAAGGCTTGGTCTGGCTTTCATCGATATCGTATTTTGCTTTACGAACCTGCTCAGAATAATAATCCCAGTCCCATGGCTGTAGCTGAAAGCCCCCTTTCTGCTGATCTATAACTGCCTGAATGTCTTTTGCTTCCAGTTTAGCTTTGGCAGTAGCAGCAGGTACCAGCTTGTTGAAGAACTGCTCTACAGCCTCTGGCGTTTTGGCCATCTGATCCTGCAGTTGCAGCGTAGCATAGTTAGGGAAACCAATTAGCTTTGCTTTCCTGGCTCTGATCTGTGCAATGCGGGATATGGTTGCCCTCGTGTCATTTGAATCATTTTTCTCTGCTCTGTTCCACGATGCTTCGAATAATTTCTGACGGGTATTTCTTACAGACAATGAAGACAACAGCGGTTGCTGAGTAGTATTTTGAAGCGGGAGCATCCACTTGCCGTTTAGCTTGGCGGCGTTGGCATCTTGTGCCGCGGCATCAATGGCTCCATCGGAAAGACCGGCCAGCTCTGCTTTATCAGCAATCACCAATGCGCCGGCCTTGGCCGCCGCCATTAGCTGGTTAGTGAATTTAGCACTGAGTGATGCTTCTTCCTGATTGAGTTTTTTAAGGCTGTCTTTCTCAGGCTCAGATAATTTGGCACCAGCCAGTTTGAACTTAAGATAGTAATACTCTACAAGCCGGCTAGATTCCTGATCGAGCTTCAAATCAGCACGGTGCTCATAGATGGTTTCTACACGTTTAAATAATTTAGCGTTCAGAAAAATAGCATCGTTGTTTGCGGCCAGTTTCGGTGCCACTTCCTCCTGTAGTTTTTGCAGTTCGGGGTTGGTATTTGCACTGGTTAGCAAACCAAATACACCGCTTACCCTTCTGAGCAGCTGACCGCTTTTCTCAAGAGCCACAAACGTATTGTCGAAAGTAGGTGCATCGGGATTATCGGCAATTTTCTGCACTTCAGCTAGTTGTTGTTTCATTCCTGCTTCGAGGGCGGGCTTGAAGTCGCTGTTTTTTATATGGTCGAAATCGGCGGTCTGAAACGGCAGCGTGCTGGCCGCAGCAAATGGATTGTTTGGAGACATAGTATCACTATTTACAGTAGTTTGCTTGCCTGCGTTACCACAGGATGCAAATAATATGGCTAAGGAAGCCAGAGAAACAAAGGTGCCGAATTTCATAAATCAGATTATGTTTGATAATTGGATGCAATAAAAATAAGTAAATAATTCAAGGGTGTATTGATCGTAAAGAAATAC
>CAIKOJ010000177.1 GCA_903829015.1 uncultured Bacteroidota bacterium
AAATTGAGTGGATAAATCTATCCCGGTATCCTTTGCCGGCGAATTGGCTGGGATTTTGGCCGTTTTCAAACTGTCATTGGGTAGCGGGAATAAAACAGGAGTGCTCTGAAGGATATTGCTCAGTAACGGATCGCCCTCAACTCCTGTTTGGGTACTCCCAAAATGTTCGCAATTCGGACCAGCTGCCCGGAATGCCGCAAGTGAATAAAAGAGAGTGCCGTATTTTAAAGAAAAAGCACTGTTGCTGCTCCAATACAAATTGCCTATAAAGATTGGATTTTGAGCAACAAAGGCGGAGGGAATATGCAGGAATGGGATACCTTCAGTGGTTTGAAAAATATTGTTGTAACATTCCACTCCTTCTATTGATGTGCCGAAGTCAGTCATTTGAAAGGCACTGAATGTGGGCGTTGTATTTGTGGCTGAAGGCGTAACAAATACAGTATTGTGGTAAAACTTCAGTCCTTCCCAAATAGTTCCAGTAGCTGTAAAGAGGGTTATTGGGCTATTATTCGTCCTTGCGTCATTGATGCTAATGTTGTATCGAACAGTATTATTACGCCAGGGACGGGCGCCCCAAAAATTCCCTAAAAGGATCCCGGCCCCCGCATTGTCGTGTGAATAGCAATATTGTATGGTGGAATTGGTAACTCCACCATCGAGATCAAATCCAATTCCATCACATCCCGGGGCACTTCCGGCACTGTTGTGGTGACTTTCACAAAATTGAATGGTTACATTGTTGGCAGCATAGACCCAAATACCACCTGGGCCGCCACAGGCGGCATTTGCAGTACCCGTATTGTAGACCTCACATCTTTCAATCAACACAGAATCAACCTGCGAGAGTACGATTCCGCTGCCTTTATGGTTGCTTGCAGCGTACCCAGTAATGTCATAAACCCGGGTATTGGTTATTTTTACATCATAATGCTGATAAGTAGTAGTAAGCTGGTCATCATAGCCAATGGTTACAATGCCATTCTCCCGACAGTTGTGTACCTCACAATGATCGATGACTACCTTCCTAAAACCCGCCATTATCCCTTGGACATAGTTCGAGTAACAACGAATGCCACAATATCCAAAATCACGAACCTCCACATTTTGGACGGTTATATTGGATAAATAACCGGATGCATTTGAAGTATAAAATAAGATTCCGTCCTTACCAGACTGGTTGCCATTTCCCGGACCTTCAAAGACCAGCTCAGAGATCATAATCCCCTGTGTATTAGTGGCCTGAAATCCGCATTTATTCGGTACAGTTGTTTTGATAACAGCTCTTCCGGGCCCATAAGAAGAGAAAATGATCGGCTTGTCAGCGTTGTTGCCATCATTCTGGTCGATTTCGATATGACCGGTAAATGTACTGCCGCCTTCAAACAGTACGGTATCACCCGGAGCCAACACGGCAGCGTTCAGTTTCGCTAAAGATGTCCAGGCACTTGCAATGGAAAGCCCATCCCCATTGCTTCCGCTGGTATTCACGTAATAAGTTTTTCCACCAACCGACGCATTTCCAGGTCCAAAAATGCTCAAAAGTCCCTGAGCATACCAGCGAGCCATATAGTCATTGGGGTGCAGGGAATTTGAAGTGCAGTGAACTGCTCCTTTTCTATTGTAAATGCTGTCACTCACGGTGGTCATGTCCAGGCAAACTACCCCTGGAGATTCCAATGATTTCAATTGATCTAAAAATCCATACATCAAGTCATCTCCATTCGAAGGCGCGCCGGGGCTGGCAACATCAGGAAACATATTGCTCAACAGGATAAATTCAACCTGAGGACAGGCACTTTTAATCTTGGTCATGCAGGACTGAATGCTTGCCCTAAATGCGGCATTGGAAGTGCCCCATATGTCGTTCATGCCCATATCAATTATCACCAGATCTGGGTTGTTGGGATTCACCATAGCTGTGCAGTACTGGTCTGCCCAGGCTGCTGTTTTCCCACCACAAGAACTGTTGTAAGTGGTGATACTTGTTCCAAATCTCTGTTGTAGCTCCTGACTGAACAGATCAATGTAGCTGTGCATATAGGGCGTTGTAGGCGTAAAATGATTGAGGTCACCTGCAAAACCACTTACATTGAGTCCGGCGGTTAGGCTCATACCAAGGGCTTGAATGACCAAGGGCTGTTGCGAGGTCAACTTGACCATTGTATTCGGCAATTGCGCGCCCATATATTCAAAATTTGGGTTCATATTCCAAGCGCTGCGGTCGGGAATGTAAGTAACATTCGTCCAGGAGCTATGCTGGGTATTTAAAAGTCCGCCGCCCATTTGAGCCATATAAGTCTGCGAAACAGAAGGGCTTAACTGGGTGATGGTCCGGTTGTTTAGTGCATAATCCACCCCTTGTACAAAGATTTTGTTGTAGTTGTAATTTTTGACAGACAAAATCTGAGCGGGCTTAAACATGAGGTTCGCACTGCTATTTACCCCTGAGAGCAACAAAAGCTCATTATAAATGGTATCGCAGCTCCAAAAAGGTTGTAAATATTGATTGGAATTGATGCTAGGCGCGGTAGAAGTGTAGTTAGGAAATTCGTAATAACCTCCATTTAATGGCGTGACTAAAACCCATCTGGATTTTGCAGGTGAGCAGGACCAGATTGCTTCGCTAGCTGGTACACTAAGCAAAGGGTTGCACAAGGAGTCATAAAAGACACAATTGCCACCAGCATAGTAAATGACATTAGGGTTAGCTAACACAGCACCTGGAGGAGGGCTACATTGAGAATGGATCAGGGAGGGAAAATCCATGAAAAAGATACAGAGGAAAAATACTCTTGCTGACACAATTTAATGTTTGCTTGCAGTTGGCTTTAACGTGGGCTTCCCTGCCAAACCGCCGTGCTTAGCGGGCGGTTGGCAGGGAAGCCATAGTTAGCACCATTTTATTATTTTACTTACCGTTATTCAGGCAGTTG
>CAIKOJ010000178.1 GCA_903829015.1 uncultured Bacteroidota bacterium
GCGGGTTCGAGTCCCGTCCAGTCCGCAACAATGTCTTGAAAGCCGCTCCCAGAGCGGCTTTCTTCGTTTTGAAAATCAGAGGTGGCAGAAAAGGTGGCATTTTATGAAATTCAAATTTCATAATGTCTTATTGATAGCTCCATTAAATGTACTTCTCCTGTATTTTCCCCAGTTAGCTCTATAGTTTCTTGTAGAACTTTGAATTAAAATTTGGCAAGACGAGAAACTCAAAATACGACCCCGCGTATTTAAAGCCCATTGAAGCCACATCTCATACTAAATCACATATATAATTATACAAACAAGAAAGTCCGAAGGCTCAGAAAATCGCACATCGATTTATAATGAGCTAGAGTTTCCAACTACCGAATGACGATAACTTTTTCAAGTTCAATGCTCTTGGGGAAAAGAATATTATTTTCCAAGTGTATATGAAGGAACAGATCGTCCTGAAACTCCTGCAACTTCTGGAATGCCACATTATAGGTGGTGCAGCCGTCTGCGGGTGCAGTGAAATTATTGCTCAATGCGGCAATTCTGAAAAGCCTGTCGCCTTCCACGGTATGCTCATGCTCCATCATGTTAATTGGGTTTTGTAAAGATCCAAAGAAGAACGGTTGAATTGCATGACCTTTACGATCGGCTTCTGCAATCTTGATTATAGCTGGAAAGAGAATGGTTTCTTCCTTCACCATATGGTGGGTAAGTTCAGTAGCACAAGCGTCAAACAATTGATAGATCTCATCCAGCTCAGGGTGACGGTCGCCGTGCACCTTGTTTATTTTATTCAGGTAACCTAAAAGTACCGGAATGCTTTGTCGAACGTAGGTATGGTGCTTACTCTGAATGTGGGTTACCAACTCATCGAGCGGCATAGACCTGTACTGGTCCTCCGGAATGGATTGCGATGCTTCCATCACCCTCAGCACTTCATCTTCTATCGCGGCAAAGTCAAGGTTCTTCTCCCTGCAAACATCAACCAATAACCTGTTACCTTTACAACAAAAGTCGATGCCATATTTCTTAAAAACTTCGGCTGTCCTGAAGTTAACTGCCACAATTTTGCCTATTGTCAGGCTGGACTCTATACTATCTGAGATTTGCATGATATGTTTAATTATTTCTAGAGCAAAATAACCGAGAATAGGAAGTAGCTAGTATGCGTGGAATCATATACAAATGCGAACAGGGGCGGGTATGGTCTACTTTAACAAAAGAAAATATAATTGTGACTGGAGTCATAAAAGGAGGTATGGCGAGGGTGTACATTTATCGGGTAATTTATTGTTAACGCTTTAATCTTTTTTATGAAAAGGATCACATTGCCGATAATTTGTTCTCTTTGTTTGTGGCTGACTGCCTGTGATAGTAATAACACCACGCCTGGAGAAACAGCAAAGTCGGAAAGTAGTGCTCCTGCAGGGGCGGGCCAATCTGCCGTGCAGGATGATGCATCTCAGAAGAACATTGTTCAAGTTGCTAGTGGCAGTAAGGATCATACCACTCTGGTAGCAGCAGTAAAGGCGGCTGACCTTGTAAACGCATTGAGTAATGCAGGGCCTTTTACAGTATTTGCGCCTACCAATGCAGCGTTTGACAAGCTACCCGCAGGCACCGTAGAAGGGCTATTGAAAGCAGAAAAGAAAGAAGATCTTGCAGATATACTACAGTACCATGTTTCCGTTGGTGTTTACAAAGCCGACCAATTACAAGATGGGCAAACATTGGGTCAGGTAAACGGAGGCAATATTACCATCACAAAGAAAGACGGTAAAATAATGGTGAATGGAACCGCTACAATAGTTGCATCTATTCCGGCGGCAAATGGGATGATACATGTAATAGACGGAGTGCTGCTGCCACCAGCAAAGAAATAGTGTTTTAGTTGTTATAAATAATATGGGGCTGCATTTATGTGCAGTCCCTATTTCTTTTTGAAGAAAAACGACATTTCCCGTTTATTGCAGCCCGTTGGCGTCGGCATTTCCGTGAAATATCTTTATCTGCATTACGGTAGATATACTCAATGCGCGTTGCTTGGCTAATTCAGCTTTTTCACCTGCGAATAGTTCGTTGACGGTCGAGACGAAAAGGCTTTGCCATTCCGCAAAATGTTCCGGACTAAGTGGGTTCCTTTCATGAAACGCACGGTGAGTTTTTAATGGATTGCCCGTATAGCCACCGGTAAAAAACAAAGCGTTCTCCCAGAATAAATACATAACCGGTAAATGCTTCTCCCAATTTACATGTGCGAATAGCGCACCTATGATTTCATCACGCTTTACTTTTTCATAGAAACTATCTACGAGTGTCTGTATATCTTTTATATCCTGTATATCTGTTTTCATAATTAAAGGTCTTTACGGTTAAACTTTCTTAACGAATAAAATAGGGGAAGACAGATCCATAAAAGCATAATGAAGATGGAAACAACGAATCCTTTTTGAGTTCCAAAGAAATCTTTAAATATAGCACCGGTGTACCCCATAAGTGCAGAGACGTCCATTTTCAATAATATCATTATCCGGCCCAGATCCAGTGGATTTAAAGCAGTAATTGCTATCATTGGTTTCTCCAGCGGATAATCGGCAAACTGGAACAGTAAGAAAAGAACCAGGCCATCAAAAACCAACGAAAAATAGAGCCACAACATTATAGCGATACCAATACCCTTCGCTTTATCGCGGGTCTTTACAGTCGCAAGCATAGCTATAGACACAAAAATTATAGAAATGAGTACTCCCATTAGCACCATCATGAGGCCGGTGGCAGAAGTACAGTACAACATAACAGGTATACCCGCGCCTATAAGAAATGATATGGATAATGCACTGGCCAACCCTATAAACAAACTCAGCCAGATGCTTCGGCGCTTAATAGGCTGACTAAGCAATAGCTCAATAAACTCCGAGCTGTTGTAAATGTAAATGGTAGAAAAGATAATGCTTACAAGTGGGACAATGAACAAAATGAGGTTGAGCAGGCTTAGCAACCCTTTCTGAACACTATCTTCAAGGCTGAACACTGTGAATGAAATAGCCAGCAGGAATAAAGTATATGCCAACACGATTTTATTCCTGAGGATATCCAGGAGTATATATTTAACGATTTTTATCATGCTGTTTTATTGTTCATAAAGTGAGCTACGGCTTTCGCTAATTTAGTTTCACCAACCTCCGTTTTTAGTGCATCAATTGCTTTGTAGAAAATGATATGGCCATCCTGCATGTACACAATATGCGAAACGAGGTCATCCAGCTCGCTGAGAATATGGGATGTTATCAGGAACAGTTTTCCGTTCTGTTTTTCGAGGAGTATCTTTTCTTTTAGAATTTCTGAAGCTATTGGGTCTAGTCCTGCAGTTGGTTCATCAAGAATGAGTACTTCCGGGCGAAAAAGGAAAGCAATGGAGGCACTCACCTTTTGCATAGTACCACCAGACAGAGTACCCATCCTTTTGTTGTATAGCTTTTTAAGTTGAAAGGCGCCAATCAGGTCTTCATCAAGTCCGTGGTGTTTCTGCCTTATATCCGTGAGCATATCCATCACCTGGCCTATCTTCATATTCTCAGGATATCTGCCTATCTGCGGCATATATCCAATCAATGACCTGTAAGCCGATCCTTTAGCAATATCCTCACCTTTGAATGTGAAGCCGCCGGAATCGGGTACAACCATTCCCAAAAGGCATTTGATGAGTGTTGTCTTGCCGCAGCCATTTGGGCCTATTAAAGCAATACACTCGCCAACGCCACTGGAGAACGAAATGTCTTTGAGCACCTGCAATTTGCCAAAGCTCTTGTTTATATTAATCGCCTCTATCATAATTGTAAAGGTTTCATCAGGGGGTGATCGTCTCTTAGGTTTTCGGGGGTTAGGCTAGGTATTACCTTTTCTGATTTGTCCATGAGGACCGTTATCAGGCTACGAAATAATATCATGGCTGGTGGATTCTTCTCGACAACCATACTGAACATACTTACTGGCCGATAGGGCACATCGCCAGTTTTATTCCGGTTAAGGTCGTACCCTTCATACTTATCCCAGTAGTTGTGGGTAAAGGTGTTGAGCACCAGTGAGCCATTAGTGCCAACATCGAAAGTATTGCCAATGAAGTTGTTGTTTTTCAAAACAATATCCATACAGCTGGCTTGTATCTTAAGCCCCCAGCCATTGTCTTTAAAGCTGTTGTTATACATTTCTATTCTACTGGCTCCTTCAATGAATATACCGCTGGTATTTTTTTCAAATTTATTGCCATCTATGTAGCTGTCTGATATTTCCTTGAGCAAAATGCCATAAGCCGCATCGCCCCAATTCTCTTTAAAATAATTGTGAAACATTTTTACATGATGCGAAAACATAACTGCCACACCGGCTCCGTTATTTTCAAAAACGTTGGCAGCATAGGTGTCGCTGTTGGAGAACATGAAATGTAAACCGTAGCGCATGTTCTTTGTCGAAATGTTCCTCCATATTATTGAGTTGGTGACAAATTCAAAGTAGATGCCATCGCGATGCCCGGTTATGGTGTTCGCTATTATCTGCATGCTATCGCATTTCCAGCAGTGTATGCCATTACCACTTTGCTGCTCCTGCGCCTGGCGTGCTATTAGTTTATTCCCCTTTATGATACAGCCCAGACAATTCTGCGAATAGATACCGAAGAAGCAGTCTTCAAGAATATTATTACTTATCGTTACATAGCGCCTATTGTAAATTTTGATGCCGCCATAGTCAACAATGCTGGATATGGCAGAATTACATACCTTAAAGCCATCGAATACCACCCCGTCGGCTTTAATAGAGACCGGCTCGTATTTGTGCTCGCCATCCAATACCGGATGATTGATGCCCAGCAACACAACCGGCTTGGCGATAACCAGATTCTTTTCGTGATAGGTGCCTTGCTCTACAATAATGGTGTCATTGTTGCCAGCTTTCATTACGCCATCGGTTATCGTTGAAACGGCCTGCAATTTGCCAACATGTATCGTTGTGCATTGCGCAATTGCACTGAGGCAAAAGCAAGAACACAATATGAGGATTATTGCCTTCATTATAATTGCTCCCAGGTTATAGCATCGCCATGATATATTGCTTTCACTATATTCAGGCTGTCGATGCTGCTAAATGCGGCCAGGTGGCCATCCATAGGACATTTAAGTTCCGCGCTCTTCAGCAGTACGCTTTTTGATGCCTCCACAAGTTCGTGGGTGCTGCAATAATCGGTGAAGTAAAATGTGGTGTTCTTTTTCCAATCAGATTGCATTGATTTGACGAATTCATTCATGCAGTGAATGTCATCGAATTTAAATGCCCTGCCGGTACTGGTAAGTATCTCGGCTCCAAAGCGAGGGTCTGAGATGGTCATTTTGCAAAATGCGCAATTGTCTTTGCCAACAGTAATTCTCTGAGGTTCAATTTTGCAGCTGTTTAGCGATAAAATTATCATCGCAGCAAATAGCAATGCCGCTTTCTTAAATTTAAGTGTGCTCTTCCACTCAATTACCACTCCCAATAGCATTAATGCCCCAGCACCTATAAATATCCAGCCACCAAAATCAGGTATAGAATAGGCTCCAAAATTCAACAATTGCTTAAAGCCAATAAGAGGTGGTTGATAGGCCATGCCAGGCACAACTATTGCTGCGTGTGGGTCAAGGTTGTGCCCGTAATTGTATTCCCAGCGCCAAAAGTCAATCATCGCAATAATGCCAAATGCGACAAACAGGAAAAAGGAACTGTAGAACCATTTCTTCCGGTTAATCAACGCTACGACAATAAACAACGCTCCAAAAAAACTGATACAGTAAGGCAGGATCGTGAATTCAAAAAAGTCTTCGTTGTGCAACGTTTTCATTCCAATATAGTGGTTTAAACCATTGATGATGTCTACGTTGCCTCTTATGCCATTGGCATGAATGTTTAGTCTCAATCCTTCCGGGTATTGTGGTGCATCCAGATCAATTCTCCAAATTGGGGTAAACAAAACCGTAAAAAGCCCTATGCCGCAAATGACTAGCAGCAACCTTGTCCAAACGCTCAATTTAATGTGTTTCACGGCTATTAGTTTATTTAGTACTCTTTTAAAAATTTCGGCTTACCACATCAGATGTAACCACTCTGTATGATAAGCCGAAACTCAATATTTATTTGTAATTACTTTCCTTTCTGGCTTACTTCGCTGGGGCGCTTTCTGGGGCGGGTTGGTTCTTACCCGTACTGAACATTAAAGGAACGCTACTGCTGGCAGGTGAAACCCTTACATATCCTTGCATTTCCTGGTGCAGTGCACTACAGAAATCGGTACAATATATAGGGAAGATACCAATGCGATCAGGAATCCATTTCAACGTCTGTGTCTCACCCGGCATTATTAAAAGTTCGGCATTTACTGCACCCTTTACGGCAAAGCCATGAGGAACATCCCAGTCTTGTTCGAGGTTGGTTACGTGGAAGTAAACCTCATCGCCCATTCTCACACCTTCTATATTGTCGGGCGAGAAGTGCGACCTTATCGCAGTCATGTACACATGTATCTTGTTTCCTTCACGTACCACTTTTGTGGTGCCTTCGCCTTTAGATACATATGGGTTGGTATTTTCGTCAATCTTAAAGAACTTAACCGAACGGTTTTTAATTACATCTGCAGCTACAGCCTGTGCATAGTGAGGTTCGCCAATTGTTGGGAAGTCGAGTATAAGTTGCATTTTATCTCCACTGATGTCGAACAACTGTGCACTTTGGGCCAATTCCGGACCTGTTGGCAGGTACCTGTCTTTGGTTATTTTGTTATACGCGATCATGTACTTTGCATTTGGCTTCTTAGTGTCTCCACCGGGTACGCATAAGTGGCCCACAGAATAAAAGGTCGGGGCCCGGTCAAGAACTTTCAGGTCTTTGATATTCCATTTTACCACTTCGCTTGATACGAAGAAAGAAGTATAGGCATTGCCTTTGCCATCAAACTCTGTATGCAGAGGGCCCAAGCCTGGCTTTTTAACTTCGCCATATAATGCAGCGTCATATTTTATTACGGGAATTCCTTCAAAATCGCCTTCATACGCCTTGTCTGCAATCGCTTTCATAATCTTATCGAAGCTGAATACAGGTATTAATGCTGCCAGTTTTCCGCTACCAACTATGTATTCACCAGTTGGGTCTACATCGCAACCGTGTGGTGATTTAGGGCAAGGAATAAAGTAACAGATGTCCTTTAACTCTTTGGAGTCGAGTACCGTTACTTCAGTTTTCATTTCGGAAGTCGCGGTGTGAGTTTTTTCGTTATACACGTTATGGGCATACTTAGTTGGTATCTTTTTACCCTTTCCAGCTTTCAGGTATTCCTCCGCTTTTTTCCAGTTTACTGCCATTATGAAGTCTTTATCGCGCTGCGATGCATTCACTTCCAGCAGTGTGTTGGCCTGCTCGGTATTGTAGCAGCTAAAGAAGAACCATCCGTGCGATTTCCCCTTGCCTGCATGAGAAAGATCGAAATTCACGCCCGGACATTCTATCTGGAATGCCAGTTCCATTTTACCATCTTCTTTACCAACGCTTATAAAGCTGATATGGCCTTTAAAGTTCTTCTTGTATGTGTTAATGGGTATATCGCCATTTTCATAGTCCGGAGGTACACTAAAACGGGTTCCCGCTACAACATACTCGGTATTCTCTGTAATGAATGGGGAGCTATGGTTACCGCCGCTATTAGGCAATTCTATTATCTCGGCAGTCCTGAAGGTAGCGAGGTCAATCCTGGCTACGCGGGGAGTGTTATTGGCATTGCCAAATATCCATCTGCCGTCTATTTCGCCATTGGTTTGTGATAATTCAGGGTGGTGGAGGTCATCCCACGGCACAAAGCCGTGCGAAGTGTTCAGCATAGGCTTGGTTTCCTCGCTATAACCATATCCCTTCTCCGGGTCAACAGAAAATACAGGGATCACACGTAACAACCTACCACTCGGCAGGCCATAAACGCTCATTTGCCCACTGAAGCCGCCGGACAGAAAGTTGTAGAATTCATCGTATTTGCCGGGTGCTACATATGCTTTTGCCGCGGCGTCACCAGTTACTGCATTACCTGCGTTTTTAGGTTTGCAGGCATTCATCCCAACTACAAGTGCAACTGCCCCTATGACTGGAAGATATTTGAGGTGTCTCATAAAATAATTGTTTTTTATTGTTACCATTTCCGATATCGGTAATAGCTATTTTACTCCGTCATTCTTTCTCATAAATTCGTACAGGGCACGTGCATCGTCATCGCTTAGGTTTTGGTTAGGCATCCTTACTAGGCAAATTTCTAGTTGTGCTTGTGCTTTGGGATCTTTATTGATCATTTCATCTGTATTAGTTACGAAATTCATGATCCATTCCGGTGTGTGCCGACTGGTGACTCCTTTCCAACCTGGGCCTACAAGCTTTTCGTCGGTAGTCTTATGGCAACTGTTGCATTTTACCTCGAAAACCTTTTTGCCATTGTCGGCCATGGCTGCGTTCAAAGACGGACCAACGTCAACATGTGTAAATTTGCCCTCTCCACGTTTTGGGTCATAGGAAGGATTGCCAGTTGCTTCTTTCTTATCATTGCCACCTTCCTGTACATAAGGATTCTTCTCGTGAGTAGAGCTGCCACCACAAGCCGCAAATACTGCGCAGACAACAGCTAAGAACAATAGTTTTTTCATATCTCTGATTTGTTGGTTAAAATGATAGTGCAAGATTATAACACCTGCATTTTCCAGTTTATGCGTTCAATCATAAACGCAGATTTACTGTCGTCCTGCCGATATCGTTCAATTGTGCTATCTTCTACATAATCAATACAGTTGTGGTTGAATATGTTGATTCGTCTAAAGAAAAAGAGGAACATGATCCTTGTCATATTTTTAACTGCTCAAGGTCATCAACACTGCCTCTACTTACTTATAGTTTTACGTAAGAAAGTTTTTTCTATGATGGTCGATATTGATTTCCTGCTCACATTAGGTGCTGTTTACAAAAAAGTAAATCAGGGCGAAATGATTTTTATGGAAGGTTCGCGATGCAATTTCTACTGTCAAGTAGTAAGTGGCCTTGTACGGTGGACCAACATCAACAATGACGGCAAAGAGTTTCTACAGTCGCTTGTAGAACCGGGAGAGTGTTTCGGGGAGTTACCATTGTTTGATGGTGGCGCTTATGCTGCCTCTGCCATTGCAGAAGAAGATTGCGTTATCATTAAGCTACATGAATCAACTTTTCACCAAATGTTGCTGGAGCACCCGGAGATATTGATGTCATTTTCAAAACTAATGGCGCAAAGACTCAGATTTAAATTCTTCCTGCTTAAGGAATTGCTTCACAACGAACCAGAAGAAAGAATATCTGCACTTATTGGCTACCTCAAGGAAACCAAACACAATTTTTGCACTCACTGTGGTAAAATCAAACTCACCCGGCAACAAATAGCTAATATGACCTGCCTGAGAGTAGAAACCGTTATTAGAACGATGAGAGTGATGCACGACAATGGCGATATCAATATCCGTAAAGGGAAAGTATATTGCAGCGATATGACTCCAGTCATATCGAGCCGTTGTAGTAATTAGTTGTTTTGCAGCCAACTAATTAAAATCGAATGGCACTGAGGAAATGGTTACAGATTTCATTTGTCAACCTGCTGATTGTAGCGGCAATTGGCGTTATTCTCAGGTATAAAATTGCCTACTCGCTTACATTTATTGATCAGAAACACCTGCTTCATGGTCATTCCCATTTTGCATTCAGCGGATGGGTAACGCAGGCGCTTATGGCGTTAATAATTTCTCGCCTTTCGGTTTATAGGGGAATTGATCTCTTTAAACGATATAAATGGCTTCTTTATGCTAACGTTATCTGCGCCTATGGCATGCTGCTGAGTTTTCCGATACAGGGTTATGGACTATTTTCAATTTTTTTTTCAACCTGCTCGCTGTTTGTATCCTATTTCTTTGCGGTATACATATGGGTGGACATAAATAGAACCGTCCAGAAAAAGGTAGTTTTTGCATGGTTCAAGGCAGCAGCAATATTTGGTGCATTATCGTCGCTTGGTGCCTTCTCTCTGGCTTTTATGATGGCCACAAAAACAATGCATCAGAACTGGTATCTGGCCGCGGTATATTTCTTTCTGCACTTTCAGTATAATGGTTGGTTTGCGTTCACGATACTGGGGCTGCTATTTGAAAAGTTGGAAAGCAACAAATCCTTAACAGCCACTCTGTTAAATATCTTCAGGCTATTTGCCTTTGCATGCATACCTGCGTATTTTCTATCTGCTCTGTGGATGCCGATTCCGGGGTGGGCGTATGCGGTCGTTGTTGCTGCTGCCATAGCGCAGGTATTGGCTTGGGTTTGGGCTGCAACTATAATAATACCGAAACGGGCGTTTCTGAGGAACCAATTTTCAGGCTTCTCTTACGTTGTAATGGCGTTTTCGCTTTTGGCTTTCAGTATTAAGTTGCTGCTACAGCTGGGCTCCACAATACCATCACTCAGCACACTTTCGTTTGGGTTCCGACCCATTGTGATTGGTTACCTGCACCTTGTATTGTTAGGTGTGACCACGTTATTCATTTTAGGTTATAGCATGCATGTTGGCGCTATCTCGGTTTCTTCAAAAAACAAAGTTGGAATTTTCATTTTTATCGGCGGGATAATGCTGAATGAAGTGACGTTGATGATACAAGGAATATCAGCAATGGGCTATATAGTTGTGCCTTACATCAATGAAACGCTTTTGAGTATTGCTTTAGTCATGTTCTCAGGCCTGCTAATCATAAATCTACCACCTATGAGGTTTTCAGCCAGGGTTTACAACGGGCGGCCTGAGCCAAACTAAAACCGGAGTCAGTTATTTAGAGTATAGAATTGATAATTCACAATAGTATTTTCAGAAAGCGATGTGAAAAAGATTGCCGTAATTATTTCGTTACTAAGTTTCTATGCTGGCTATAGTAGTTGGGTGTATACCTATGGTACGTCGTGTAGCATAGCTATGACTGAAGAAGCTAAGCAGGGAAAATTGCTCTGGCAGATAAATAATTGCCAGAGCTGTCATCAATTATACGGGCTTGGCGGTTACATGGGCCCGGATCTTACTCTTGTTACAACTACAAAACGCGGGGGTGAAAAATATACTAGAGGAATGCTGTTAAACGGAGGTGCCAGAATGCCAAATTTTCATTTCACAGGTGGGGAAGCCGATGCAATTATTGCTTATTTATCTTATGTAGGCAACACCGCTATTACTATAACAAAATGACATGAGGCAACATTCCATAGCATACCGCTTTATTTTACTGGGCTTTGCCTGCTTATTGTTAAGTGTTTCATTTGGGCTTACAGCAAGTTTGCAATATTTGTTTCCTCATTTTTTGAATGAACAATTTTCCTTTCGAAACACCAGGCCCATTCATGTTTTTCTTGCTGTGAGTTGGATATTCGCCTGCGTCATTGGTATTATTTACAAGTATATTCCTGATGTGGCAGGTAGAGCACTCTATTCAGGCAAGCTTGCAAGGGTACATTTCGCATTGCAAACCCTTACCATTTTTATTGCGGTTTCTGGTTTTTGCATGGGGTATTTCTCGGGTAGGGAATATCTGGAATTCCCACCTTGGGTTTCATCGCTGATAATTGTTTATTGGCTGTTGTTTGCAATAAATTTCTTGATGACCATAAGGCCAAAATTGGCTTCAGCCCCGGTTTATATATGGAGCTGGTGTACGGGGCTTCTATTCTTTTTTATTACGATTATAGAAGCGCACTTATGGTTGCTACCTTACTTCAATGACAACATCATTCGCGACCTTACAGTGCAATGGAAAGCTAATGGCAGTATGGTGGGTGCATGGAACATGCTTATATACGGTACTGCGATGTACGCAATGGAGCAAATAACTGGCGACAAAAAAATGGGACACCAGAAAATATCGTTTGCATTTTATTTCCTTGGGCTTACCAACCTAATGTTCAACTGGGGACACCATACTTATATCGTGCCTGCTAACCCAATCGTAAAACAAGTAGCCTATATTATCAGTATGACGGAGTTGGTACTACTTGCCAATATTCTTTGGCAGTGGAAAATTAGTTATAAGAAATCGGGCAATACCAGCTACCCACTAGCATACCGGTTCTTTAAGGTGGCAGATACCTGGATACTTCTGAATCTTATTTTGGCTATTGCTATTTCTGTTCCCTACATCAATCAATATACGCATGGCACCCAAATTACCGTGGCTCATGCTATGGGGGCAACAATAGGTATCAACACTATGTTGCTTTTGGCGTCCGTTACTTTTATTTTTGAAGAACAATTACATGATGCAGCAAAGAAATCAATTGGTATCGGGCTTACAGTGATGCACTATTCTTTGCTAATCTTCTGGGTCTCATTACTTGGTGCGGGAATCACCAGAGCCATAGCACTTTACGAAGGGAATTATTTCGCACAGGTATCCCGGAAAATAATGCCTTACCTGGTCGGGTTTTCGGCATCCGGGGTAGTTCTCGTGGTAGGAATTTGCCTTATCGCATTCAGCTTTATTAAAACCATAAGTGAGAAGCAGCTCGAAGATTAATTTGAACAACCGGAATAGGAAAGGCTGCCATGACTTGAACCCAATTCATGGCAGCCTTGCTTTATCTTCACTTAGTTTAGCACAATGATTACGCCAGTTTCTATTCTGAACCTGGTATTCACCAGCCCACTTACGTAATGTTGACTTATTGGCTCATAACAGGTTAGCTGCAAGCCAAGCTTTTTGTAGTAGGCCTGTACACCTTGCAATGCATACAACTGCCAGCCACCGCCATCGTCATCCATGATTCCAATTGCATAGTTTGTGTAATCCTTTGCAGCACGATCGTATCTCACACCAGCTTGCGGTATTATCATGAATTTGCGCTTTTCAAGTTGGTAGAATGCCAGGGCGCCAATACTCATCCGGTTTCCAAATTTGTATGATTCTTTGTTGGCGGTAGTTGCTGTATAACTCGCATCGATATTTGCACCAATAGTCCTATGTCTTATCGTATAATTGACACTGCCCAATACATCCCATGAATGGGTGCCGGGCTGCATATTGGGTAAGCCCTCTTTAGTTGACACAGATTTTGAGTCATACTTACCTGTAGGTAATTTTATGCCTGCTCCTGCTATCAGCTTTTGATGCCAGGCGCAATTATCTCTGTTTAGCGCTTTGTAGTTAAAAACAACAGAGGCATCGCCCATGCCAGCAATAGTTGACGATGGTGCGCCTTCCTGGTGTTGGGTGTTGATGGTATAGGGCACAAAAGCCATTGCCTGGAATGCCTTTGAGATATTTACCCGGCCCCACACTTGCATTGTTTGGTAATTTTCGTAAGATGTACCCGGCAGGACGGAACCCATTTCTTCCGTATGCAGGGTGGAAAAACTGCGGTATAGATATTGGAATCCGACAAAGTTGGTGCTTGTTTGGGGTAGCAGCCCCATATATTGGTTCGAGGCTGAGCAGCCGCACGCATTACATGCAAGTGTCGCTTCGCTTTGGCCTGCAGCAACGAGCAGCAGGCAATAAAATAGTTTTTTCATTACTGAAGTAGATTGAAATATTAGAAATACGGATGAACCTTTTATAGTTTATCCTTAGTCATTATACTATGATATAGGTATAATGTTTTGGCGGGTGGAATACTAATATTTCATGCAGAAAGCGATACTCACTTAGTTTAGAAATGTTATGTTTGATGTATGTAGTCAAACTAAAGTGGACTTATTGTTAGATAGTGTTTCTTGATTTTTTAAAGTTAAAAAAGTTTTTTTTATTTTCAGGTGATAGGGGTTAATTTCTGTAATA
>CAIKOJ010000179.1 GCA_903829015.1 uncultured Bacteroidota bacterium
CCACTTGCTGGCACCGTGATGCGGCAGGTCGATAGAAAGTATGGTGTATTCATTGGTCAGATGCTCTATGAGCGGACTGAAGATGTTTGCATCATCGCCATAACCATGAAACGCAAGCAAAAGCCGTTTACCACTTCCCCATTTGAGGTAGTGCAGCTTTTCATTTCCTACAGCTATATAATTTGAAAATGCGGACATGACTACCGCAAAGCTAATCCTAAAATACCTTCGTAAAGCCAGCAAAGACAATTATGATGCCAATGCTGGTAAGGCCATACAATATAAAACCAAAACTACTGTGCGTAAATGAAGATGTGATAGTGAGTGCAAAGCTGATGAGGCAAACAAACGCACCTACCAAAACAAGCGTCAGTGCCTGCGAACGCCGTTTTGCATCGCGCAGCTTCACCGATTCATACATCAGTTCCTTAATGAAACTTTCGTCATGCCCCTTCTCTCTAAGCAGGCTTTCCACCTCATCTTTTCGCTGTCCCTCGTCGAGCAGGGAAATTACGTAGCTACCTAGTGAATCGCGTTCGGCTGCCATAGATTTTGTTTTTTGGAAAATACAAGTTATAAATAAATATCCAAAAAAGGAAATATCGCCAAACATAACTAAGCAAAATCCCTATTCTTACCCCTGCACCAATCAGATATCCACTTCAGCAAAACAACTGCTCATTAAGCACCCATTTCCTTCAGCGCATTAACCAGCGAATCCAGATCTTCTGTTGAAGTGTACACATTAGGCGTAATGCGGCAGCCATGCACACCGGCACTGTCAATCGCGACTGTATAGATTTTGTATTTATCGAGCAGCGTTTTCGCCATGTCGGCCGGCTTCATGCCTTTTACGCCGACGTTCGCTATAGCACATGATCTGGCATGATCGGACGGGGTGTAGAGTACCAGGTGCTTCATATCTCTCACCTTATCAACCCAGTAGTTCTGTAAGTAGCGCAGTCTTGCTTCCTTGCGGTCGGCACCAATTTTGTTATAGAAATCTATAGCGTCAGAGATGGTGAGGTCGGTAGCCGGTGGATGAGTACCGGTATGATTGAGCCTAAGGATGTCGTCGTCTTTCTTACCACCCTCGGCAAAAATCGGCCACACCTTACTAATGTTGTCTTTCTTAACGTACAGCAAACCTGCACCAATAGGTACGCTGAGCCACTTGTGCAGGCTGCAGCCATAATAATCACAGTTCAGATCGGGTATCTTGAAGTTCAGGTGAGCAAACGCATGGGCACCATCAACCAGCACCGGCACGCCCTTGCTGTGCGCCATATCGCAAATTTTACGCACCGGCAGTATATGCCCGGTTATATTGATCATGTGGCACACCATCAGCAGCTTCGTTTTAGGCGTGATGGCATTAGCGTATAACTGCACGATCTCTTCGTCGCTCTTCGGATCCATCGGTATGGATATGATCTTATTTACCGAACCATATCTTTTTGCAGTCTGTTTAAACATATCGAGCATAGCGCCGTAGTCCTGCTCGGCCATTACTGCCTCATCGCCCGGCTTCCAGTCCATACCCATGATCACCATATCCAGCGACTCGGTAGTATTGCGGGTGATGATCAATTCCTCAGACGATACACCGGCCAGCTCCGCCAGTTTTTTTGCTGCGGCATATTTATTGTCGAACTGCACTGTGCGCATATAGTACGCACCCTGTAGGTTCACCTCCTGAATGTGGCGGAAGTACTTCATCAGTATTTCCTGCGGCTGTATGCAGTAGTAGCCGTTCTCCAGATTTATATAATCAGGTTTCAACTTGTAACCGCCTCTGACACCTGCCCAGAAATCTTCATCCGATGCCACCGCTTCGGCAGGAAGATGAGCCACGGCATCCACCATTTTACCAATAGCCGGAAAACTGATCATGCTGCCCAATCCGAGCATTGCGCTGTTTTTAAGGAAAGTACGTTTGTCCATGTTGTAGTTGTGCATGAAACTGTTTTGTTTAATCCCAAAATAGTTCAGTGTAAGTTACAAGAAAATTCTCTCTTTCAAACCAAAATACTGCTATAAAATAGCATAAATATATCGACCGCTGGAACTGCCTTATAACCTTGTTATTCTGTTCAAAAGACTCCATATTAAGAACAAAAAAAGTGCTCAATTTACATCTGTCAATATCATTTTTCAACCACGCCAGGTTGGGTTTAATGTCCTCGATGTGGTATTCCGACCATTCAGCATTTTCAAAATAATCGCTCAAGTATTTATAGAAACCGTTTTTATCGAGAATTGTAAAGTCTTCGGTACGAACTATTCCATAATCAAATACAGGACCTACACCATTTTCTCTTTCCTGAAAACATATTTCAAAGAAGATTTCATTTTTCAGAAAATCAGAGAACATTTCTGCATCAGAGCCCCTCCAACCTTCCAAAACCCGGAAATTATACGAGATGGCACTCTCATAGTGGGTTAACTTATGTTCCTGTCCAATGAATGCTATTTCCATAAGCGTAACACTAATTTATGCAACTTTCAATCGCAATCCAGAGATATTGTTTATTATGGTCATTTCCTCCGAAAATACGCCAGCCAATTCCGCAGTTTTTTTACTGCCGTGATTTTAGTCTTTAGTCTTTAACAACACCCCGAGAAAAAACCCACTAGTGTGTATCTGTCGCCTGTAAGTACCTGATTGACCTTGTGTGGCACATCTCCTGAAAATATGATAGCATTGTTCTTCTGTGCGATCAGTTCTCTCTCCTTCCCCCGGGCATCAACATACACAAATTCACCTCCAGTATAATCATCATTCAAAAAGCAGACCAGCGATAGCGGATCTGTATGTACATGGTGGGTATCCACTACTTTAAATCCGGCCCGCAGCCGCTGCAGCCTCAGTATATCTGCCTGATCCTTATGCTGTATCAACTTTTCTTTTACCAGCAGATCATACAGCCATGCTTCTCTCATCAGGTCTATATCGCTGCCTTCAAAACTGTAAGTATCGTTGATGTAAGAGATAAAAGACCTGCTGTAGGTCTTTATAAGATAATCAGATTGCCGCTGGGTAAGGAACTGCCGTTTGTGCCGTAACATTGTCTTGATTTTTTTTGAAACATTACAGTTTTAGCTGAGCAAGTATTTGGCAAAATCACTGATCATCCCTGTATTATTTTCCGGGTCGCAAAATATAAAGTAACCGGGCGGATTGCATTCTATGAAATACATACCATCAGCAGTTTCCACAAAATCAAATGCCGCAAGCTTTATACCTAGTTCCTTTACAAACGTAAGGCACCCCTTTGCCATCGAGAATTTTTTCACAGGTTCAAAATCAATATTAGGCATGTAGCCGCGCCAGTCAAAACCATATTCGCCTGTGATATTGAATGCATATACTTTTCCGTCAAAAACCACCACACGGTACTCTGTTATCTTTTCCAGCTTTTCCTGAAAATGAGGTACCCCCACTTCAAGTTTCCCGCTGCAGA
>CAIKOJ010000180.1 GCA_903829015.1 uncultured Bacteroidota bacterium
AAAGCCCCGAAAATCGGGGCTTTGTTATTTTTGCGGCTGAAGTTAAAATCAGAAGTCGATCATTAACATTTTGACAATAAAGCAATTCCAAACACTTAGTAGCCCCGACGTTTACGTCGGGGGACAGTTGTAGTAAGATTGGCTTTAGCCAAAATTCGTGTTAATGAGGATTGAATTTCTATTCAGAGTAATTGAAAGGCTCTGTTAAGAGTCCAAGCTTTGTAGTATCCTTTATAGAATGTAAGTTGCACCCTGTAGGGGTGCAACGTGCGCTGTGTTCTCATTCTCATTGTTACTACCAACTGGTATCGTTTTTTATTTTCATTGCAGTTTCTCATTCTCCTTATGCCTCGTCGCATCCCTGATGTTCTTCTTCTCGAAGTTCTTTTGCAAAGCATCAGTCAGGTCCACTCCGGTTTGATTAGCCAGGCACATCAGCACCCAAAGCACATCCGCCATTTCATCCGCCAACTCTTTGTTCTTATCGCTTTCCTTAAACGATTGTTCCCCATACTTACGCACCATCAGCCGCGATAATTCTCCTACCTCCTCCATAAGGATACCAAGGTTGGTCAATTCCCCGAAATACCGCACGCCTACTGTCTTTATCCAATCGTCTACCTGCTGCTGGGCCTCTTTTATTGTTATATCCACTACAATTAAGTTTTTATATAGAATTTGTATTTGTTTCTTTACACAAAATAATAGAACTTTCACGTTTATTAATAGTGAACCCGGGAAAAGTACTGAAAAACAATGCATTCATTTTCAACAGATATTGAAGCCGCTGACGCGCTTAAAGAACAGGTAAAGGTAATCAGCAAGGCAATTGGTAAAGTTATAGTAGGGCAGGACGATGTGGTGGAAAAACTGATCATCTCTATTCTATGCAACGGACATAGCCTGCTGGTAGGTGTGCCTGGGCTAGCAAAAACCTTGCTGGTGAAAACCCTCGCCGATGTACTTGATCTTTCCTTCAAGCGCATCCAGTTCACGCCTGATCTGATGCCAAGTGATATTATTGGTGCAGAAATATTGAATGAAAGCAGGCAGTTTCAGTTCATCAAAGGACCGGTGTTCGCCAATATTATCCTTGCCGATGAGATCAACCGTACGCCTCCGAAAACTCAGGCAGCACTGCTGGAGGCTATGCAGGAGCGCACTGTAACTGCTGCTGGTGTGTTATATAAGTTGCCCGCGCCTTTCTTTGTATTGGCCACTCAAAACCCTATCGAGCAAGAAGGTACCTACCCATTGCCCGAAGCGCAGTTGGATCGTTTTATGTTCCAGATAACACTGGATTATCCAAGTTTTGAGGAGGAAGTGATGATCGTTAAGAATACTACAGGTTCCCGGGTTCCTGACCTCACGAAAGTGATGACGGGTGAAGATATTTTGTATTTCCACGACTTGGTGAGGCGCGTACCGGTGCCTGATAACGTATTGGAATACGCAGTGGGACTCGTGCAAAAAACAAGGCCAGGTTCTAAAACTGCAGCAGCAGTTGCAAGCCAGTATATTGCGTATGGTGCAGGTCCCAGAGCTTCCCAGTATCTGATTTTGGGAGCTAAGTGCCATGCGCTGATCAACGGCAAGTATTCACCTGATATCGAAGATGTAAGAGCAATGGCATTGCCCGTGCTGCGCCATCGTGTATTACGTAACTATAAAGCTGAGGCAGAAGGAATAACTCAGGAATCACTGATCAAACAACTGCTGTAATTATTACCGGGTATTACTCCCGGCGGCCGTTATTCCAATTGGTTGAATTGGGAATACTATTGTAATTGTTTAATGCACACCATTTTATTCTATGGAAAACCTTCAACAGAAAGCTGATTTTCTCAGAGATCAATACACTAATATTCTTGCTGGTTTAGATGCCGGCACTCCTGCCAGATGGGGCAAGATGAATGTGCAGCAAATGATTGAGCACATGAGTGATTATGTGCGCATAGCAAGTGGTAAGACGCTATTGGAATCAGTAACTCCCGAAGAGAAATTGCCGCGCGTCCGTGCTTTTTTAGAGAGCGAGAAGCCGTTTCCTGAGAATACTCCAAACGCGCTAATGCCCGAAACGCCACCGCCTACCCGCCATGCAACAAAAAGCGATGCTATAGCCGAGTTGCGCTCAGAACTTGACCATTTTTTTGCAGTACACGAACAGGATAAGAGTAAAACCACACAAAGCCCTTTCTTCGGTGTATTGGATTTCGACCACCAGGTACAACTGCTGCACAAACACAGCACACACCATCTAAGGCAGTTCGGATTGGATTATTAAAACTGATTGATTAAACGATTTTCTCGTTTTTTTTGAAGATATCTTCTTGTAAACTGGTGCTTATTTAAGTGCTTACCAGTCGCCGCTGGCACCGCCACCACCGAAGTCGCCACCACCGAATCCGCCAAATCCACTGTCGCCGCCGCCGCCAAATCCACCACCGCCACCTCGGCCTCCTAGTAAATTGCCTATGATCATGCCGGTAGCGAAATTACCAAAACCGCCACCACTCATATAGTTGCCGCCTCCACCGCCACCTCTTCTGAAGATTTTGATGATAATAACGATCACCACTATTAGAATGATAAGAGCAGTCATGGGTACGTGCTTCTCTTTATCTTTCGGGTCTGCTTTGTATTCGCCCTTGGTAGCTGCAATGATCGCATCTGCAGCTTTATTAAATCCGTTGTAATAAAATCCGTTCTTGAAGAGCGGTCTCATTTCATTGCGTATGATTCGCCCGCAGGTGAGATCTGTCAATGCGCCTTCAAGTCCTTTACCTGTCGATATGTTGATCTTATGTTCCTGTAGCGATGCAAGAACTACAACACCATTGTTTTTGCTGCTCTTACCCACACCCCACAACTTACCAAGCTGTATGGCGTAGTCTGATACATCATACGCACCCAGGCTCTTAATGGTGATCACCACTATCTGGTTGGAAGTGGTCTTTTCAAACTCCACTAGTTTTGCTTCAAGTTGCCCCTGCTCTTGAGGGGTCATCATGTGGGCAAAATCATTTACAAGCTTAGGAGGGTTTGGGCGATCCGGAAAAACCTTATCCTCTCCAAAGGTTACAAGCCCTATGAGCAGGAATAACATTGTTATTCCAAACCGGCGGAGGTGATAAGAAGTCAAATGGTTCATTTCCCAAAAACAATTTCGTCAGGTAATTCGTTTTTATTTATCGAAGGATCATATGGGAAATGTGTAGCCAGCGCAAGTCCAAGTTCATTAACGCAGTTGCAGATTCCGTCAGCTATTTCATTATTCTTCAGGTGCCCCACAAGGCGTTCAGCTGCTTTCTTCCAGAATGCAGCACCGCCTGCTTTTTTATAGATTACCTTGTCGCCAAAAATTGCAAATTGCCGGTCTGTAAGCGCCACGTAAATAATAATAGCATTACGTGCCTGAGTTTTTTCCATACCCAAACTGGCAAATATCTGCTTGGCTCTGTCCATTGGGTCCACGAGTTCGCAGTGGTGTTCCATAAACACCCGTATCTCACCGCTGGTTTTGCTCTCAGCTTCTTTAATAGCAGCCACTATACGCTCTTGCGAGTGTTTATCCAGCATCTGCTTTTTACGGAAGAATGAGAACATAGCTGCGTTTTAAAGTAGTTAGAACTGTACTTTAGGCGCACTCTGTGCACCGGCTTCTGCCTGGAACGATGGTCTTTCCTTCATATGGAAAATACCAGCCAATATATTATTAGGGAAATTGGATACCTTAATATTGTAGTCTTTTACAGAAAGGTTGAACGCATCGCGTGATACCTTGATCCTGTTTTCAGTACCTTCCAACTGATCCTGCAGCCCTTTGAAGTTATCGTTAGCCTTAAGCTGTGGATACTGTTCAGACACAACCATCAGGCGACCCAGCGCCTGGCTCAGTTGTCCCTGGCTAGCCTGAAACTGTTGCAATTTCTCAGGTGTCAGATCTTTAGGATCTATTTTGATCGAAGAAGCAGAAGCCCTTGCCTCAATAACCTGAGTAAGTGTTGTCTTTTCAAAATCTGCAGCACCCTTTACAGTAGCTACAAGGTTGGGTATCAGATCAGATCTGCGCTGGTAGCTACTTTGCACATCAGCCCATTTTTGATCCACATCTTTGCTGGAGCTGTTCATGCCATTGTAGCCGCAGCCTCCCCATAATACGAGTAACAGAATTACGCCTAAAGCGATATATAATCCTTTCATTGTTTGAAATTTTTCTCAAAAGTAGGATATGTAATCTGATTAATTAATAATTTGTCGGTGAGCTACGTTAAAAAATCGGTAATTCCTTGTTTTAAGGCTAAATCCGATACCCGTTGGTCGGTGAGCATGAATAATCCCCTTCACCTAATTATTATTAGGGTAATCTTACCCGAAGGACATTTTTTAAATTACATCATGCTATTTTTGCGCAAATTCTGTTGAAACAATGTCTTACGAAGCCAGTTTAGAATATGCAAGGGTACAGGACCAAAACGATAAGCTCAATTCTTACACGAGCAGGTTTTTCTTGCCTCAGCACAGTGGTAAGGATGTAGCGTACTTTTGCGGCAACTCGCTCGGGTTACAGCCCAAAAGCGTTAGTACGTACATGCAATCCGAATTGAACGATTGGGCTCAGTTCGGCGTCGAAGGCCACTTTCAGGCAGCTCATCCCTGGTTTTCGTATCATCATTTTTTCTCAGAGCGCCTGGCAAATATTGTAGGCGCAAACAAAGATGAAGTAGTGGCAATGAATACGCTCACTGTGAATCTTCATCTGCTCATGCTCTCTTTCTACCGGCCAAAGGGCAGCCGTTATAAGATACTCATGGAAGCTGGGGCATTTCCGTCCGACCAATATGCCGTAGAAACGCAGGTGCGCATGTATGGTTACGACCCTGAAGATGCCATTATTGAGATAACACCTAAAGAAGGCTCCTACCTGATCGAAGACGCAGATATTATTCACGCAATTCAGGAAGCAGGAAATTCACTCGCCTTGGTTATGATAGGTGGCGTGAACTATTATACCGGTCAATTCTTTGATTTGCATAACATAACTAATGTAGCTCACAGTGTTGGCGCATATGCAGGCTTTGATCTTGCTCATGCTGTTGGTAATATTCCGCTAAGCCTGCACAACTGGAATGTCGATTTTGCCTGCTGGTGTTCTTATAAATATCTCAACTCAGGACCTGGCGGTGTGGGTGGTGCATTTGTGCACGAGCGCCATGGTAACGACCCTACTTTATTCAGGCTGGCAGGCTGGTGGGGAAATGACGAAAAATCCCGTTTCAAAATGCAAAAAGGTTTTGTGCCACAAAACGGAGCTGCCAGTTGGCAAATGAGCAATGCGCCTGTATTTAATATGGTGGCGCATAATGCATCCTTAGAGATTTTTGCTGAAGTAGGCGTGTCGGCCTTGCGAGAGAAAAGCCTTAGGCTCACCGGTTATATGGAGTTCTTATTGCATCAGGTGAGGCACCTGCCATTTGAAATAATAACGCCAAAAGAAACACATCGCAGAGGCTGCCAGTTGTCACTGTTATTTGCAGACCGCGGCAGAGAAGTATTCGAAGCACTTACTGAAAAAGGTGTGGTTGCCGATTGGAGAGAACCCAACGTGATCCGCATTGCGCCGGTGCCTCTGTACAATTCTTTCGAAGACTGCTTCAGGTTTTACGAGATTCTCTCCGGGTTAAAATAACCGGATTGAAAGATCACATATTTGGTTGGTTCGCATCAGGTGCCGAGAATTCGTCGTAAACCAACTTTGATACTCGTGTAATAACTGTTGATAGATCTTTAGTATTGCTACCCTTGGTCATCACAGTAAGCAGGTATGGTTTGTTGTTCAGATACACAACACCTGCTTCATGCAGTTCGTGCAGGCCTATACGGTTATCCCCCCATTCTCCAAATTTGTGTGCCACCTTCAGGTTAGCTGGTAATTCTTTAAGCATTCCATCCTTAAAATCGCATTCGCTCAGCAATTCCATGGCACGTTCAGAGTTTGCTTTCGATATGTAGGTAGCGTAGTATAATACCACAAAAAAATTGGAATAATTTTTGGCTGTTATCTGGTAGTTTCTGTCACTCACATTTGGTTCCGGAAGCTGAATGTCAGTGAATGTTTTTACAAAGTCTTTAATAACCACGTGTTCATTTAATAGCTTGGTAGCGTTGTTATCGGAGTTCGCTATCATATAGTGCAGCAGCTCATTTACCGTATAGCTGTTGCCTTTCTTTACAGAGGCTGATGTGAATGTTTGTGTAGGAATATTACCAGCCCCCTCAAAAGTGAATTTCCTGTTCAGCAATGCTGGATCATTTTCTGACTCTTTAAGGTAAGTGATCAGCATCGGTAACTTGATCAGTGAGCCGGGATTATATGATTCGTCAGGATTCACCGATAACCATTTGCCATCATTGAAATTGTATAAGTATACCGAGGCAGAAGAGAGCACCGAATTTTTCTTGTTGTCTTCAATCAGATTCCCAATTTTCGCTTTAAGGGCTGTAAATCCACTGTATTCTCGCTCCTGGTTAGCCGACAAAAGTGGCTTAATCATTTTGTATCCCTGCTGGCAAGTAAGCTTATAATTGTTTTTCGCATTGCCTCCTGCATCAGAAGATGTTGCCATCTCAGTTGCCTTAGCCGCATTAATTAATTGGATCTTTTTTTGTTCCTGATGCTTGTAGTAAAAAAAAGTTCCGACGACTAGAAAAGCACATGCGAGTCCGCGTAGTAGGATTTTTGGGTTTTTCATTTGTTCTTTGATAATGAATATAAAGCCTAAGTTAATCAAAATAGTATTAGCAAATCGCATGTCGTATAATTATCTCTATGTTATGCAAGCCGTTTTTGGATTATACGCAATAAAATAGCATATAAATTGAGTTTACAATTTCATGACACATTAACTTAATAATTGTAGTTACAACATAAAAATTGACTGAAAAATTCTGTAGTATTGTATGCTATCTGTACCAATCGCACATGAACATAAGGAATTTATTGATATGTTATTTGCAGTTTCCTTTACTGTTGTATGGGCAGGCTACTGTTTGTAAACTGCGCGGTACTATGCAGGTAAGGAACGGAAAAACTTTTCCTTATCAGTTGGTTCTCAATGTGAAAGGAAATGAAGTGGCTGGTTATTCGCAGACAAAGCTATTTGATGGTACTGAGCCTAAAACAACCGTAACCGGGTTCATTGACAAAAAGAAACACTCGGTAAAATTCAAAGAAAGTACAGCGGAAAATACCGTAGGCCATTCTATCTCTTGTTTTGCATCGGTGACCTTGTATTATAAATTTGATAATGGCAGGTATGTCATGACCGGACCGTTTAAAGGTGCCGACGAGTATGATATGTACTGCGGTGAAGGTTTCGTTGTTTTCGATGATCCCGATAATTTTAAAAGTATTTTTGGCACCGATTCATTAAAGTCCGGAGCATTTCGCGATAATCAATTCACAAAAGCTACGCGGTCTGGCGTATCCGACTATAGCACGCCGGAGAGGGGTAGCGATTCCAGATACAAAAAAGGTAAAAATGGGAATTATGAAGATCTGCGTCCAACCAATCTGGCGCTCAACGGTCGCATAAATTCGGGGCAGCAATCCACTGGCCCTCAAAAAGACGGTTCCGGTTCCTTAGATCGTAGTCAAAAGTCTGGTAGCGAAAATAAAGTTGCAAATAAGCCTGTGCGTAGCGATTATACTACCGCCGAAAACAATGCCACTAAAGGGGCTTCTAGCGATGGGTCTTCAAATAATAGATCCGGCAAAAGAACTTTGCAGACTAATGACAGGGGCGTGGAAAATATAAAGTCGGAAAACCCTGACAAGCAAAAGTCTTCACTTGGCAGCAATAGCAATGTCGGTGCCAATTCCGGTCCGACAAACGGTAATAAAAGCGGGAACAATGTATCGAGCGGTCAAAACACAAGAGTGAAAGACGGAGGTGGTTTCTCTGAAGGTAAACTGTCGGTTCAAAACAAAAATGAGAAAACAAAAAATACCCCCGCTTCGCAAAATCAGAGACGAAGTACAAAGGAACTCGTAGTAAATAAACCGCAGCGCGAAATTGCCGATACTATCGAAGATGGTGCCGAATATGAGATCACCACTGGTGTAAAAAAGCAGTTCGACTGGAAAACTGACTCTTGCATAGTTGAAGTGTATGACGGTGGCGTGATCGATGGCGACATCATTTCGGTTGCCTTTAATAATACAGAGGTGCTCACGCGATACGCACTTGTTATGAAAAAATACAAGTTTAAACTGAGCCTTAAAGAAAAGGTAAATAAGATAGAGATTTTTGCCGAGAACGAAGGAAAATCACCTCCCAATACTGCCAATATTACTCTTACAGACGGTAACAGACACTACCGCTTAAAAGCCTACAATGAGATCGGCGAAAGTGCTGAAATACTTTTGAAAAGGAAATAGCCCAATTTTGCTTCCTGGCTCCTTCTTTATTCCTAACTCAGGTAAGTTGTAAACAGCTTTCTTATTACCTTTGCGGCTCTTTTCATGGCGATATTTGAAGATATAAAAAGTTTACCCCGGTTCAGGAATGCAGTTATCACTATCGGCACATTCGATGGGGTACATCTGGGGCATAGGGCAATATTGAATGAAGTAATATCCCATGCACAAAAGGTAAACGGAGAAAGTGTGCTACTCACTTTCGAACCTCATCCTCGGAAATTGCTGTTCCCTAGCCAACCCTTGGGTATCATCACTCCTTTACGTCAAAAAATAAAATTCATTACAGAGGCTGGGATACAACATGTGGTTATAGTTCCCTTTACACTTGAATTTGCGGGGCTCTCCGCACACGATTATGTAAAAGATTTCCTTGTCGGAGTATTTTATCCACATAGCATTGTTATAGGGTACGACCATCGTTTTGGGCACGATCGCACCGGAGATATAAACCTGCTCGAGCAATACACTCAGGAGTTTGGTTTTGAACTAACAGAGATTGCCGTGCAGCTGATCGACGATGCCGCCGTAAGTTCTACAAAAATAAGGAAGGCTGTACAGGAAGGACGGGTAAAGGATGCAGGTGAAATGCTCGGAAGGAATTATTCACTGTCCGGCAGGGTAGCACACGGCAATAAACTTGGCAGAACAATCGGCTATCCAACAGCCAACCTCACGCCACTCGATCACGATCAGATCGCACCGGCAAATGGAATATACGCCATCAGGGCATTGCACCACAACACCATGTATGACGGAATGATGAGCATCGGATTCAATCCAACCGTGAGCGACACCAAAGAACTGAAGATTGAAGCAAATCTGTTTGGGTTTGATAGCGATATATATGGAGACGATCTTGAAATATTCTTCGTCGATAAACTGCGCGATGAACAAAAATTCGAATCCCTGGACGCACTGGTTCAACAACTGCACAACGATAAAATACACGCTGTCGCTTTACTAAAAAATACACAATAGAGTTACCGGCTATTCTTTTTCAAACAACATAATCCATCACATTTCTCAACCGCCCTGAAAGGGCATCATCCCCTAGCGACGGGCATCGCCCATCGAGACGCCATGCAGTGGATATCGCCCATTGAGACACCGTACGGCATCGCCCATCGAGATGACATAGGGTGGGCATCGCCCATCTAGACAACGCACGGCATCGCCATCGAAATACAATACTCGATTCTTGCAATTCCCAACCGCCCTGAAAGGGCATCATCCCCTAGCGATGGGCATCGCCCATCGAGACAACATGGGTATCGCCCATCGAAACAATTTGGGCATCGCCCCTCGACTACACATCCAATTCCAGAAACACCGGACAATGATCCGAATGCCTCACATCTGGCATTATCTCAGCATGCTTCAGCGACTTTTTAAGCGGCTCACTTACATTGATGTAATCTATGCGCCAGCCCTTGTTGTTAGCACGCGCACCGGCAAACTGGCTCCACCATGTATACTGGTGAGGCTCGGTATTGAACTGCCTGAAAGTATCCACATAGCCATTGTCAAATAGCTTATCCATCCATGCCCTTTCTTCCGGCAGAAAACCTGTGTAGTTCTTATTGCGCACAGGGTCATGAATGTCTATTGCTTTATGGCAAATGTTGTAGTCTCCGCAAACTATCAGCTTGGGTTGTTTTTTTCTCAGCTCGGCTAGATAATCAAAAAACTCATCCAGCCACTGGTATTTATAAGTCTGTCTTTCTTCGCCGCTTGTGCCGCTTGGGAAGTAGGCGTTAACTATTGTCACCTTTCCAAAGTCTGCCTGTATAACCCGACCTTCAAAATCACTTTGTTCAATACCATGGCCAGTTACTACGTTCTTTAGTTTGATCTTGGTAAGAATTGCCACACCGCTATATCCCTTCTTCTGCGCAGAAAAAGAATATATTTCATACCCCGCTTCATTGATCTCTGCTTCCGGCACATCTTCTTTGTGGGCCTTTATTTCCTGCAGGCAGATAACATCTGCCGGGTCTGTTTTTAGCCAGTCAATAAACCCCTTTCTTACCGCTGCGCGGATTCCGTTTACGTTATATGTAATGATCCTCATGGTTTCTTTTTTATTGTTGTGAAAATAGGCAAAATCCTGTAATCCGGAAGTCGTTATACCAACCCCTCATCGGCCAGGCTCAGATATTCAGATCCTGCAATGATCAGGTGATCAATGAACTTGATATCCATCACCTCTGCCGCTTCTTTGAATTTATAAGTCAGTTTCTTATCTGCCTCACTTGGCCTTTTATTACCTGATGGATGATTGTGGGCTACAATGATCTGGCTGGCATTGCATAGCAGGCAGTTTTTAAGTATCATCCGTATATCAGCAACGGTAGCGGTGAGTCCACCGCTGCTCACTTGTTCTTCCTTTATGAGTTTGCTGGCAGTATTCAGGTACAGCACATAAAATGCTTCGTGGTTCAGGTCCTGCAGGTGCGGCATAATTATGTCTGCCGCCTGCTTGCTGTTGGCTATGGTCGGTATGTCTCTTGCCGCACTCAGTTGTCGGCGGCGTCCCAGTTCCATTGCTGCTGTGATGATAATTGCTTTGGCATCGCCTATACCTTTAATGGCCTGCATCTGTTCCAGCGATAGCCTGCCCAACTCACGCAGGTCGTTATTGGCTAGTGATAATACGTCTCTCGATACTTCCACTGCCGACCGCTGCGGTGTCCCGTTTACTATCAGTATGGCCAGCAATTCAGCATCAGTCAAAGCCGAGGCTCCTTTTTCCATCAGTTTTTCCCGTGGCTGATCCTGTGCCGACCAGTTTTTAATAGTGTTGGGCTCGTTCATCAGCATGAAAATACATGAATTTTAGAGTCTCAAAAACAATTATAAGGATTTGTATTATGGTTATCAGTTTACACTATTGGTTAAATGCAGTATTTCTGCCCATAGCCTGTTAACTTCGCACTTTAATTCCTTTTGCCTGTGTCCAATACTTTTACATATGTGCCGTACAAGGAAACCGGTTACTTTTCTCAGCTCGTAACTGATTATCTGTCCGGCAATCCTGATATAGCACCTTTTTTTCAGTATGCACCCGATCTCTCGGGTTTAGAGCAGGCAATTGCCAATCGTAGTAATTTTCCGGTTGATAGGGGGCTTTTGGTAAATGTGCTGACAAGACAATACACTGGTTTGTCTGAACTGCCACCGGTAACGGCTAATATCAACGCACTGGCAAATGAAAATACTTATACCGTTTGCACTGCCCACCAACCCAATCTGCTTACCGGTTACCTCTATTTTGTTTACAAAATTATCCACGCTATCCGTCTGGCAGAAGAGTTGAATGCCCTTCATCCGGATAAGTATTTTGTACCAGTTTACTACATGGGTAGTGAAGATGCCGATATCGAAGAGTTAGGTACATTCAGGTTCAGAGGCGACAAATACATTTGGGACGGCGACGGGCAAAAAGGTGCAGTTGGCCGTATGGATACAAAGGGATTAAAAAAGATCCTCACTGATCTCTTTAAATTTTTCGGCCCTCCCGGTAAAAACTGCGACGATCTGCAGCAACTTTTGACGACAGCATACCTGAAACATAAAACCATAGGTCAGGCAACCCGTTACCTTGTGCATGAGCTGTTTGGCCGCTTCGGCCTCATTGTCATTGATCCTGATGATGCCGACCTGAAAAGAACATTTGTTCCGGTAGTGCGCGAAGATCTGCTGAAAAGCAATTCCATCGATATTGTTTCCAGCCAGATCGAAAAACTGTCGGCCAAATACAAAATACAAGCGCATCCCCGCGCCGTCAACCTGTTTTATCTGGTCGATGGAATGAGAGAGCGTATTGAGAAAACTGGCGATAGCTGGGTTGTTGTAAATTCAGATATACAATGGTCTGAAGCGGCCTTGCTGATTGAGTTAGAGCAGCATCCCGAAAGGTTCAGTCCCAACGTAGTTCTGAGAGGATTGTTTCAGGAAACCATTCTGCCAAATGTGGCATTCATCGGTGGTGGGGCAGAAGTAGCCTACTGGATGCAGTTGAAGACGCTGTTTGCACATCACAATGTCTTCTATCCCGCTGTATTCCTTCGCCAGTCGGTGATGTGGATACCTCCTGCTTCGTCTGAATTGTACAAAAAGCTCGGCTTCACAGTTGCCGAAATATTCAAGCCCGAGTCAGAACTGCAGAAAGAATACCTCTCAAAAAATTCGTCGGTTATCTGGCACACCGACGATGAAGCCGCCGGCATCGAAAAAGTACTCAACGATCTCAAACAAAAAGCCATTGCTCTGGACCCTACTTTAGAAGGAGCAGTGGGTGCCGCAAACGCCAGAATACAACATCAGTTCGATATGTTGGAGAAGAAAATGCTCCGTGCCGAAAAACGGAAAAATCAGGTGCAAATGGATCGGATAACCCGCCTCCGGGAAGCACTTTTTCCAAACAATAGCCTGCAGGAGCGGGTAGAAAACTTCCTGGAATATTACCTCACTTACGGGCCATCCTTTTTTGATGTGATCAAGCAGGGAATACGGCCAACGAAAAATGAGTTTTTGGTGATCGAATAAACCTGTTTTATTTTATCAGCTTCACTTACCTTTGTATGGTGAAAAAAATAAAGACCATTGCATCCGTTTTGTCCATTTCCAGTTTGCTGGCATTCAGCTTATTGCTGACCAACTGTAATAAAAAGGATTCAACTAGCCAGGTGTTTTCAGGCGATTGTGCCCATCGTATAGCCGGTATTTATTCTTGCAGCGACTATTGCTCGTCCTTCGGGCAGCCTACTTATCAGTCCACTATTACTGCTACTGATGCAGTCAACATTACATTCAGTAACCTTGGCGGCTCTATGGTTACAGCTGTAGTGGATAGCGTTGCGGGTACCATTTCAATACCTACGCAAACGTTTCCCGGCAATTTTTCAATATCAGGTACCGCCACATTTACTACCAATCGAATTATTGTCAACTGGAGTGGTTTGGCATACGGTGCGCCCATAACCTGCAGCACCACCCTCACCAGATAACATCATTTCATTAGTTCAGTGTACCCAATTGTTGTGTAAGGCGCCGACCAGTTAGGTCGGAAGTACGTTGAGTTGATTCTTGCTTTTGGCCATATTTCCCAGCAGCCTATCAAAGTGTCGTTGCCGGTTTTCAGGGTAGTGGTCAGCAGGTTCGGATCAGCAAATAGAAAAGTTCTTTGCGGGTCATCTCCTTTTAGTTTTGATAAAATGATGCTTTCCACAGGTGCTCCCCAATTCATGATCAATGCACTGTCGGCAAATGGCACCGGCTCGGGGATCGCTATTTTCGTCAAATTCTTTTCTTTCATCTTGTTGAGCATGCCATCCAGTATAGCCACGCGGTTACTGAATTTATGATGAGCTTGAAAAATAAACAGGACGCGGACGCAGAATATAACTGTGATCAGCAAGGTGCCTGTTCTAATATTTAATTTAGGTAGCAGGTAGTACACAAATGGCGCGCTGCAAATGATAGCCAGTGGCATATACTCGCTCTCTATATAAAATCTGTTGGTGTTAACGTCTTTGAAAACTATACCTAACAATAATAGGTAACCCATTGCGCATAAAACAGTAAATACGCTGAATAGATATTTCCCCTGCCTGATGGCATAAAATAGCCCTGCGGCAAAAATGGCAATGAACAACCAATAGTTGTTGAGGCAGCCCTCAAAAAAATATTTAATTACCGGAGATTGAAGAATTTCACCAATGCCTGGCAACTGTGTTTTTGTGACCAGTTCAATTTTCGTGGCGTCATACCCGTGCTCATTGCCCTGTCTGAACTTTAGATAAGAAATTGTGAGCAATAACAGTGAAAACACAATTGTTTGCACCTTGGAATATGGCCATTCTTCTTTACGTAGCCGTGCTGCTACCCAAAGGTACACTGCCACTATCATCACAAGCGGATGTGTCCATATAGCCAGTGCGAATGTCGCCGCAAAGATCAGGATGCCAACCAACAAAGGTTTGCTTCTTTCTGCAAAATAGGCGTTGAGCGCAAAAGCCAGAAAGAGCCACGTTATACCCTGGTGTACCTCGTTGTTCGGCCAATAATAAGTATCGCTTACAAATAGGGTAAAGTACAGCCCGAACAAAATAGCCAGACCGTAGTTCTTAAATTTATAAACCAGTAGTAAAGCAACCGTTCCGTAAAAAATATAAAAACTCGCTGAGTATAAAACAACCAGCATACGAAAGGGTATACCTAGTTTTGAAAACAGCAACGGAAACATCTGTGTGATAAACGAGCCTATTCTGTGCTCTTCAATGTGCAGCCTGCCATCATTTACCACTCTAAATAGCACGTGCGGGCTATCAATAAAAAGCATACGCTCTTTGTAAAACAAAACCGCTCCTGCCAGCAAAAGGAAAAGTAACGCCGGCACTAATTGTGCTATAGCCTTCATCTCTTTAACTGGTAGTTGTATAACGGGCTTGTTTTCCGACATCTGTTGGTAAAAGTAAAATTTAATTCCTTTTATTTGCCCGTAGGCGGCGCTATACAATAGTGCTTTAAATATCGTTGGTCATATGCGGGCATGATTTTTGTGCGTTATATTTGCTAAAAAAATAGTTATATGAAACATACACTCATCATTTTGGCTGTTGCTGTTTTATTTATCCCTAACAGTCTGCACGCTAAAACCCCTGTTATTGGTAAAGCGAAAAAAATTGTACCTAAGGCAACATTTGGTTTAAAAGGAGGGCTCAATCTCCAACAGACTTCCGGTTCCCTCGCCGACAATGCTTTCAATGCAGGTGCTTTGGGGGGCGTATTTGTAGGGCTTACCAAAAAGAAAATAGGTGTGCAGGTGGAAGGTTTGGTGAAGTCTGCTAAAGTTGATTATGTACCTTCATTTTCTCCGGGTACCGGAGCCTCGGTGAAATACCACGTAAAAACGGTGTCATTAAATGTCCCTGTTTTGTTTGAATGCAAACTTTTCTGGCGCATTTGGGGTCAGGTGGGGCCTCAGTTCAGTACTATTCTCACTGCCGAGGAAAGTTCTAAAGATGTAAAAAAACAATTCAACACTACCAACTTCGATGGTGTGATTGGTTTACAGGCAATGCTTCCGGCTCATTTCACACTGAGTGCCCGCTATGTTTTGGGTCTCACGAATATGAACAAAACAGCAGTTAATTACAACGGAGCGGTTGATACCTGGAACGAACGCAGTGTGCAGATAGCCCTTGGTTTCCGTTTTCTTTGATTCTTCGTTTGAAAGCCCGTTGTAAAATAATTGGTCTATTTTTGTACAGCTAAAACAACTCATTTGAAACAACACTTACTATCCGCATTCATCGCTACTATATTGCTGTGTTCATTCAACAGCCATGCCCAGTTATTTTCGGGCGACCCGGCAAATAGAGATTCTACTGCTCCAAAGGTTGAATTTGGCATTAAAGCCGGACTCAACCTGCAGAAAATGGCCAGCGATTCTACTTGGGAAGACAAGATGAATCCGGGTTTTGCCGGCGGTATTTTTATGCAGACAGGTAAGAATAAATTTGGAGTTCGTGTAGAGGTGTTGGCATCTACTGCCCACTATACCTTTAAGTACATTACCGATTCATTAGGTACTAAAGGCGACTTTACTTCGCTAAGCATTGATATTCCATTGTTATTGGAGTACAAAGTTGTTCCGTTCCTTTGGATTCAGGCTGGTTTGCAATACAGCAGTATCATTTCCATACATAACAAGGCGGGTTTTGATGGCGATTCCAAATTGCTGTTCAAGAATGGCGGATTTGCAGCAACCGGTGGACTGGAAGCTAGATTGCCAATGAAGTTCATTGCCGGAGCAAGGTATTCATACGGGTTTACCAATCTCAACAACAACACCATATTTACAGCCGAACCCTGGAAGACCAGCGCAGTGCAGATATACGTAGGTTATATCATCAAATAACTACCAGGCAGAATTGGGTGTAATTAAAGCTTCCCTGTGGTGCCGGATCAATGCAAAATAGAAATAACAGGAATCGATAAGTGATTCGGACAGCCGTACCTTTTTGAGCCGGTGCAGGAAGCGGCTAATAAAATTAATGAAATGGCTATAATAGGTGCAAAGCGCCTGATTTTCGATAATAGCTGCATACGTTACAATTATAAATAGTAAAAAGCTCGTTTAACTTTGTACGAAGTTAGCACAAAAATATGAAAAACATTCACTTCATAGCAATTGGCGGTGCAATTATGCATCAATTGGCACTCGCTTTACAACGGCAGGGATATACAGTTTCGGGCAGCGACGATGAGATCAACGACCCCGCTAAGAGCAATCTCGCCGCTGCTGGCTTGTTGCCGTCGCAATTTTGCTGGGACGCATCGAAAATCACAAAAAATATAGATGCGATTGTACTCGGTATGCACGCCAAAGGAGATAATCCCGAACTGCTGGCCGCAAAAGAAATGGGTATCCCTATATTTTCTTTCCCGCAATACGTGTATGAAGTAAGCAAAAACAAAAAGAGGGTAGTGGTTGCCGGCAGTCATGGCAAAACCACCATCACTTCAATGATCATGCACATACTCAAGCATCAGGGAGTCGCTTTCGATTATCTGGTAGGAGCCAGGGTAGCCGGTTTCGATCAGTCAGTTCAGTTGACCGATGCACCCATCATAGTACTGGAGGGCGACGAGTATCCTGCATCTGTTGAAGAAAAAAGACCTAAAATATTCTTTTATCACCCGCACATCAGTGTGTTAAGCGGCATTGCCTGGGATCACATCAATGTGTTTCCTACCTACGAAAATTATTTCAGCCAGTTCGAACAATACCTGCACGGCATGGATGCTGGCGCAAAATTGTTCTACAACAAAGAAGACAGCGAGGTGAGCCGGGTAGTAACTACTTCCGCAAGTCATTTATCGGTTACCCCATACGTTACACCACCTTTTCATTACGAAGATGGTACGCCTGTTATGGACACGGCAACCGGTCCTGTCAAGGTATCCGTATTCGGCAGGCACAACCTGCTGAACATGCAGGCGGCTATTGATGTATGCATGGAACTGGGCGTATCAGAAGCAGATTGTTACAGAGCAATAGCCTCTTTTACAGGTGCTGCACGCAGGCTCGAGAAAGTAAAAGAAGAAAAGAACCTGCTGGTGTACCGCGATTTTGCACATGCTCCCAGCAAACTGAAAGCCACGCTCAATGCTGTACGCGAGGCATATCCAACACATCATCTGGTAGCCTGTTTTGAGCTGCACACTTTCAGTAGCCTAAATGAGCAGTTCCTTTCTGAATATGCACATAGTATGGATGCCGCCGATGATGCAATTGTATTCTTCAGCCACCATGCCCTGAGCATGAAAGGCTTGCCGCCGCTCGATCCCGCATCAGTCAAAAAATATTTTGATAAGGACGACGTAAATGTTATCGACGACAAAACAACGCTGGAAGCAACTGTAAGAAGAATGATATCAGCAGGCAATGGTGCAGATGGTAAACCCGTTTTTTTATTGCTGATGAGTTCAGGAACTTTCGATGGAATTGACTGGAATACTGTAAGTTCGCAGTAGAATTTATAAATACCGGCATGCCAAAATTAGCGCTCAAAAGACCAATAGTATTTTTCGACCTGGAAACCACAGGTACCGATCCTGTCAAAGACAGAATAGTAGAGCTTGCTTTTGTGAAGCTGATGCCCGATGGTAAACGTGACAAACAGGTCAAGCGCATCAATCCGGGTATACCAATACCACCTGAGGTAACTGCCATACATGGCATCTCAGATGAGGATGTGAAGGATTGCCCTACATTTAAACAGATCGCCCATGCTTTGTACGACTGGATGAAGGGCTGCGACATGGGCGGCTATAACTCCAGCAAATTCGATCTGCCGCTCCTTGCCGAAGAATTTCTTCGCGTGGGTACCAACGTAGATTTTACTGAGCGCCACATGATCGATGTGCAGCAAATATTTTTTAAAATGGAGGCCCGTACACTCAGCGCCGCCTATAAATTCTATTGCGACAAGCCACTAGATAACGCACACAGCGCCGAAGCCGACATCAACGCCACAATTGATGTACTCGACGCTCAGTTGGAAAGATATGCCGATATCGGTCACGATGTGCCCACCCTGCATCAGTTCACCCACAACGATGAATATGTCGATTTTGCCCGCCGAATCATGCTTAAAGACGGACAGCCGGTGTTCAACTTCGGCAAGCATAAGGGTAGGAAAGTGGAGGAGATATTCAACAGTGAGCCGCAGTATTACGACTGGATGATGCAGGCAGATTTTGCGCTGCACACCAAGCAGAAGATTTCTGAAATTCTGAACAGGATGAAACTGAAAAAATCCGGACTAAAATAATTCAATTGAATATGTTTTATTGGTATAGGGTGGTTTTAGTTTGCACACGGCAAACTAAAACCCTGTTTTACCCGTTTATTTAGAAACTTTAGCAAACAATTGTAGAGAAATTCATCACTTAATCATTATTTTGCCGCCTTATTTTTCGCCCGATTGAAGAAACTAGTTATCATACCAACCTATAACGAAAAGGAGAATATTGAAAATATTGCCCGCAAGGTATTTTCCCTGCCCGGCGATTACCATCTCCTTGTGGTAGATGATGGCTCGCCCGACGGTACAGGCGCAATAGTAAAAGGGCTACAGCAGGAATTTTCAGGTAAGCTGCACATAATTGAGCGCAGCGGTAAGCAGGGTCTTGGCACTGCCTACATTGCAGGTTTTAAATGGGCTTTGCAGCGCGACTATGAATATATCTTTGAAATGGATGCCGATTTTTCTCACAATCCGGAAGACCTCAATCGGTTGTACCAGGCTTGTGTCAACGGTGCCGACGTAGCCGTAGGTTCCCGCTATGTAAAAGGCGGCGATGTGGTCGACTGGCCTTGGGAGCGCATACTCATCTCAAAAGGTGGGGCCCTCTATACCAAAATGATTCTCTGGATGCCGGTTAACGATCCTACTGCAGGCTTTATCTGTTACACCCGCAAAGTATTAAGCACCATTCCGCTCGACGAAGTACACTTTATTGGTTACGCCTTCCAGATCGAAATGAAGTACCGTGCCTGGAAACTGAAATTCAAAATTGCCGAAGTGCCTATCTCCTTCAAAGACCGCAAAGACGGCGCTTCTAAAATGAGCCGCGGCATAGTTAAAGAAGCTATGTACGGCGTTTGGAAGATGAGAGGGTTTAAGTAAGCCGGCTGATAAGTTATATTCACAGTTATTTACGAATTTTTCCCCTATCCCACTGATGCCATGGGCATCAAAGCTTTGTAGCCTAACACGTCGAAAATGAGAAAAGTACCGATTTATCGGAGCAACTCACGCTTGAAATATTTCCTGCATTATTTCCATAATTTTAATTTAAACTACTGATGCCATGTGCATCAAAGCATTGTAGCCTAACACGTCGAAAATGAGGAAAGCACCGATTTATCAGTGCAACTCACCCTTGAAATTTTTCCTGCATTATTTCCAAACTTTTATCTTAATCAGATCCCACTCTGTCAAAAATTTCATCAAAACAGTTTGTTTTTGTAATAATATAAGTAGTTTCGAATTGTTATTGGATTTAATTTTCATTTTGCATGCTGGCAGCTAAATACTCACTATAAATAACGAGGGTAAGGAAATCACAAACAAGAAATTTGTAAAGAATTAAATAATCTGAAGTACCCTGCAAGATTAACCACAGGGTGCTTTTTAACTTTATAGTTATGAAAAAAGAAATTATTCTCCCGTTTATAACGGCTCTTGTTTTTTGTTCCTCGGTTTCGTTTGCACAACGAATAACTACTGTCGCAGGCAGCAGCGTATTCGGGTATGCGGGTGATGGAGGCGCTGCGACAGCTGCTAATTTTTACAATGTGGATTGTGTTGCCGTAGACCCCAAAGGGAGGATTTTCATTAGCGACCGTGATGCCATGGCATTCAGCATTATTAGAATGATAGACACCAACGGTATTGTTCACACTTTTGCCGGCACAGGTGTTACAGGCTTCAGTGGCGATCGAGGGTCAGCAACGGCTGCACAAATCGATTTTCCATATGGCATAGCATTTGATAAGAAAGGCAATGTTTATTTCGTTGATGGAACCAACAAAAGAATTAGAAAAATAGATACATCTGGCGTTATTACCACGTTTGCAGGTACGGGTTCTTCAATTGTTAGCGGTGATGGAGGCCCTGCTACAATGGCAGGATTAGGGGCAGGCAGAGGAATCTGTTCAGACTCGGTAGGGAATATTTATTTTTCAGCCAGTTCGTACATTCGAAAAATAGATACTTTGGGAATTATTACAAAAATAGCTGGCACTGGAGTAGCAGGATATGGTGGGGATGGTGGGATGGCTGATACTGCGAAAATAGGTGGGGTTGATCAGATTGCGTTTGACAAATTCGGTAATTTATTTATTTCGGATCTACAACGTGTCAGAAAAATAAGTACGTCAGGTATTATTTCAACAATTGCTGGTACCGGTGTAAGAGGTTTTAGTGGAGATGGAGGCTCCGCAACAGCATGCAAATTGGCTGAACCTGTAGGTGTTTTCCCAGACGATTTTGGTAATTTATATATCAGTGAAGCTACCAATCATAGAATTCGTAAAGTAAATAACGCAGGAATAATCACAACTATTGCCGGCAGTGGTGCTACGGGTACTGGGATGGGAGGTTACGGCGGTGATGGTGGGCCGGCTACAGCAGCTAAATTGAGTGGTCCGGATGAGATATGGTTAACGAAGAATAGATACCTCTACATCGCTGATCATTTTAACTATCGTATCCGACGGATTGACCTCAAAGACACTGTCTTTGTAAACAGTGTCAGCGAACTTGCTGCTCAGGCAGAAGATGTACAGGTATACCCTAACCCCAGCAATTCAGGCAATGTGTTTGTGAACATGACAACAACAACCGGAAGTGAGCCTGCACAACTTGTAATAACGGATATAGCTGGTACGGTGGTAAAAGAGTGTGCAATAAAAACCAACACAGAAACCGAACTGAAGCTGCAACTACCGGCTGGGCTATACTTTATAAATGCCAGTGCCGGAAACAAACGGTGGGTCAAAAAAGTAGTGGTGGAGTAATGAGCAATTCCCCTATATTAGTTTTTAAATAAGCTGCACCTTACCCGGTGTAGCTTATTTTATTTATCTGGTCATTCAATTTTATTTGTTTGCCTATCCCGCCCACTTTCCCTCTCCCAATAACAATTCAACCAATCAACTACTCAACTACTCAACTACTCATCCACTCAACCACTCATCCACTCAACTACTCAACTACTCATCCACTCAACCAATCAACTACTCAACTACTCAACCAATCAACCACCCCCGGTCCCTCCGAGAACAGCAGATCAAGAATGCTCAGATCAGGTACAAAGCCTATCCGGTCCTCAAATACCTGGTAATATTTTTTGAATGCTGGCGCGTATTTTTTTAATGCGCGCAGGTCAGTTACCTCATCACCGTATTCTTTCAGATACACACTCGTTTCTTCAGTTGTAAAGCCCGGTTTCAGCTGCCGCAACACCCATTGCATCCCCGCCCGGTTAAAATCCAGGAGGCGCGTAAATTCCTGTTCATACAATCGCTTTAGTTCAGGCTCATAATGCTCAAAGTACGGACTGCGTTTATACACCGACACGAGGGTGCGCCAGTGTTGCACTTGCCAGTGTTCCGCATTATGTATCAGCACCTCCGCCATTGGGGTGTGTTGGTTTCTACCATTCACCAGCGGCACGGTAAGCAGTATGCTGTTGTTGGCTCCGCTGATACGGTACCTGTTGCGGTAGCTCATTTTATCAAAATGCTCTGCTGTATCCAGTATTACCTTGTCTGCCTGCAATACTTGCATCCACCAGCCAATATTCGGAAAAGTGAGAAAAGAAGAAACTACCGTCATTACCACAAAAATAGAAAAAGGGATGTAATAGCCGGACTATTCCGTAACTCATGGTAAAATATGCCGGAATAGAAACTGCGCTCATTACAGTCTGGGCGGCTGTAAATGTTTATACTGTGCTAATTTCTTGCTTCGTGTTCCGGTAGTAGACGGATACCCCTTAAATGAGATTATATTTGCAAAAACTGTTGCAAATGGGTCGCCGGCTGGCTGTATTTTTTCTGGTTGTATTGTTTTCTGTTCGGGCCCTTGCTATAGAGGCTACCGTATCACATACCGTTTTTTATATGCCGGGTGTCGCCGAGAATGGCAAATTCATTCCCGGCATCGACCTCTATTGGCAGGTAAACCCCGCAACCCTCTATTACTCTACCATGTCCGACAACATGATCGTTGCCAATATCAAAGCAGATATTACGTTCACCAACGATGCCGGCACTTTCATCCACGACAGGTACATCATGCAAACGGTACCACGTGCAACCATTGAAGAATTAAAGCAGCAAACAATATTGGAGCTGCGCAAATACAAAATGACCACAGGCCCGGTAAAAATGAAACTAGTCCTTACCGATATGGCCGATTCCGTTAAGCGGTTCACCTTTACCGACAGTTTTTTTGTCGCCCCCGCCCCCGACTCTGTCTTTTTCAGTGGTATCCAGTTGCTCGATACTTCTTTTGTATCAAATGCTGCAACCAAATTTTCTAAAAACGGAAAGCAGCAAGTTCCGTTCTGTGCCAACTTCCTCGATGATGGTATGAACTCACTAAAGTATTACGCCGAGCTGTATGGCTCCGATAAATTGCTTCCTGCATCATTCCCGCTCGTACGCAAAATGGTGATCTCAAAAAGCGAGACAAGTGGATTCTGGCATGGCTTTCAGAAGACGGATACCATCACTACACCTTCGGCCATCTCTAGTCTTACAGGTAATTTCGACATTGCCCCACTCCCTTCCGGAAATTACTATTTGAGGTTAACACTCGAGACTATTAAAAATCAACCACTCGCACAAACTACTTTGTTTTTTCAGCGGCTCAACAAACATCCTGTTATATCAGAGGATACAGCTAAGAAGACAGCCGTTTCTGACACCGGTATAGAAAATGTAACTGTAGTGAACCTGTCAAAAACTTTCCTGGCAAAATATAGTCTGGGGCAGGTGCGCGCAATCCTTAAAATGCTGCTGCCCTTTAGCGATAACGAAGCTACCCGCACCATCAACGGCTTCCTCAAAAAGCCTGATGAGATGTACATGCGTTACTACATTTACAACTACTTCGCGGCCATCAATAAAAAAGACCCTACTCATGCATGGAAAGAATTTTCACAGAAAATATCGGTTGTCAATAAGCTATACAATACGCACAATACCCCCGGTTACGAAACAGATCGTGGCTTTATGTACTTGCGCTACGGAGCACCTACAGAGGTTATTACTGTGGAGAACGAACAGGGTGCTCAGCCATATGAGATCTGGCAATACAATATGCTCACCCAAACCGATCAAAAGGACGTGCCAAATGCATTGTTTTTGTTTTACAAGCCCAACCAGATGGTCGGTGATTTCAAACTGCTGCACACCACAATCACAGGTGAGCGTCAGGACAATCAGTGGCGAAATAGTTTGTACATAGGTACCAATGTGAGCGGTAATATCCGCGATTCAAGAGCCGAACAATACATCGGCAATAAGTAATGTCAAATTGGCTTCAATTCCGTACAAAAATCAAGAGATGCCCAGATGGGGGGTGTATAGAACGTCTTGTGCCGTAGTGGTTGCTATCGCGCAGAAATTGTGATTCGTTAGTAGGCTATCGCTATGTCTTGTGACTCGGTACACTGATATCTTCCTTGCAGAAATTTCCGAAAACAGTTTGTTTTTAAAAATAATTTAAGTAGATTCGTAAAACAAACTCCCTTCTCATATGATTACATGCACTGTTCAATTCCTTTTTGCGCTCCGAAAACGGTAAACCCATTAATCCCTCACAACGACTTTCGGAAAAAATTCTTAACTTTAAAAATAGTCGCATGAAAAAAAAACATCATTTTAAAACTATGCCTTAGCATAGTGTCGATTTCAATTATGGCAGAAGTATCTTTTGCGCAAGTCCTCGTTGGAGGACCAACAAATCCAGATCTGCTTTGGTTTTCAACACCAGGTACAATAAACGGCATCAATACAGCACTCATAGATTATCCTGGTACAGCTGCATCGAGCGGACAATTGGGTGCATGCGCATATGGCGCAAGACCAGGTACTTTTGGTGCCACCAATGGTGGAGTAGTCCTTACTGATTTTGGTTCTGGTTTTACTATCAACATTCCGTACCCGGCAGCAAGTGGAACCAGCATGTATTCTGTGCCTGATGTGATCATAGGTGATAACATTCAGTATAAAGGTCAGTACATTATGGCGGTAGGATTTGTTAACGGCGCAGGCAACGTGCAGATTGACTACTACGATATTGCCTACATAGCACCGGGTATTTTTACAGCTACCTACCACAGCAACACTGTCGTTCCGCTGGGCTGGTACGTATGCCACGGTACAGTGCATTTGGACGTTATAGCCGAGCATGACAACATTTACCTCGGCAGGCCAATTTGCAATCGTTTTTTTGTAACTTTTGATGTGGCATTTGGTCCGTTCTTAGGCACGTTTGATGTTTATGCCGCAGAGGGGAGTCTCTCAACTTACGGGCTCATCAGTGCCGTAACAGATGTTACCACTGCCGCCACACACCCTATAGATAACTGGGAACCTGATGTAGCAGCTATAGAATATACTATTGGCGGCGTAAATTATGATGTAGCACGGATAACCTGGGTGTCGCAGGGCAATGATGGTGTGTTTGAAGTAAACTGGGCACCTGCACTTGGTTTGTTCGGTGGCGGCATCATTGCCTATGCCCCAGGCGGTACAGACTATTATTATGCGCCACGTATTGATGCAGATGACGACTACACCACAAACTTTCTTGCCTCAAAATCAAATTATAAAACAGTATTCATTCACAAGTTTGGAGGAATCCAAAGAATAGAATCTCACGACGATGGCCCAGGTGGTTTCCTGAATGTGCCTTCCAATTGGGTTGATTTACAAACTTATGATGTAACATACGCCCCCGTACCTTACTTACATTATTCTCCTGCGGTAGCATATGGAACAAATGGCCCAGTTAGTGTGCAATTCATGGTTACGGAAGGATTGTATGAATCCTCGGCAACAAATTCCGATTTTTTTCTCTTGACTCCAATTGATGAAACTAATCCAACTACTGTATCAACAGATCCTTTCCCAAGTGTTTTACAGTCTTATTTTAAGACAAATACTAGTTCCATTTTGTCGTCAGCTTCCGAATATGCAAATGCGGTCAGTACACCAGTGAATGAAATATCAGGCGCATCGCTGGTGGCTTGGACATCTTTGAACGCAGGGAATTATGAAATAAGTTATAAACGTTGCGCATACTCAAGTTCATCTACGCACGGTTATGCGTATAGAAATAGTAAAAATGTAACATCCTCGGTCGACGGCGAAATAAATATTGTACCCAACCCCGCTACCAATTCTATTACTATCACAAATGCCGCAGGCAGGTATTGTATTAAGAATGTGCTGGGGCAAATAGTTTTGGATGGCAATATAACTGCCGGCCAGCAGGTGGCTGATATATCTGGTTTGCAGACAGGTAATTATATACTTACGTTATACAATGAAGGTAAGGAAATAGCAAACAAAAAAATCGTGAAAAATTAATTAACATAAAGCCGCCCAGTAATGGTAGTTACAGGGCGGCTTTCAATTTCATTTTTATGTCAAGAACCTTAATGATCATTTTTTTAATAGCCGATCTATGCAGTTGTGAAACTTCATTTGCTCAGCGCATAACTACTGCGGTCGGTAACGGTATTTTTGGCTTTGCGGGAGACGGTGGGCAAGCCACGGTTGCTAGTTTGTATGCTCCCGAGGCTATTGCAATTGATGCCAAAGGAAGGATGTTTATTACCGACAGAGATGCCACACCGCTGACCTATAGTTCCGTTAGAATGATAGATACCAATGGCGTCATTCGCACGTTTGCAGGCACTGGGGTTGTAGGGTTTAGTGGAGATAGCGGACAAGCAACTGCAGCGCAGTTGAATTTTCCACACGGTATCACTGCTGATAAAAAAGGCAATCTGTATATTATGGACGGAGGCAACAGGAGGATAAGAAAAGTAGATACCAACGGTATCATTACAACATTCGCAGGCAACGGGTCAATGACAGTTTCCGGCGATGGTGGTCCAGCTACGGCTGCCGGGCTGGGTTCTGGTAGCGGATTATGTGCAGATTCGGTAGGCAATATTTATATTGGTGCAGGCTTTTTCATTCGCAAAATAGATACACAAGGAATAATTACGAAAGTTGCAGGTACGGGCGTATCCGGATTCAGCGGTGATGGCGGTAAAGCAGATACATCGAAAATCGGAGGCTATAACCAAATTGCTTTTGACAAAAACGGAAATTTGTACTTTACGGATGTGCAAAGGATCAGGAGAATAAATTCTAGTGGATTTATATCAACTATTGCCGGCACCGGTATTAGTGGTTACAGTGGCGACGGTGGTCCGGCGACGGCAAGCAAGCTAAATGGTCCCCAAGGAGTATTTCCTGACGATTTCGGCAATCTATATATCAGTGAAGCTACCAATCACAGAATACGTAAAGTGAATGTTGCAGGTATAATCAGTACTATTGCCGGCAGTGGTGCAACTGGAACTGGCTCAGGAGGGTATGGTGGCGATGGTGGCCCCGGAACTGCCGCACGGTTAAGTTCCCCATTTAGCATATGGATTGATAAGAACAGGTACTTATACATTGCCGACCATTCAAATTCCCGCGTTCGCAGAATAGACCTCAAAGATACCGTCTTTGTAAACGGTGTAAACGAACTTACAACTCAGGCAGAAGATATGCAGGTGTACCCTAACCCCAGCAATACAGGCAATGTGTTTGTGAACATGACAACAACAACCGGTAGTGAGCCTGCACAACTGCTAATAACCGACATTGCCGGTACGGTGGTAAAAGAGTGTGCAATAAAAACAAATACAGAAACTGAATTGCAATTGCAACTGCCCGCCGGGCTGTATTTTATAAATGCCAGTGCCGGAAACAAACGGTGGGTTAAAAAAGTAATGGTGGAGTAATGAGTAATTCCCCAATATGTATTTTTTAAAAAGCTGCACCCGGCCGCGTGCAGCTTTTTAAATATTGCATGGTTAGTGATTTTTAACCAACCGTTCGTTATTCAATCTACATCACAAGTTCCTTGCCGTGCTTAGAATCTGTCCATACATTTTCCACGTCCCACACTATTCTGTCTTTCAACTCGTGTTTTCTTTCAGGGCAGTCAGCCAGTGCGCATAGCTTGCACTGATAATTTTTGCACCCGTCTATATGTATGAATAACTCTACTTGATGGTCCCAGTGTTGTTTTATAAGGTCTTCCATTCTATGGATCTCTTTGTCGGCATCGGCCACGCTGTAAAACCAGGGCAGTGTCATATGTGCATCCACATGCATCATACTGCCATATTCAATTACCCTCAGGTTATGAAGGTCTACCCATTGAGGTTCCCGTTTTTCCTGCAGCAGACCTATCACTTTATTCAGCAGCTTCATATCCATTTCGTCCATGATCCCCGAAACTGATCTTCTGATCACCCTATATCCGGTGAACATAATGATCATGGCAAAACAAAGTGCCACTATGCTATCCAGCCACAAATATTTGTTGTGTGTAAAGTAGATAAGTCCCAGGCCGGTAAGAATTGCAATGGTCGAATAGGCATCGGTTTGCAAGTGCTTTCCTGCCGAAATAAGGACCAGTGAATTGTGTTTTTCTCCCGATTTTTCGGCATACACGCCTGCCAGATAATTGATCCCTCCGGCCGCTGCAACAATAAGCAAGCCAGTATCCAGCCTTTCCAATTCGTGTGGTACTATCAGGTGCTGTATTGCCTCATATACGATCACAACCCCGGCTACCATTATCAGGGTTCCTTCCACAGCAGAAGACAGGAATTCTGCCTTCCCATGTCCGTAGGGGTGGTTGGTGTCTCTTGGCCGCGATGCTAGTATAATACTATACAATCCCAGAAATCCCGCCGACATATTCACTATACCCTCCAGAGCATCAGTAAGCACCGTCACAGAATGAGTAATGTACCATGCGAGCATTTTGCCCAGAAAAAGCACTATTGAGAGGAAGGCAATATTTCTCTGGATGCTGATTGGCTTCATAATTACGAATGCCAAAGATAAAACTAAAGCAATGGAATTTAACCAGCCTTCTTTTTTATTTAATCAGCTCTTTAGTTAAAATAAGATTATTTTTGTTGTAAATATCCAGTTTATGAAATCAGTTGCATTATCAATATTTGCTTTGGGTGCTGTTTTGCTTGCCTCTTCATGTGGAAGCGAGGGCTCAAACAACAAAGAAATTAAGGATTCTGTGGTAGTAGTTCCGTTGGCGCCGGTTAGTATTGGTACTGTCAGTCCGTCTCCCGATTTTCCGGGTGCAACATTGGCAATCAACTCTGTTAAAGCTGAAAAAGTAGGCAAAGATTCGGCAAAAGTTACATTTAAGTTTGATGTGAAAAACTACGAACTCAAACTGCAAACCACCGACAACGGCACAAAAATGTGCAACAATTCAGATAAAGGACAGCACATTCATTTTATTCTTGATAATGCTCCTTACAAAGCATTGTATGAGCCTACCAACGATGTAACGCTGCCCAACGACGGCAAAGAACATTACCTGGTGGCATTCCTCTCGCGCTCATATCATGAATCTATAAAGTCAAAAGGCGCCGCATTAGTATATCATTTTAAGATCGATGAAAAAGGAAATCTGAAGAAACTGGAAGACCCTAAAACGCCTATGATAACCTATAGCCGTCCAAAAGGCGATTACGTAGGAAAAGATACGGCCAACATCTTGCTCGATTTCTATGTGTGGAATTGCGAACTGGGTGTTAACAGTTATAAAGTAAGAATTGACGCTACGAATGAAGACCGTAGTACCCAAAGGCTAAATGTACTTCAGACCGAATGGCACCCATATTTCCTACAGAATCTCGGAACCGGTAAGTGTAAGGTGGTACTCACTCTGCTGGATAAAGACAACAAACCTGTGGAAGGCCCAATGACATCAGCCACCAGAGAATTTAATTTGAAAGCCCAGTAAAAAAGACCAGTTATATAGGTATGAGAAAATTCACAAACAAATCACTTTTCATGATCCTGCTCGGCGTTGCGTGCATGGCAGGGGCTATTTATTTCTTCATAAATATGATTTCTAATTAGGTCCCCCAAAAATTCAATGCCCTACCTCCGCCAGAATCAACACACACACACACGCACACACACGCATTCCCAAAGCCCTGAAAGGGCGCAATTCCCCAGCATAGGGCATCGCCCTATGAACTCGCACCCTATGAATCGCACCATGGGCATTGCCCTACGAGACCACACGCCACCATCCCACACAAGCCCTGCAAGGGCGTAATCCTCCAGCATAGGGCATCGCCCAATGAATCCACGACATATTTACAGCACCCAAGCCCTGCAAGGGCGTAATCCCCCAGCATAGGGCAACGCCCTATGAACTCGCGCCGATGAATCGCACCCTATGAATCGCACCCTATGAATCGCGCCATGGGCATCGCCCTATGCCCACACGCCACCACGCACCACGCACCACGCATTATATTTCCCTCCACAATCAATTTCGGAAAATAAAACCGCACCATTTTCGTTTATACACAAACGTGTATTTCAGCAACGTTTCCGAAGAGAAAATTTTTAGTATTAACACAGTATTAAGTAAACACTTAGTCGAATTATTAGAACTTTGTATCAATTTCGCATTACACACCAAAACATAAATATGCAGATCAAACAAATTTTATTTCTTGCGCTGGCCTCAGTATCGGTTGTATCCTGCGCACCTACTAAAAAGAACCTCAAAAAATGTACAGAAAACTATAACCACCTCGATAGCACCTACAAAGTGCTGCAGGGCGACTATAACTTCTGTAAAGAACAACATGCGGTCGACATGGCCAAAATTCAGGCACTCGAAAACCAGTTGGCTGATGCAAAAAGCAACAACAGTCAGTTGCTGAATCAAATGAAAGACCTTTCTATCATTTCTGGTTCACAGGCCGAGAGCATTAAGAAATCGCTCGACAATATTGGCGTGAAAGATCAATACATCAACGAGCTGCAAAGAGCAATTACCCGCAAAGACTCTATGAATATGGCACTGGTCATAAACCTGAAAAGTGCTGTGGGCAACCTCAATGATAAAGACATAAACATAAAAGTAGACAAGGGCGTTGTGTATGTTGATATCTCAGACAAAATGCTGTTCAAGAGCGGAAGCTGGGATGTAACAGAGCAGGCAAGCGAAGTATTGGGCAAAGTGGCTAAAGTGCTTACCGCTCAACCTGATATCGAATTCATGGTAGAAGGCCATACAGATAATGTTTCCTTCAAAAAAGGCGAACTGGACGACAACTGGGACCTGAGCACTAAGCGTGCAACATCAGTAGTGAGAATTTTGCAGCAGAAGTACGGAGTGCCTCCGGCTCACATGACCGCTGCTGGTAGGGGAGAGTATCTGCCTATTGCTCCTAACGATTCTAAAGATGGTAAGGCTACCAACAGAAGGACTAGGATCGTGATCCTTCCTCAGCTTGATCAGTTCTTTAAGTTGTTAGAGAAACCAAGAAACTAAGGGTAAAAACATTCTAATACGGAGCCCCGACAGTCGCAAGATTGCCGGGGCTTTTTTAATTACACTATTTGGTACCCAGTATCCAATAGTTTGTTCTGCACTGCCAAAACAACCCTGCTAAAGTTTGTTCGTATCTTTATATTTTTATGCAGAGAAATAACTTCAATTAAGCGCTAATATGGACCAGTACAATGTCTTTTATAACAAAACGATGAATATTGTTCTGGCGCTGATACTTCCATCGTTCGTAATTCCTCCCTTCATTTATTTAATGGCACACTACCTGCCAAACCTGCCCGACTGGGTGATTGTGCCCTGTATTTTTTTATTATTGGGTATTGTAATTCTGCTCTCATTCAGGCTCGTAAAAAGTTTGAACAAACAGGCGATGCTCACCCTCAACAACGACGGTTTCGTCATCGATTTTGTAGAAACTAATAAGGCAAATCCTCCTTCGTTCGAAGTGAAGTCTTATGAAATAGTAAAGTGTAAGCCGGTTATCAAGAGCAATAACATTTACATGAGCCTCGAAACCTCCGTTGCGCCTTATACTTTCAATATCTGTGCTACCAGCCGTGAGCAGGACGATATCGTGAATTTCTTAACTCTAATGCGTAAAATATCAGAAATGTGCGGACAGGAAGCATCCTGAGAGCCCCGTCATTACTCCTGGTTACGCATTTTCACCATCGTCAGTATCGTTGCTATTGCTACAGTTTCACCTGTCTCGTCATATACGTCCACAAGCCATTTTACAATGCCCTTGGCAATGTCTTCTGGTGTGCGTTTTTCCTGGGCCACTTTTTCTTTTACAGTAAGTTTCACACCAATGGTCATGCCTGGGTACACCGGTTTAGTAAACCTGCACTCGTCTATACCGTAGTTGAGCAGCACCGGTCCTTTCTTGGCGTCCACAAATAATCCCGCTGCTTTCGACAGGATAAAATATCCGTGCGCTACTCTCCTTTCAAAGATGGTTCCTTCCAGCGAAGTCGCATCCATATGCGCATAGAAGTTATCGCCGCTCACGTTGGCAAAATTGGTTATGTCTGTTTCTGTTACAGTGTGCTTGGCGGTTACCAACGTTTCACTGATCTCCAGATCTTCAAAATATTTCTTGAACGGATGCACATCTGTTTCATGTTGCTTGCCGCCTTGCTGGTATACATTGGTGATCTTGCTGATAGTGGTCGGTGATCCCTGTATCGCTGTCCGCTGAAGATAGTGCAGTACGCCACGCTTACCGCCCATTTCTTCACCACCGCCGGCACGGCCTGGCCCTCCATGCACCAGCAACGGCATCGGCGATCCGTGACCAGTGCTTTCCTTTGCACAATCACGGTTCAGCACCAGTATGCGGCCATGCATGCTTGCAGTACCCAGTACTATCTCCTTTGCTATTTCATCGTTGTACGTCACCACCGAGCTAACCAGAGACCCCTTGCCCATTCTCGACAAAGTAATAGCATCGTCAACGTTGTTGTATGGTATGATGGTTGATACCGGTCCGAATGCTTCAATATCATGGCAGTCAGTTTTATGGAACGGATCGGTATTAAGGAAGATAAGTGGTGGCAGAAACGCGCCTTTTTCTTTGTCTGCGCCCATCACTTCAAAATGCTCCATATCACCTATCACTATCTCCTGCGACCTCGCAAGCAGCTGCACTTTTTCACGCACTTCATTTCTTTGCGCTAAACCTGCCAAAGGCCCCATACGCACTTCTTTGATCGATGGATCACCAATGGTAGTGCCCTTCAATCGCTTGCCTAGTGCTATTTGCACATCTTCCACTTTATCTGCAGGCACAATAATCCTGCGTATGGCCGTACATTTTTGTCCTGCTTTAGTGGTTACTTCTCTTACTACCTCTTTTATAAACAGGTCAAACTCCGGCATATCGGTTGTTACATCTGGTGCCAGTATACAGCAGTTAAGCGAGTCGGCTTCCATATTGAAGGACACCGCTTCTGATAATATCCTTGGATGCGCCTTAAGCATTCTACCTGTAGATGCCGAACCTGTAAACGTAACAACATCCTGCGTTTCAATACTGTCAAGGATTCCCCTCGCCGAACCACATATTAGTTGCAGCGATCCTTCCGGCAATATCCCTGACTTGATGATCTCTTCAAATACCGCTTCCGTGAGATAAGACGTCAGCGTAGCGGGTTTTACGATAGCCGGAACACCCGCCAGCAGATTTACCGCTATCTTTTCCAGCATTCCCCATACCGGGAAGTTGAACGCATTGATGTGTATAACCACACCTTCGCGTGGCACCATAATGTGCTGGCCAATAAATGTATTGCCCTTCGATAATTTAGCAGTATCGCCGTCCACGTAAAAACGCTCGTCCGGAAACTGGCGCCTGAGGCTCGCATTGGCAAACAGATTACCAATCCCACCTTCAATATCCACCCACGAGTCAACTCTTGTAGCACCGGTATATGCACTGATTGTATAGAAATACTCTTTGCGCTCCATCAGGTACATGGCCAGCGCCTTCAGCATACGCCCACGCTCCTGAAACGTTAGTTTCCTCAATGCAGGGCCTCCCACTTTTCGCGCATATTGCATCATGCCCCCAAAGTCCAGTCCATCACTGCCTGCGGTATATATTGCCTCACCGGTTACGGCATTGTACAGTGTTTCATTGGTTTTGGTGCCTTTTACCCATTTGCCCTCAGCGTAGTTTTTCAGTTGTGTCAGCGACATAAAAAATGTTTTAATGTTATTTCCTTATCCCCCTATTAATGGTTTGCAACGAGGATGCAATTTAGATTTTTTGACTGGGTTATAGAACTTTTATAGAATGGCAAATTGTGTTTAATTTATTTCCCATATCTTTGAATACTAATGTATTTTTTCAAAAAGCTGATCCTTATCGTAGTACTGGCTCTGGGTGTCTTTCCCGCGTCCGGTCAGAAAATTCATTTTGGCAACATCACCAACGTTTGGTCTAACCTCGATAGTACCCTTGGCTGTTGTGTACTGGCTCCACGCAACTACAAGCCTGCCTGGTACGATAGCGTGACTCTCGATTACAACGGGCATACCTGGCAATATCTCCACTGTACAATGCAGTCATTTCTGGTTCGCGAAGATGCTAACAAAGTCTATTTCACTGGCGCCCTGGATTCAGTTGAAAGGCTGGCGTACGATTTTAACATCGGTCTTGGCGATACCATGAGGCTCATCTATCCTATGGATACCTTTATTTCATGGGTTACTAACGTCGATTCTACTCGCCTCCAGGGAATAACTTACAAGGTTTGGCATTTTAACGGCAACGCTTATTCGGGCTATTTTCCCGATTCAGTCCGCCCGTTCCAGTACAATGTAATTGAAGGTATTGGTTGCACCAATGGGGTTTACTATCCGGCCAGCCCCTATTCGCTTACCGCATTTTCTCAGCATTTAATGTGTTTCAACAATAACTCCAACATCAATACAGCACTTTCTAATCCCGTAGTAGCTTACTCTTCGGGCTACACTTCGGTATACGACAATGATTCTAGTTGTATTGAATACTACACCGACCATACACACCATCTAATAGATCGTACAGGTGTAAATCAATTGACTGGCAATTCAAACAGCGTAGTCGTTGCCCCCAATCCTGTTACCATAGCAAGCAATTTTATACTCCCTTACCGCATTAATTCCGGCTCTTTGACCATCACCAACATCGCCGGACAAACCATAGAACACAGCATCTTTGAAGACAAAGACTTATTGCCTGTGCCACAAAAATTTACGACCAGTGGCATCTATTTCTACCACATAACAGATATCCAATCCGGCAAAGTTTTCTCAGGAAAATTCCAATATTAAACCTCCACAAGCACACCATCTTTGTAACTGATCTGCTCAAGGTACAGCCCAAACCCTGCCACATCAAAAAAAGCCTTAGTGCAATCCTTGGCCTCAATGATCTGCCTGAAATCCGCCACAGTGCCCCTTCCTCTGGCTATATACAGTTGTGTACCCACCAGCCCCCGCACCATACCCCGCAAAAAACGGTTACCCTCTACCACATAATGCAGTTCATCTCCCACCACTTCCCAGTACGACTTTTCAATACTACAGACAAACGTTTTCGACTGTGAGTTACGCTTCGAGAAAGATTCAAAATGCGTGTACTCTTTAATGATATCCGCTGTCTGATTCAGCAACCCCATATCCAGCTTGAACGGGAAGAATAAACCCCTTTCCAGCTTAAACGGATCCTTTTTATGATAAATACGGTAACGGTACCTTCTCGAGGTTGCATCAAATCGTACATTAAAATCATCGCTAGCTTTATACACTTTCTTCACAGCGAGTTCACCGGGCAGTATGGCATTGCATCTATAAGCCAGGTCAAAATCAAATGCAACTTCTACATCAAAGTGGTAAAAGTTACACAGTGCATGAACCCCCTCATCAGTGCGGCTAGCACCGTAGGTAACAACAGGCTTCCGGAAAATCGTACTCAAAGTATTGTTCAGCGCAAGCTGCACCGTTGGCTGCTCACCCTGTATCTGAGAGCCGTTAAACTTTGTTCCATAATACATTACTTCCAGTACATATCGGGGCATACACAAAAGTACGTTTCAATCGTTTAATCCACTATTTATTAGCCATTCGTCTTACGAGGTATTTCCATCACCTCACATTGCTTCATATCCTTCCCGTCTATCACAAACCTGATCAACGTCTTTACCTTGTGCCAGCCGCTGTTACCTGCCGCTCCGGGGTTCATGTGCAGGCATTTAATTTTCTCGTCGTACATCACCTTCAGTATGTGCGAGTGACCGCATATAAATAACTGCGGCGGATGCGACAGCAATTCTGTTTTTATCTGCGGTGCATACCTGCCCGGATACCCACCGATATGCGTCATCAGCACCTCCACTTCTTCACACTTCCACCTCATTGTTTCCGGGTACTCCGCTCGTATATCCGCACCATCTATGTTGCCATACACACCCTTCAGCGGTTTAAACGCTTTTAGTTTGTCCGCAACCTCCTTAGTCCCGAAATCTCCCGCATGCCATATTTCATCACATTGCTCAAAATACTGAAACACTGCGTCATCCAGGTAACTGTGCGTATCAGATATCAGGCCTATACGGGTCATAGGGTTACTTTATGTAGTTAGTGAGTACAAGTATGGTTTTTGCAGCCACACCAATAAAAGGGATAAGTATCCACCAGAGTTTGCGCTGAGTGCCCGGTGCCATCTGCCGGTTGTTTCTCAGCGCAATGATCGACCACAACACCGCCCCCATCAACACCGGACCAGTAATGCCAATAATCACTTTATCGTTGGTATTCAAAAAGACAAGGAAAATCACCGTTGTTATAATGATCAGGTACTTGCCGTACGTCGTCAGAAAAGTTTTTTGCACTTCCAGTACCGGCGATATTTCATTGAGCCTTTTTATCAGTTGCTCCTTATTTTCTACTTGTGCTGGCACGGTAATAATTGCATTATTCGCACCACCATGAATAAGAATACTCCCGTCCGCATTTTTCACTATCCTCGTTACTTCCAGCCACGTAAAATCTATAGCTTCTCTCAGCAATGGAGTGCAACTAATGCTGTTGTCATCCACAGTCAGCACGAAATTATCGTATAGATGCCTTTTCTTCTTAAAAATCCGGAAAAGACTTACCGGTGTAAACACTGCCATCAGTCCTATTACAATTAGCAGTTGCTGTTCATCTATCGGATTGGCAGTTTCTCCCGCAAAATAATGTGGCACCACAAACGCCAGTACCATGATGATGAACATCGGAATCGTACCCAGCAGCAACCGTTTTCTGGCAACGATAAAAGCCTCCGGTTTCAATCTGTATTGTACACTCGCCATTCACAAATAAGTATTACTTCAAACTTCCAATTGCCGCATGTTCAAACTTCCAATTGCCGCATGTTCAAATTATCAAATTGCCAAATTGCCAAATTGCCAAATTGTCAAATTGTCGAATTGCCCCATTGCCCCATTGCCAAATTGTCAAATTGCCTCCACACCCGCATAATGCGCCTCAATTTCCTGCAGTATCTCTTCTATAGCAGCAACGCCATCCGTTACAACTAGCCGGTTCCTGAACTCCTTCACATGCGATAGCCCTTTTAGGTAGCTGGCATAGTGCCTGCGCATCTCCAGTATGCCCGCCTTCTCGCCCTTCCAGCTCACAGATCCATGCAGATGTTTGCGGCATGCCTGTAGTCGTTCTGCGAGGGTAGGGGAGTCCATGATCTCGCCCGTTGCAAAGAAATGTTTGATCTCTCTGAATATCCATGGATAACCTATTGCTGCCCTGCCTATCATGATCCCGTCCACACCATATCTGTTTTTATATTCCAGTGCTTTTTGCGGAGTATCAATATCTCCGTTGCCAAAAATGGGTATGTGTATTCTGGGGTTGTTCTTGATTTTCCCAATCAAAGTCCAGTCTGCGTCTCCTTTATATAACTGGGTCCGTGTCCTACCGTGTATGGTTAGGGCTTTTACACCAATGTCCTGCAGCCGCTCGGCCACCTCTTCAATGTTCTTTGTGTTGTTGTCCCAGCCCAGCCTTGTCTTTATGGTCACTGGTAGACTGGTCGACCTGATACAAGCCTGAGTAAGCCGTATCATCAGCGGTATGTCTTTCAGCACGGCAGCACCCGCCCCCTTGCACACCACCTTTTTTACAGGGCAACCAAAGTTAATATCCAGCAAGTCCGGATTGGTAGCATCAACGATTTTTGCCGATAATGCCATGGCATCCTCATCGCCGCCGAATATCTGTATTCCGATAGGCTTTTCATAATCGAAAATATCCAGCTTTTGCCTGCTCTTCATCGCATCCCTTATCAGCCCCTCGCTCGATATGAACTCAGTATACATCAGGTCGGCACCGTTTTCCTTGCATACAGCCCTGAACGGAGGATCACTAACATCCTCCATCGGTGCCAGCAGCAGCGGAAAATCTCCCAGATCTATATCTCCTATTTTCGCCATTTGAAGCTGCAAAGGTAAGGCTTATACCAATTGGACATAAAAATCAGCCTTCACCTAATTATGAACATCTCATTAATTGCATGACACCTATAGGGGTCCAAGCTTTGTAGACTTCTTATTGTTTACAGCTCGCACCGCATCGGGGTGTAACTTTTTGTTCAACAGCCCAAAGCTCTCCTCTAAACCCTAACCCTCCCCAATCCCAATTCCCAACCCCCAATTCCCAATCCCCAACCCCCAATTCCCAATAAACTTATCCACAATTTTTCATCCCGCCGAAACCCTTACTCCTCCTGCATTACAGTCCCTTTTTTGCAAAAAAATGTTGGTAAGTGCGATTTTTTCTTAATATTTTCTCCCCTAGTTTTACTGCCCGATTTTTTTTAACTGCCCCCAATTCGCCGGAAAGCAACACTGTAGCGGATTTGGGGTTTAAATTGTAAGCTATGAAACTAGATCAAATGCAGCAGGCACAGCGCCTGTTCTTCCAGACAGATCTCACCAAAACAGAGATCGCACAAACTATTGGCGTTAGCCGCAGCACCCTCCACTACTGGGTGCAGCAGCAAAACTGGGAAAAACTGAAAAGGAGTGCAGAGTGCATCCCCGTTTTCCTTGCCGAGAATTGTTACCAGATACTGGGCAACTACACAAACTACTTACTGTCCGAGGAGCGTTGGGATACTCCACCTTCGCCACAGGAGGTTAATTCCATGTACAAGCTCACGCTCATCATCAACAAACTAAAAAAACGCAGCACCCTCAACGAAAGCATGGAGAGTTTTGCCTTGCTTACAGACAGTATTTATGACAGTGATCCTGAGCTCGCCGCAAAAGTGCAGCCATACGTAGATAATTTCATTACTGCCCGTGCCGCACAAAACCCTTATCAATACCGTCCTTCCAAAATAAACGAGCACGGCTTTATACCCGCCACCGACCCGGATATTGCAGAAAAGGAAGCACACCTCGATGCCGCCGATCGGCTTGCTTGGGCGAAAGAGCAAAAGGCGAAATCTCAGACTCCGCCACCAACTGAAAATGTATCTGCAACTCCTGTAGCTACAGCCGGCCAGTCCGCAGCACCTTCCCGGACATCGATGCACACACCACCGGCATATGCCGTTAGTCAGCCCGTAATTCCTGTTGGTACTCCCAAAGTAGATATCCGCAAACAGTTACGAGGCACAGCAACTTCCGGCCCCACCAAAAACCTCAGAAAAACACACCCGGTTGCGGCATGATAGGAAATCTGACAACTACTCATACAAATTGCCTCGGTGTATTGTTTTGAACAAATAAATTGCTGATAATCAATGTAAAGGTGTGCAACAATTATTTTTGGGAAGTATGAAACAGCTTCCTTCGGAAATTAAAAAAAGCCGCACTTAATTGAGTAAGTACGGCTTTTACGGAACGAGAATTTAATTAGTGACCATATACCAACACGTCAACATTGGCATTGCCCACACCAGCATTAGCCTGTGCGCTTATTGTGAGTTTTGTTCCAGGTACATCATATACTCGTGTTGTCTGAGCATGTGGTGCCAGTACAATTGTGTCCAGGAATGCTACCAGTTCGGCGCCTTCTGTTATGGTAAGCATAATGGTAACACCTACACCTGACCCTGTGCGTTCATCGCATACCACTCGGATCTGTCCGCTGTTGGTTACGTCAGCTGTGCCAAGTGTTTTCAGAGTGCCTGCAGGAATTGGTACTGATCCTTGTGTAGTGCGGAATAATAATGTTGTTGCGCTCATGTTGTTTGAGTTTAATTTTTTTTGCCTACTCTAAACCCTTTTCGGCTACCGGGTGCATACTCTTTTTAGGATTTTCTGCTAGCTCCTATACTTTCCGGAAGTATGATTTGTTTGAGTGATGCAAACGTACTATTGGCCTGTGCCCCTTGCAATAACCATTTATGGGTATGCGCATATCGGCTTTTTTTCGATTAAACACTTTTTGTTGGAGGCAGCAATGTTAGGGTTAAATAATACCGCACTGATCCGTGGGTCGCAGGTAACAGCAAAGCTGAACTTGATTCAGCAAGCTGTAGAACAAACAGTTTTCATTCCGTAAGAGACGAATGTTAATTTGATACTACTTGAAAATCATTAGGAAATGAACGGACTTTTGATATTACAGTTTATAGTGATGAAAAATTTGCCGGTTACGAAAGTTCTTTGAGTGCACCTGTGCCAATTTGTGATGTTCTGTATAAAGTTGGCAAACAAATTATTTTGAAATATTTGATGGGAGCGTATCCTAAATTTGAATATGAGTGGACTGCGTAAATTATTCACCGCAGCTCAGGAATTACCCGCAAATAGTTTTTTTGAATTTTGATATTCTTTATTCCTAACTTTGTCGCCACTTCCACCACTTATTTTATACAAAAGAGCTTGGCACACAATCTGAATAAGGCATCTTTCGCCGGGGTAATCATAGCTTTAGGTATTATTTACGGAGACATAGGTACTTCTCCGTTGTATGTAATGAACTCCATCTGCAATGGCAGGGAGATCAGCGAGTTGCTGATCATAGGCGCACTCTCTTGCATCATTTGGACGCTCACACTACAAACCACTGTCAAATACGTAATGCTCACACTGCGGGCAGATAATAAAGGTGAGGGTGGAATATTTTCTCTGTTTGCATTAGTGCGCAGGCACGGCAGGTGGACGGTGTTCCCCGCAATGGTAGGCGGGGCGGCTCTTTTGGCCGATGGTATGATTACGCCACCCATCTCGGTTACTGCTGCTATAGAGGGATTGCACAACATACCGCATTTGGAGCATATCGGCATTATGACGATTGTTTACATCGTTATCGGTATTCTTACTTTGTTGTTCTTTTTCCAGCAGTTCGGCACCAGCAATATTGGTAAGGCGTTTGGCCCTATCATGATGGTTTGGTTCCTTATGCTGGCAATACTCGGTATCCACCAGTTAAATGTTTCGCACGACTGGCGTATTCTCCGGGCTTTGAATCCCTATTACGCCATAAAAATATTAACGGTATACCCCAAAGGTTTCTGGATTCTTGGCGCGGTCTTCCTCTGTACTACCGGTGCAGAGGCGCTTTATTCCGACCTCGGTCACTGTGGTCGCATAAATATCAGGGCTTCATGGATATTCGTAAAGTCGTGCTTGATTCTCAATTATCTGGGTCAGGGTGCATTTTTATTAAGTATCAAAAATCAGGTTTGGGATGCCGGGCATAAGAATCCGTTTTTCGAATTGGTACCTGAGTGGTTCACAATACCGGGCATCATTATAGCAACCGTCGCCGCAATTATTGCCAGCCAGGCGTTGATCTCAGGTTCATTTACATTGATCAGCGAAGCCATGAAACTCAACCTGTGGCCGAAAATGAAGATCAGTTATCCTACTGTCGAGAAGGGGCAGTCATTTATACCGGGTATTAATACTTTGCTGTTTGTTGGTTGTACTGCCATTACTTTATACTTCAAGCAGTCATCTAATATGGAGGCGGCATACGGTCTCTCCATCACCATTTGTATGATCATGACCTCAACGCTTTTTGCATACTATATGTTTGTGAAACGTGTGCCTATAGTTTGGATTGCAGGTTACCTGATCGTCTACCTCACTATCGAGCTTTCTTTCCTCACCGCCAACCTGGTCGAAAAGTTTGCTGAGGGTGGTGCGGTAACTGTTGTAGTGGCCGGTGGTCTTTTTATGACCATGCTGGTTTGGTTCAAATCTCGTAAGATCAAGAATCGATATGTGGAGTTTGTAAGGCTGGAGAATTATATACCTATTCTTCAGGAGCTGAGCAACGATAATAGTATTACCAAGTATTCTACACACCTCGTATACCTTACCAGTGCCAACAACCCCAGGGAGATAGAGCATAAGATTTTGTATTCAATTTTGTACAGCAAGCCCAAAAGAGCTGATATCTATTGGTTCGTACACGTAGACGTATTGGATGATCCTTATACTACTGAATACGCGGTGCAAACGATAGTACCCAACGAGATCATCAGGGTCGAGTTCAGGCTGGGCTTCAGGGTCGATCACAGAGTGCAGTACATGTTCAAGAAAGTAGTGGAGGAGATGGTGCAGAACAAGGAGGTGAACGTGGTAAGCCGCTATGAGTCGTTGAGTAAAAACAACGTCATGGGCGATTTCCGTTTTATAGTTATGGAGAAGTTCCTCTCTCGCGATAATTCTTTGCCTATGTGGGAGCGCCTGATGATGAGAGGCTACTTCATTCTCAAAAAATTCAGCTTGTCAGAAGAGCGCGGCTTTGGCCTCGATCCTTCCGATGTGACATTGGAAAAGTATCCGATATACGTTTCAGCAATACCGGATTACAATCTTAAAAGGATAGTTGAGAACTAGTAACGGTTGTTATTGAAATCGCCGCGGCTGTTATAATCCACGCGATTGGCATTAACTTCACCACGGTTACTGTTGTAATCGCCGCCAGTGCGGGGTCTCGGTGTTCTGGGTCTGAATGATTTGTTGCCAGATGGTCCTCCTTTGGTGTTGTTTGCTTTCGCTTCTTTTACAGAAATGATATTGCCTTCAAAAAAAGTGCAATCCAGATTGTCGATAGCATCCATGGCATGGAACTTATCAGCCATCTCTACAAAGCCAAAACATTTAGACATTCCGGTTGCATTGTCGTAAATAATTTTTGCAGAAACTACTTCGCCGAACTCTACAAAAAGTGGGCGCAGGGTGGTTACATTAGTGTCCGGATTCAGATTGCCTATAAAAAGATTCATGACTATAATTAAATTTATTGCATTTCAATGGAGATAGAGTAGGTAAAAATGCATGGCAAGATACTGATTTCTTCCAAAAGTTATTTTGTTGCAACCCAGAATTAATTTTTCTGTTCAATGGAATAATTACCACATTGCAAAAAAAACACAAACGATTTGCTGCTACAAGGGGGCATTAAAGCTTAAAATTCACGTGTTTTTTTGCAAATGTTATCATTGCAAGTTAATTAATCGTATTTTTGCACTCAAATTGCAATGAATGTAATTTGTTTATATTCGAAAACTGGTCGCAAAACGGTTAGTTAGCAATTTTTGTAAGTACTTAGTCAAATTTTAAATATTAAAGCATGAGAAAGATTTATTTATTGGTTGTCCTTTGTTTGCTAGGATTTGCAGGTTTCGCACAGACTGCGGCATCTTATTCATTTTCAAGAACGTTGGGTACTTTTACCTCTATAATAGGAGGAGCAGGAACTGTTGCTTTAACAGGATCTACGATCAGTTCAGATGATAGTGCTGTCACAAACATTCCAATTGGATTTACGTTTTCTTATTGCGGTGCAAATTATACTGTGTTGTCGGCCAATGCCAACGGATATCTTTCCCTGGTGAATGATTCTTTAAGTGCAGAGCCGGATTATATAAATCTCGACACTTCTATATCTTATATTTCGAATGGCGTTGGGTTAATAATGGCGTTCTGGAAAGACTTATACGGTAGTGCTAAAACTGCTTATTACCAGACTTCTGGTACAGTTGGTAGCAGAGTATTTACATTCGAATACGCTGATTGGAGCGTTTGCTGCAGCTCTGGCGCAGCTTCAATGAATATTCAGGTTAGATTGTATGAGGGTACAAATATTGTTGAATTTGATTATGGCACTTCTGCTGGTTCAGTTCCTACGTCAGCTACAATTGGTATTTGTAATGGCCTTACTGATTACCAGACTCTGCCGGTTGAAACTTCTACGAGCAGTAACACTACATTTAATAGCACCTGTACTTTCCCGGCTAACGGAACAGTGTTGACTTTTTGCCCTCCACCCGCAGCGATCGGTGGAAACGTTCCCGTTTGTGTTGCACAGACCATCACTTTGACTGAAACTGTAACAGGTGGTAACTGGAGTAGTGCCGACAACGGTATTGCAACTGTCAATGCTTCTACTGGCGTTGTAACAGGTGTTGCAGATGGTATCGTTGATATTACTTACACTACTTATTGTGGTGGTTACATTATTACTTCAGTTACCGTTAATCCTCTACCTGCGTCAATAGTAGGATATAATCACGTTTGTATTGGTTCTACGTTAACATTGACCGACGCTACCCCAGGTGGTGCATGGAGCAGCAGTACAGGCGTTGTTACTGTAAGTTCGGGTACAGTTACCGGCGTATCTGTAGGTACTTCTAATATCATTTACACATTGACTGCTACAGGTTGTTCAACTTCATTCCCTGTAACAGTTAATCCTTTCCCAACCGTAAGTGGTGGCTCAAATGTGACAATTTGTTTAGGCGATGCAACAGGTTTAACTGCAAGCGGTGCTGATACGTTCTCTTGGTCTCCTGCAGCAGGGCTTTCTTGTGCAAATTGCCGCAACCCAATAGCTTCTCCAACAGTTACAACTACTTATACTGTTACAGGTAAAACGCTTCTTCCAATAGTGTATAGCGAAATGTTCTACAACGGAGTTACGCCGACAACGCAGTCTACAAACTGGGACTTATATCGCGCATCATTGGTTGGTACAATAAATTATACTGGTTTCAGGATCAGGGGCAGTAGGAACACTACCGGTATCAGCTGTACCGATCCCGTTATTGCAAATGCAGTTGCAAATGCACTACGGACAGGAACAGCATACGCAGGAGTATCTGATGGAGAGACTTGGTTAGTAGGCATAGGTTGCGGACCAAGTGGTTCTGTTGAGTTATCGAATCAGGGTTCTTGCACATGTGCTAACGGATACACCATACGTCCAAATATTGGTAATTATAATTGGGGTTGTATTGACGGTTATACGTGCTCGGCACCTGACCAGACTATGGAAGTGATTTTCTATACAGATGGTTGCTCTAATACTTCTACAGTAACTGTAAGTGTTAATCCTTTACCGAACGTTTACAACGTAACAGGTGGTGGCAGCTATTGCGCAGGTGGCGCAGGTGTTGCTATTGGTTTGGATAGTTCAAACGCAGGAGTGCGCTATCAGTTATACATGGGTGCTACACCAATGAGCGCTCTGTTAAATGGTACGAACGCGCCAATTAGCTTTGGAATGGACACAATAGCAGGTACTTATACAGCAGTTGCAACAGATACTACAACTGGTTGTATGAGCAACATGGCAGGTAGTGCTAATGTAACAATAATTCCTGTTGTCGTTCCGACTGTTAGTATTTTCAGAAGCACAAGCGATACAATTTGCCAGGGAACTCATACAGCGTTTAGCGCGGTAACCAGCGATGGTGGTTCACATCCTCATTTTATGTGGAAAGTAAATGGTGTACTTTCAGGTCCTGATAGTATTATATATGACTACCCACCTGCAACTGGCGTTAACAGGGTAAACGTTGTGATGATCAGCAACGCAGTGTGTGCTATACCTGATACCGTTACCAGCGATACTTTAACAGTAGTTGCTTTTGCAAATGGAGATCCAATTGTTAATCTGTCTGCAAGTCCTAGTGATACAATTTGCGACGGTAGGACAGTGACAATAACAGCAACACCTACATATGGTGGATACGGTCCAACATATATCTTTATAAAAAACACAGTGGTTGTGGGCAGCAGTTCTTCTTATACATATACTGCGGTTGACGGAGACAATATTTATGCTGTTATGACAGGTAACTATCGTTGCCCTATTTCAACCAATACTGCTTACAGTAATGTGATCACTATGACTGTAGAACCTCAGGTAGTACCATCGGTAGCTATTACCGGTCGTCCTGGAATACTGATAGGACCTTCAACTCCCGATACTTTGACTGCTACAGTTACTAATGGCGGTACATCTCCATCTTACCAGTGGTATCTTAATGGTACAATTATTGCCGGTGCAACTTCAAATACCTTCATCAGAAGCAGTTTCAACAACAAGGATTCTGTAAGCTGTATGGTTACCCGTCACGATGCTTGCGGATTCTCAACTATTAATTCTGTAGTGATTGGTGTACATGGCGTAGGCACTCAGATCCTCACAAAGAATGGTGATGTTCAGCTTGTACCTAACCCGAATAAGGGCTCATTCTCACTGAAAGGAAATCTGGGTGTTGTCGCTGACGAAGAAGTAACCGTTGAGGTGCTTAATATGATTGGTCAGTCGGTTTATATGAATACTTTCAAAACCAGCAACGGAAATATTGACGCATCTATAGAAACAGACAAAACGCTTGCGAACGGTATGTATCTGTTGAATCTGCGTTCATCAAAAGGAAACAATACTTTCCATTTCGTGATGGAGAAATAAGACGTTTGATAGTACTATAAATAACGAGAGAGGCAGCCGGTTGGCTGCCTCTCTTAGTATTACTCGTTTTTGGTTTATTTTCTATCGAAAGTGAATAGTGACAATACGGTGAACTAGAGAATTGTTTCCTTAACGTCTTTCAGGATGTCGTGTGTTTCTTCTTTGCTGTTTCCTTCGGCATACACGCGCAGCAGTGGCTCGGTACCAGAAGCCCTAAGCATTATCCAGCCACCATTGTCTAAGTGATACTTGATGCCGTCTATGGTCTCAATACGGTTGAAAGAATATTTACCAAACTTAGTGTATCCACCATCAGATGCTTTCTTGATAATGGCGTTCTTTTTATCGTTATCAATATGCAGGTCGTGGCGGTCGTAGTAGAAAGTACCAACGATATCGTAAACCTCCTGACAAAGCTCTTTCATGGTCTTACCGGTAGAGGTCATAAATTCGTAAATGGCTAAGCCGTCATATATACCATCGCGCTCAGGGATGTGACCCTTTACCGCAATGCCGCCGCTTTCTTCACCACCCACCAGTACATCATCAGTAACCATTATTTCGCTGATGTATTTGAAGCCGATTGCAGTTACTTCTACCGGCAGTCCGTAATGTTCGCATAGTTTCTTCACCCTGTCTGTAACCGAGAATGCAATGACCACTTTGCCATTCATTTTCTTGTACTTATGCAGATAGTGGATAAGTAATAAGATGATATTGTGGGCATCAACAAAATTGCCATCCCCGTCATACAGCCCAATTCGGTCGGCATCTCCGTCGGTAGCAAGACCAATCTTGATTTCAGGAGTAGTAGCTACTGTACGTGCGAGTTCCTTTAAGTTCTTATCCAGGGGTTCCGGCGCCTGACCCAAAAAGCCGGGGTTGTCGTAACAATGGATGAGTACCGCTCCCGGCAGCAGTCGTCTGATCACATTCTGCCCTGCTCCGAACATGGCATCGTATGCCATCTTGAACGGTGATTTCGACAAAGCCTCGAAATCGAATTTACCCTTTAGGTAATCAACGTAAAGGTCTTCGAGATTGATGTACTCGAGGAGTCCTTGTTCTTCCCAATAGGCTAGAGACTGTGATGGTATTTCTACTTCGTCGGGTATCAAAGCCTCTACAGCTGCAATATCTTTCGGGCTGGATGGTCCGCCATGTGCGCCCTTTAGTTTGTAGCCGTTGTAAGATGGTGGATTGTGAGAAGCTGTGATAACTACACCCTGATTGGCTTTAAGCTGCAACACACCCAAAGAGATCATAGGTGTACTAATGAAACCTTTTGCCATCAACACTTTTACGCCGTTTGCACAAAATACCTTGGTGCTTGCATCGGTAAATAACTGACCACCAAAGCGGCAATCGTGACCAATCACTACAACGGGCTTATCTGTTTTCTGTAGCAGCCAGTCGGCAAGCCCCTTGCTCACGCGGCTTACATTATAAACGGTAAAGTCCTGGGCAATTATAGCACGCCACCCATCGGTGCCGAATTTTATTTTCTCTGTAACCATTTGCTGATCTGTTAAAAATGGGAAGTAATGATTGTTAAATATAGTGAAACGCAAATTTATAAAACGTTTCGATTGGTTTGAGTTATTTAATTTTACAACAAATATCAGGAACATGCCAGATCGCTTAGTATCGGTGAACCCGGCAACGGGTAAAGTAATTAAAAGTTACAAGGTTGATAGTGAACGCAGGGTTGAGGCGGTACTCAGGCAATCGGTGAATACTTATGAGGCATGGCGATTACTAACGTTAGCCAAGCGGGCAGTGGTGCTGAAGAATATAGCGAAGGAAATTAGGAAGGAAAAACACAGGCTAGTGGCGCTGGCCGCAACAGAGATGGGTAAGCCAATACAGCAGGGATACTATGAAGTTGAAAAGTGTGCTGCAACCATGGAATTTTATGCAAAGGAAGGAGCTGGTTTTCTGAAAGATGAAGTTATTGCCACGAATGCATCAAAGAGTTACGTTTCATTTCAACCTATTGGCACCATACTCGCTGTCATGCCCTGGAACTTTCCTTTTTGGCAGGTATTCAGAGCCATGGCACCGGCAGTAATGGCTGGTAATGTGATGGTGTTGAAACATGCATCAAATGTAAGTGGCTGCGGACTTGCAATAGCTGAACTGATTGTTAGAGCAGGCGCACCTGAGGGATTGTTACAGACGTTGCTGCTGCCATCTTCCAGAGTAGAGGGTTTGATCAATGACAGTAGAATTGCTGCCGTGACACTTACCGGCAGCACCGCAGCCGGCAGCAAGGTGGCAGAAGCCGCCGGGCGCAACCTTAAGAAAGTAGTATTGGAATTGGGCGGTAGCGATCCCTACGTAATTCTGGCAGATGCGGACTTGGATATAGCGGTGGAAATTGCAGTTCGGGGCAGGCTTGTGAACAGCGGGCAAAGTTGTATTGCGGCTAAAAGGTTTGTAGTAGTTAAGTCTGTGAGAAAGGAGTTTGAACAACGTTTTTTGCAACAAATGAAAGAAGTGATATTTGGGGATCCATTCGATGAGAAGAGCCGTATTGGCCCCATGGCCAGGGTTGATCTGAGGGATGAACTGCACCAGCAGGTGCAGAAGAGTATTGCTAAAGGAGCGAAATTGCTATGCGGTGGATTTATACCGGAAGGGAAGGGTGCATTCTATCCGGCAACGGTACTGACCAATGTGAAGAAAGGTATGCCTGCATACGATGAGGAAATGTTTGGACCAGTCGGGGTGATCATTGAAGCAAAAGATACAGCAGACGCCATGCGTATAGCAAACGATAGTTTGTATGGGCTGGGCGGGGGTATCATTTCAAGGAATATCAAAAAGGCTGAAGCGCTTGCTGCTATTGAATTGCAGGCAGGTAATTGTTTTGTAAATGACTTCGTGCATTCCGATCCTCATCTACCATTTGGAGGTATTAAACAAAGCGGGTATGGCAGAGAATTAGGGTCTTACGGGATACGGGAGTTCGTGAATATTAAGACTGTGTTTATCAAATAGGTCGTCAATAAACAGCAACTCTAAAACAAAACAGCTAAAATTTATGGACTAGATGAAGCAGCATAAGGGAGTGTTCAGGTTTTTTTGTTTTATTTTGTTGTTCTGTTTTTTATCTGCCACAAAACCACAGAAGCCAATGTACTCATATCTTGCAATAGGAGACTCATATACAATAGGAGAGCAAGTGCCCGGGAAGGAGAACTTTCCGCATCAGGCTGTAGATATACTCAGGAAGCAACACATCGATGTTGCAGACCCGGTGATCATTGCCACCACAGGCTGGACTACCGATGAGTTAGCTGCATCGATCAGGGAGCATAATCTCAAAGAAACCTTTTCGTTTGTAACCTTACTGATAGGGGTGAACAATCAGTACAGAGGCAGGAGTGTTGAGAACTACAAGGAAGAGTTTTTACAACTGCTGAACACAGCTATCGCTTATGCGGGCGGACATGCTACGCGTGTTTTCGTACTGTCTATCCCCGATTGGGGTGCAACCCCTTTTGCTGAGGGTAGGGACAGGCATAAGATAGCCACTGAAATTGATGCTTATAATGCCGCCTGCAAAGAGATTTCAATTACGCACAAATGCTCGTTTATAGAGATCACCGAAAGCACCCGTCAAAACGGCCAAAACCCTGAGTACCTTGCCACCGATGGCCTGCACCCATCAGGGAAGGAGTATGGTATATGGGCTGGCCGGCTGGCGACCGAAGTGGCGAAAGCGCTGAAGCAGTAGAAATTGTATTAGAAATTTTGAGGAAGATTTTTGACGCAAACCACCCAGACACTCAAAGATGTATTCAGTTCCTAAAAAAACTGCTTCGGGATATAAACTCCTGAAGTACACTTTGCAGGTTTATTTTCAAGTTTCGCCTTGCAATTAAAAACACCCGTTTTATTATAGTAAATCACTTTCGCGGGAAAAAAAATTATGTTATATTTGACCAAATAATCCGTAATGAAATATAAATTTATCTTATCTGTCTTTGCTTCAGTTGTTGTTTCTGTATCTGCTATGGCGCAGGGGCAGAAAATTATGACCCTTGCAGGTACAGGAATATTAGGGTTCAGTGGCGATGGTTACACTGCTTCGGGTGCCAATTTTAATGGTCCAACAGAGGTAGTGCTTGACAAAGCTATGAATCTGTATATCCTTGACTATAATAACTACAGAATTCGTAAGGTAAATACAGCTGGAATAGTTACAACTGTAGCTGGTAACGGAATACCCGGTAATACAGGAAACGGGTCGCTGGGCAGCACTGCAGAAATCGCGGCGATCAGCATTGCGGTAGACAAGCGTAACAATCTTTATTTTACTGATCAGAGCAATGCAATCATCCGCAAAGTGAATGCGCTGGGCATCATATCGCATGTGGCAGGTACGGGCACAATGGGTTATTTTGGTGATGGTGTAAGTGCTACTCTTGCGAAGTTCAAACAACCACAGGGCATTGCTGTAGACGATACCGGTAATATTTTTATAGCTGACGCTGGCAACCATGTAATTCGCAGGATAGATACTTTTGGTAAGATTACAACGATTGCCGGAACACCTGGTAGTGCAGGTTATTTTGGAGATGGAGGTTTGGCTATATATGCACAACTTGACTCGCCGTGGGCAGTGAAAGTAGACCACAAAGGCAACATTTATATCAACGACTTCAGGAACAATGTGATCCGTAAAATTGATACAGCGCACATTATTACTACGTTTGCCGGTTCTGTTGGTGTATTTGGCTATGCAGGTGATCTGGGTCTTGCGAGCATGGCTTCGCTAAATATGCCACGTGGCCTTGGCGTTGATACTTTTAATAACCTTTATATCGCTGACGCACTGAACAATGTGATCAGGAAAGTAGATACATTTGGCATCATCAGCACTGTGGCAGGAAACGGTTGGTTTGGATTTGGAGGAGACTACGGTTATGCTTTGGGTGCGAACTTCAAGAACCCTTACGGTGTTGCAGTTGATGTGTATGGAAGCATTTATATAGCTGATGCAAATAACCAAAGAGTACGTAAAACTTTCTCGACAAACGGAGTTGAAAATATTTCGTTATCAAATGGTGTAGCTGCTTATCCTAACCCATTCAGCGGGCAGATCATGGTGTCGGGTGTAGAAAAAACTGACAAAGTGGAAATGTATGATGTGCTGGGAAGACAGATAAATGGCAGCTGGGAAGTTGTTGCTGACGACAGCAGGACTTTTACTGCCAGCCATATTTCATCAGGTATGTACCTGCTGAAAGTAGCTGACAAGACAGGTGCTAACAAAGCGACTTTGAAAATAGTGAAGGAGTAATTAATTACTTGTAAATAAAAGAAGTCCGGCAGAAAACTTGAATCAAGTTCATCTGCCGGACTTCGACATTTAGATCAGTTGGTTGGTTACCCTATTGAAACAAGTTCCAGATCAAATATCAGATCTTTTCCTGCCAGCGGATGGTTGGCATCCAGCATAACTGTTTCCTCATTTACTTCAACAATTACTACAGGGAATATATTGCCAGAATTGTCGCCCATTTGAATTTCCATGCCGACTGCAGGTTGCATTTCAGGTGGGAATTCAGTTATGGGGTATTCCATCATCATGTCATCATTCCTGTGACCATAACCTTCTTCAACCGGAATGTTGATGGTTTTCTTGTCGCCTGGTGCCATATTCATTATGGCATCATCAAAGCCTTTTATCACTTGTCCGGCACCTAGAGTGAAAGATAATGGATCACGTCCTTCACTGCTATCGAAGGTAGTGCCGTCTGTTAATTTACCATGGTAGTGGACATTTACTATGTCTCCTGTTTTTGCTTGCTGCATGCTATTGTTTTGAAAAATAAATAAAGCATGCAAGTTAGTCGAATATATTTGAGTTTTCGGTAAAACTTTCATTAACAAATTAACATTTATAGCTATTTTATTTGCCTCTCACACTCGATGGAGTAGTGTAGGCAGGATCAGGGCGTTTAGTTTGCATAGATTATCTTTATGAAAAAAGGAAACATGAAGTATTTGTTTTTTTGGCTCGTTATGTTCACGGTATGTACTGGTAATGCGCAGCAATTGTACGATGGTTCCATCAAACCGGCTGATGCAACGCCAGCGAAATACCTGCACCTACTACAAGGCAAAAGTGTGGGGCTAATCATTAATCAGACCTCCAGAATTGGCGATAAAAACTTGCTGGATCTTTTGCTGGAGCGCAAAGTAAACGTTCGGAAAATATTTGTGCCTGAACATGGATTCAGGGGAAAGGAGGACGCAGGAGCGAAGGTGGACAATTCTACAGATAGCGCAACCGGATTACCTGTTATCTCACTTTATGGAAAGCACAAACAACCAACTGCTGAAGATATTAAAGATATTGATGTGCTTGTTTATGATTTGCAGGATGTGGGCGTTCGGTTTTATACCTACATATCGACAATGGAATATTGCATGACTGCGTGCGCAGAAAATCATAAACAGTTCATAGTGCTAGACCGCCCGAATCCGAATGGATTTTATGTAGATGGACCAGTACTTACGAAAGATAATAAGTCGTTTGTAGGTATGCAATGTGTACCTGTTGTGTATGGTATGACCGCGGGTGAATACGCAAGAATGCTAAAAGGTGAGAACCTTGCTGACAAACTTAAAACGCTTGATCTGCAGGTGGTGAAATGTATCAACTACAATCACAAGAAGAAATACGAATTGCCGGTAGCACCGAGTCCGAACCTAAGGACGATGGCGGCTGTGTATGCATATCCATCGCTGTGTTTGTTTGAAGGTACGCCGATAAGTGTGGGCAGGGGAACGCCACTTCCGTTTCAACGATTTGGCTGCCCGGAATTTGAGGGGAAGTTTGCTGATAGTTTTATTCCGAAAAGCAGCGAAGGTGCCAAGAGCCCGCCATTTGAAAATAAGGTATGCTATGGTGAGGTGATAGGAAAGGACGCAAAGGAGGTGCTGGAGAAGTTAGGGTCACGATTTAAATTGAATTGGCTGATCAGTGCATACAATGCATATCCGGTTAAAGACAAATTTTTTACTGGCTTTTTTGTGAAGCTTTGTGGTACTGCAACTCTGCAGCAACAGATAACCAGCGGCGTAAGTGAAGACGCGATCAGGGCAAGCTGGAAATCCGATATCAAAGCTTTCAAGCAAGTGCGTAAAAAGTACTTGCTGTATGAAGACTTTGAAAAGTAATAAACGATTGAAAGCGCAAATAAAAGGACTGTCGGGACATCTAAAAATATTAACTGTAAATTGAAATGAACCAACAGCGCATAAATTGACATCAAGCCGGAATGTATTGATAGGAGCGGGTTTCGGGCGATGGGCACAATGCAAGGGAAATTTTTTGATTACTTTAGCCTTTAATTGCGATAATTGACTTAATTTAGTATTTCAAATTTTAAACCAATCAAATACATAAATATGAAAAAGCTAATCATTACCTGTGCATTGGTTACATTGGGTTCAATGGTATCGTTTGCACAAAGTGCCAGGAAAATCCATGCGGGTTCAAACGCTAATGTTTCTTCAGGACAGACCCAAAGTGTGTCGATAGAAAAAAGTGCAGAAGCGCGTGCAAAAAAATTACAGAAAGATCTGGGACTGAACGCAACTCAATACAAGGGCGTGTACGAAGCTCAACTGGAACATGACAAGCAAGGCCAGGCAGCAAAAGCAAACGGCAGTGAAGGTCCGGGACAGGCAATGCAGTTGCAGATGATGCTTGATCAGAAATTTAAAGAAGCAATGACGCCGACGCAATACACAAAGTATGAGCAGATGAAGGCAGCACCTTCTACGCAAAAAGCACACTAAGTAAAATGAAATTTACCAGCGCCCCGGAGTTCCGGGGCGTTTTTTTATTGTATCAACTCCGCTAAGATGGCTTACGGTTTTTGTTGGCAAGCAAGCTGCCAATCCAGAATATGCAGCCGGTGACCAACAAAATACTTAAGGGGGAAATCACAGAATCATAATCTCCGTTACGCAGGATTATTTGGTTCACCGCTTCGAGCGACCAATGTAACGGTGAAACTACAGCCATCATCTGCATAGAATGTGGCAAAATGTCGAGAGGTACCCAAATGCCGCCCAATGCCGAAAGAATAACAATAGAAACCGAACCGAAGGGTAGTGCCTGATTCATAGTTTTGAAAATAGTGCCGACAAAAAATCCGAACGAAGTTGCGGCAAAGCCTATAAACAGTGAAACAGGGAACAACAGCCATGAGTGAGCGCCCGGGTAGAGCGGTGGCAAATCAAATAATGGAATGACCCAGAAGCCGATGCACAACATGAGCATGAACTGCATGGAGCAAATGAAAGTATAGAACAGTATTTTGCCTATAGTTACAAATCTATGGGCATTTGGTATGAGTGCAACCCTCAATTCACTGCCATCTTCCCGCTCCTTGATGAGGTGACCTGCAATAGGGATAATGATAAAGAACATGCCGAAAATGGCCCATGCGGGCACATTGTGCTGCACAGAATTTAAGTTTTGTGAGAACTTGGCCTTGTCGTTTAAAGGTTCTTCTTTTACGCCTATGCCCTTCATTACCTGCATCAGCTTGTCCTGATTGGCGGTATCCGGAGCCGCATCGGGGTCTTTGCCCAGGGCAGACAGCCGCTGCATCAAAATATCGGAGCAGGAGTAGGTGATGTATTTATCCAGTGCAGAGCTAATGGCGTTACGAAACGTAGGTTTAGAGACCGGGTCGAAAAAGATGTGCACATATATCTGGTCGCGTACTTCCCGTGCAGGCAAGTGAGCATTCATGTTTGCCTTCTTCCAAATGTCATTTACGACAATGTTCGCAGAGTTAACGATCTCGGCTGTAACCCCAGCAGGTATAACTATGCCTATTTTATATTTGCCATTGTTCAGGTAATGTTTCAGCTGCTCTTCTGATACTGGTTTGCCATCCAGGCTGTCGATGATCCGGAAGGATTTACTTTTTTTGAGTCCGGCAGTTATTTGATGCGCGGCACTGCCTTTGTCGTTGTCAGAAAGCAGGAGGTCGAAACGTAGTTCCTGATAATCTTTGAAGGGGGCATCCTGAATCAATGCCATGACAATAATGAGCGCAGCCGGCATAACCAGCAACAACAACAAGCCGGAGATGTCGCGCCGCATAAGCTGCCACTCCTTTATGATCGTTGCTGTTATTTTGTTCATTGTGTATGGTTCTTTTATTGCTTAATCTCTTAGTGAACGGCCGGTGAAATGCAAAAAGACATCTTCCAGCCTTGTGCAGTTTTCGGTTTCGCTTATTAGTTTAGCCGGTGGACCCGAGGTGATGAATTTTCCATTGTCTATAATGATCACTTCATCGCAAATTTGTTCTGCTTCATCCATAAGGTGAGAAGTGTACAGAATTGTTTTACCCTGTGCCTTGTAGTCTTTTAAAAAATCGAGGATCATTGCACGCGATTGAACATCCACCCCTGCTGTGGGTTCGTCTAGCAGCAGCAACTCAGGTTCGTGAAGCAAAGATGCTATGATATTTGCTCTCCGCTTCATACCGCCGCTATATGCGTTGATGCGTTTGTCGGCATGTTTATCCAAACCTAGCCTTTCGAGTAGCTGCCCGGTGCGCGAGGTAATTGTACTATCTGATAGTCCGTAAAGCCGACCAATGTATCGGAAATTCTCCATTGCCGTAAGATTGCCAAATAAGGCAATTTGCTGTGGCACCATGCCCATTATTGATCCAATGACTACCCGTTCAGTGGTACAGTTTCTTCCGGCAATCAGTGCCTTACCGGTATCGGGTTTAACCATACCGCAAAGTATATTGAAGCATGTAGTCTTGCCTGCACCATTGGGGCCTAACAAACCAACAATAAGGTTTTGCTCTACGTGACATGAAAAACCGTTTAGTGCAGGTGCGATGGCACCTGCATAATTTTTACGGAGTTCATTTATCTCAATAGTATATGCCATTGTGGTTGCAGTGTTTGCCAAATGGCAAGCAGGAAAACGGAAATTCAATTAGTTACTACGCGTGCAAAGTTACCAACTCGCCCCATTGCAATGCTGGATTATCTATGAAAGCTCATATTGCTGATCATTTTCTCAGGCAACGCAGGGAGTGAATGTCTGGGCAACAGGAATGATGTAAGCTCAGATAACTCTTTAAACACATAGTGACTGTCGGCGGCTCCGCGCAGATATTCGGCACCGCTGCTGCCTCCCGTACCCACTCTTTTTCCAATCGTACGCTGTACCAAATGAATATGCCTGTGTCTCCACATAGACAGCATCTGGTCTATTTCCAACAAAGTACTCAGTAATTCGTATGGTAGCTGTAGCAATGGCAGATCGCGGTAGAGCATGATGAATAAAGCGTTTTTGCCGGCATCTGCTGAGAAGGAGCGCCCCTCGGGATATTCACTGCTGTTGATGAACAGTGAGTCGAATACAGATAAATTCTTCTGCTCTAAATCTGAAAGGCTTGCAGCGTAGGCATCCCTATAAATACTCCAAAAAGACTTTTCGGTATTGCCCCAATAAGACTGGTCTTTTATGTATGGCATTCTTTCCAGCCATTGGTTGATGAGCACCAAAAGAGATTGTTCCTGTTCTGCATTTTTTACTCTTGCTATGTCGGCTTCGTTGAGCTGAGAGAGATAGTAGGCTTTGCCGTGTCGCTGGTCGTATTTAAGGCCTAACAACGCCTCAATAATTTTGAACTGTATACTCTGGAATCCGGAGGCAGGCCGCAGCAAGTCGCGGAAGTCCAGAAAATCAAGAGGGGTCATTGTTTCGAGAATGCCCATTTGCTGCACAGCTACTTCAAGTATAGTACCTATACGCTTAAGGCGATGCACACTATTGTAGATGTCGGGTGTGTTGTCGTGGATATTTGGTTTCTTGAAAACCTCTCTAACTATTGAAAGCTCATGAATTATTTGCTTGAACCAAAGTTCGTATGATTGATGGATGATAATGAAAAGCATTTCGTCATCAGCTTTGATTCCTTCTTTATCACTTTCGGGTTGCTGCGCATCGAGTAATTTATCTAATTGGAGGTATTCACCGTAATATACTGGCTTGCGTTGTTTCATTTCCATGGGGTTAAATTACAAAATGTTGTACGAGGCAGGAAATTTAGTGATAGATAAATAAAATCCTAACCTCGAAAATCAGTTTTACGGAAGGAATAGTACTGATAATTTATACCCGTGGTTAAAATAGTGGTTTGGATTTTTTTTGGAATTTGGCTGTTCAAATTTGAGATTTGCAGCATGGGATACAAGGAAGTGCCACAGGGAAGTGTGCTCAATTACATAAAAGAGAATTACTTGGGTAGGTTGGTGACTGATTCGAGGTCAGATGCAGGGAATTGGCTGGGTTTTACTCTTGAGCACATAGATAAGGGGCATGCGGTACTTAGCTTACCTGTGCGTAAGGAAATGACGAATCCGTACGGAAATATACACGGGGGGATGATGAGCCTGGTAATTGATGAGGCTATTGGCTGGGCGGTAGTGAGTCTGGACGCGGAGCAACATTATACCTCGATGACGTTGAATCTGGATTTTTTGTACGCAATAAAGGAGGGAGAAACGCTAAAAGCTGAATCGAAAGTGCTGCGGGTAGGGAAGAAGATCATTAATGTAGAATGCCATGTATATGACCTGAAAGGAAGGATTCTGGCGAGAGCAAACAGCAATCTGATCGCCACTCATATGGAATTTAATTAACAAACAAATAAGGATAATCTCACGGACCATTAGATATTAGCCTATTAATATTACTTTTGCGCCAATAATATGCTTAACGGTAAGAGAATAGCGGTGGTACTGCCTGCATATAATGCAGCCCGTACACTTGAAAAGACCTATAAGGAGATCCCATTTGATATTGTGGACGATGTGGTGCTGGTAGATGATAACAGCAGGGATGATACCGTGGCCGTAGGCCAAAGGCTGGGTATAAAGCATATTATTAAACACGAGGTGAACAAAGGCTACGGGGGCAACCAGAAAAGCTGCTATAAGAAAGCGCTGGATATTGGTGCGGACATAGTGATCATGCTGCACCCGGATTACCAATACACTCCACTGCTCATTCATTCAGTTGCATCAATAATAGCCATGGATGTTTATCCGGTTGTATTAGCATCGAGGATACTTGGAAATGGCGCGCTGAAAGGGGGTATGCCTTTGTATAAATATATTTTCAACCGCTTCCTTACATGGTTTGAGAATGTGATGCTGTGGCAGAAACTGAGCGAGTACCACACAGGCTACAGAGCTTTCAGCGCAGATGTGATACGCTCAATAGATTTTACACACAACAGCGATGATTTTGTCTTTGACAACGAAATGATCTCGCAGATATTTATGAATGGCTTTGACATTGCTGAGGTAACTTGTCCTACAAAGTACTTCGAAGAAGCATCGAGTATCAACTTCACCCGCAGCATGAAGTATGGGCGTGGTGTATTGAGAGTATCACTTACCCACAGGTTTCATAAATGGGGATTACTGAAGAGTAAATTGTACGGCAAGCCTGCGTAAGACCAATAGTAGCCAGGGGGCTTACCTAGCTTTTAGAAACTTGACAAGCCATTACTTGTTTGCATCTTTGAGTTTAATCCATTTTAGTGTATGTCTCTGGCGCCAATAAATTACTAAATTAGGTTGCTAAATAGATTTTAGTTTAATACATTTACTGTGTTATTTTAAAACCCTATTTTATGAGATATATTTTATCCGTTCTCCTAATATTCTCTCTCTCTTTCAATCAAGAAAAAGTTTTTGGCCAAGGCTGGCAATCTGCTGTTTTTATCAAAAGTTATGATGGATTATCTTTTGGTACTAATGTTACTACTGATAGATTCGGGAATGTATTCATGGCGGCAACTTATGATGGGAGAGGGGTATTTTTAGATAGCTTCTTTTTTCCTGGAATTTCGAATAGTTATTTTGTAATTGCTGCAAAGTATGATTCGTCAGGCAGACTAATTTGGGGAACATCAAATTGTCTTGGTACTGGATATCCGATTAATATGGCCACCGACAGTTACGGCAATTTATTTATTCTGGGTATGTGTGATAACGCATTTAAATGGCAGGCGCATTTTGTTGAAGACACGGTTCCATACATGTATTTCATGGCGAAAATAAATCCATATGCTGAAGTACAGTGGGTAAAACCGGTTGCTCCTGTTGTAAATCATGTTGCTCCATCGACACCTCTAATTTCCGGCTGGCTGGCTATTGATAATAACGATAACGTAATTGTTACCGGAGGCTTGGTAGACACAGTAAATAATATTGCTGGTCATATTTTGAGAGGTAGAGGCGGCGCAGATATTTTTATCAATAAGTATGATAACGACGGAAATCTAATTTGGACTAAGGGTTTTGGTGGTGGAGGTGATGATCTGGCATATGGTCTGTCGACTACTGTTTCAGGTAATTTTTATGTTACAGGCTCATTTCTTTCAGATACGTTGGCGTTTGATTCCGTTTTGTTGTGCCAGCACGGAGGTGGGTATGGACAGGGAAACGTATTTCTTGCGAAATTTAATGCGGCCGGGAATGTATTGTGGGCGAAGTCATCAGTAGGATATGGAATAGGAGTTGCCGTTGGTGCAGATTTAGGCGAGAATGTTTACATCACTGGAATGGCTGACAGCATAAGGTTTGACACAATTGGATATGCTCATTCAGGTAGCTGTGTCTGTACAGATGAGACTTTCATTACAAAATATAATTCTGTCGGCGCTGTTGAGTGGGTAAGGAAGTTAGATAATACCGGGCCCGAATATTTAAATGGAATAGCTGTTGATGGCTGCAACAATGTGTGGATTTCGGTAGATGTTTCCGGATTGTCATCTACTGTATTCCCTTCTATTCTCGTAGAATATGCTCCTGATGGAATGCTGCTGGAGCGTGCAACATTAAGCAGTGCAGTTTTTGGGAATCAGATTGCAATTGACCCATATCGTAACGTTTATTTCGCAAGTAAATATTATCTCAATATGATGTATGGCGGTACTTATTTGACAATTGGACCGTCAAGGTACTATGTGTCAAGTAATGGGGGAGATGGATATGTTGCTAAGTATAAGCCATCCACCATGACTATGGGAACAACCTTCGGGCATTCAGATACTTCATTTTGTTCTGCGGCTGTCAAAGCTCTTAATCCACCAAGAGGGTACCTTGCTTATAGTTGGATTGATGGAACTTGGGGCGATTCGCATCCTGTTGCGGATGCAACCCCATTTGTGGTAACATGCTATCCAACCGATTGTTCAATGCCAATGCTAGTAGATACTTTCGGTATTACTATTGACTCATTTCATTCGTTTTCTTTAGGAGCAGATACCTCGAGTTGTGTACCGTTTTATTTACAAGCACCTTCCTGGCCGGGTGCTAATATGTGGCAAGACAGTTCGGTTACAGATAGTTATTTTGTGTCTTCATCAGGCACTTATTTTCTTACCAGAACAGAATTGAGTTGCATATTTACAGATACAATAAATGTTACCATCGATAGCATTCCCTGTGTAGGTCCGGCGCATCGCGATTTAGCTGGGATGGTTCCGTCAGCATTTACTCCGAACAGTGATGGTGTCAATGATATTCTAACCCCTGTTTTTGAACATGGAGTGCATGTTTCTGATTACGCCTTTAGGATATTCGATCGGTTTGGTAAATTGGTTTATAGCTCCAGCAATCCGGTAGAAGGCTGGGACGGAAGCGTTGGCGGAAGAGCAGCCCCAATGGGTGTGTACATCTATTTTCTGACTTATAAAACCTCGAATGGGAATCGGCGTAATTCCAATGGGAACATTACTATAATTAGGTAGAAAGTACTTACAGAATATCATTTTCCTAACACCTCTTTGCGGTGTGTTCTTCCCCATATCCGCATTTCATTGATGATTCGTTCCAGAGTATGGCCGTGTGGGGTGAGTTCATATTTAACGGTGACGGGGCGCGTTTCCATGACAGTTCTTTTTACTAGCAGGTTTATTTCCAGATCCTGTAACTCCTTAGAGAGCATTTTCGTACCAATACCATCCACAGTGCGCATGATGTCCATGAACTGCATTGCGCCTCCGCAGCTAAGCGTAGTGATAAGCTGCAGCTTCCATTTTCCACTAAGTATAGCAATGGTATCTTTCGCTGCCAGGAGTTCGTCGTCTTTGGTACAAGACCTGTCGAGTACAATTGGTTCTTTCTTTTTCATTAGTTCAGGTCTGGGTTGTAATGGGCAAAAATAATGAAATGCAGTTATCAGGGTGAGTTATAGTGCAGTCAGTTTCCCACAGGAAACCAGGTTCCGCGGGTGAAGTGGTGAAGTAAATCGATTATGTTGTTGGTAGCTTTGATTTTTTAACAACCACAAACAACTTTAAGACTATGTCAATCGTGCTCACCGATAACAATTTCGAAGATCAAATAATAGGTTCAGACAAGCTCTCGATAATAGACTTCTGGGCAACATGGTGCTCACCTTGTGTAGCGCTGGGACCAACAATAGATTCTTTGGGTAGAGATTATGAAGGTCGTATCAATGTGGGCAAGCTCAATGTAGATGAGAACCCCAACGTTTCAATAAAATACGGAGTAACGAATCTTCCGTGCGTATTGTTTATCATGAATGGCAAAGTAGTTGACCGGCATGTAGGATTGGCGCCGAAAACTGTTTATGATAAGAAAGTGAAAGCTTTGTTGGATAAAAGTGTTTACGGCTCGAACAAAGTCTGATTTTGACATTAGCTGAAAGCAATTGTTGTGTGAACAGCGAGGGATGTACATAGTTTTACATTATGCAGCCTAATATCATTGAAAGTATATATTTTTGTAAAAAACGACCAATGAATATAAGACTACTTCCGTTAACGCTTGCTGTTGCTTTTTTTGTGAATGTTTGTGGGGTAAGAGCCCAGTACATTAGCACAATAGCAGGGCAGGGGTTTATTGCAGGCTATGCAGGTGACAATGGCATGGCTACTGACGCAACGATGTACTCGCCAACTGACATAGCGTTCGACAAAAAAGGGAATTTGTACATCACTGATTTCATCAATAATGTGATCCGCATGGTTGATACCGGCGGAATTATAACTACGGTAGTTGGGACAGGTGTAGGTGCAGGCTCTGCAGGCGCAGGCGCGTATTCAGGCGATTTTGGTCCGGCTACGGCGGCCAATCTTAATGGTCCGTTTGCCCTGGCGTTAGATACGAATGACAACATCATTTTTGCCGATGGCTATAACCATGTTGTTCGCAAGGTGACCCGAAGCACCGGGATTATTACAACGATTGCAGGTAAGACAACTGCGGGTTACTCTGGTGACGGCGGACCGGCAACAGATGCTGAGCTTAATAACCCTGTGGGCATAGCGATAGACAATGCGGGCAATATTTATATTGCAGATGACCACAATAATGTGATCCGCAAAGTGAATCCCGCTGGAATTATCTCCACCATTGCTGGTAATACCACTGCTGGTTTTTCGGGAGATGGGGGGGCTGCTACTGCAGCCTCAATGGATCTGCCAATTGGCATTGCTTTTGATGTGGAACAAAATCTATTTATTGCAGATGTTCGGAATAATAAGATCCGTAAGGTAAACATGACTACAGGAATCATTACTACGGTTGGAGGGAGAGATAGTGCGGGTTATTCGGGTGATGGAGGCCTGATATCAGCGGCCAAACTAGACTCGCCACAACGTATCAATTTTGATGACTCGAATTATATGTATATCTCTGATTTTATGAATAATGTGGTGAGGAAAGTGCACCCCGTAACAGGGATCGTTACAACTGTTGCCGGGAACGGTGTTGGCGCAGGCACCACTCCGGCCGCAGGTAGTTATTCGGGTGACGGAGGTCCGGCAACCAGTGCAGGAATGTACTTTCCGCATGGTGTGGCTTTTGATAAACAACATAATATGTATATCTGCGACAGGGGAAATGATGTAATTCGGAAGATATCGACGCCATTGCCGGTTGATCATACGGTGGTGCATTCAGTTAATTCCTCGCAGAACGGGACTTTCAGCGTTTACCCAAATCCTGTAAAAGCTGGTGTGGTTACAATCAATCTCACAACTCAGGCTACTGAACGTATGCAGGTGACGGTAGTAAATGTATTGGGTGCGACTGTGCTTACTATGCAAGGAACGACAAATGTACCTGCCACATTAACGCTGAGCCAACCTGCTGGAGTTTATCTGATATCTGTTACATCTGCAACAGGTAGATGGATAAAACGAGTTATTGTAGAGTAGGGGCGACACTCTGTTACTGAAATATCGCGGACATGCAGCTTGGCGAGAGAGTAATATTCCTTAGAGCCATCTTTGCCCGCAAATAAAACCAGACTTAATATTCCTTGGAGCTATTCTTTTGCAAATCAGTTTGGCTTTGATGTAGAAGATCATGAAAAACTAACTATACTGGTGACATTAATTCTAAAGCAGGATGAAGCGGAAGAAAATACTTACTGATCCGGGATTTTGGGTGCTCATTGGTATCAATGTCTATCTTACAATTCATTATTACAACAACCCTGCAATTTTTACAACGCTGATCTGGTTGTACTGGACACAAAGTGTGATGATGGGTATCTTTAATGCGGTGGACATACTTACTGTTCGTACAGTACAAACAGAACCGGATAAGGAAACAGGGCAGCCTGTATCATCTATGTTTAAATACAGGGTAAGAGGGGCAGTATTCTTTACGCTTCACTATGGTTTTTTTCATCTGGTGTATCTCATTTTTATCGCTACCATGAAACGTTCGGGACCCTTTCAATGGGATTTTTTCAAGTACTTTCTTATGGCTTTTTTCGTTGGGCAGGTAATCAATTTTGTGCAGCATAAGATACAGCAAAGGCGGGCGGCATCAAGTATTGGGGCTATGTTTTTTGTGCCTTATCTACGTATTATCCCTATGCACCTGACAATACTAGTGCCGGCATTTTTGAATATTTCAAATCTGGGAATATTCCTGATATTGAAATCGGTTGCCGATGTAGTGATGTATGTGGTTACCAAGCCGGCGCCCAATACAAGAGAGTCGAACGAGGCCATGCTTGCTGCTCAGCAAACAATGAATGTCTAAAGAAATAGGAATTAAACAAAATTTCTGACCACATCGATAAATTTATCAACGTCGGCCTTACTGTTGTAAATGTGCGTTGAAACCCGGAGGCAGTTTAAGCCCATTTCAGGTACCATGCGAATCCGAATTTTCTTATCGCCGCAGGCGTCGAAGAATTTCTTGTAATCAACATCTTTTATTCTAAAGCCGTTAACTGCACAACGAGAGCGTTCTTCGGTAGGTGTAAGCAATTCTATTTTCTTTCCGAATTGCAGCAACTGATCCTGGGTATATTTTCCGAGGCTTTTGATGCGGTTGTGGATATTTTTCTGTCCAATAGTTTCAATAAAATCAATGGCCGCACTAACGCCTGCGTACAAACCATTTGCCTGTGTGCCGCCGAAATAGCGGTGTGCACTTGGAGCATAATTACCAACCATAACCGGAGTTTTGGCAAGGTCCCAATGGCCATCATCTGTACCACCGCCAGAATAGAAAGTTTGTAAGGTATCCTGAAATCCTTTGCGAACGTATAAGAATCCGGTGCCTTTAGGTCCAAGCATCCATTTGTGGCTACAGCTAGCGTAAGTATCGCAACCTATGTCGTGCAGATCGAGCGGCATCATACCGGCTCCATGCGCGCCGTCAATCAATGAAAACAAGCCTTTGTCTCTGGCCAGCGTGCAAATTTCTTTTACTGGTAGCACCTGACCCTGAGTGCAGGGGATATGCGGCGTGGCGATAACGCGTGTATTCTTATTGATGAGGGCATTTATTCGCTCCAGAGTTTCATCGGCGGTTGCGCCCGGTGTATATTTTCGGATAATTATTCCCGTAATTTTCTGCCGATTCATCCAGGGGGCGGCATTGCCTACGTGCTCGTGTGTAGTGAGAATAACTTCGTCTCCGCGTTTAAGTGGAACGCCCCAGCAGCCGATGTTTATACCTTCGGTTACATTGTGTGTAAGGGCTATTTCATCGCTATTGGCACCAACGAATTTTGCTATTTTAGCAGGGACAGCATCGTAGCTGCCGTAGTTGCCCATCATGTCGGCATCCATTTGCGATGTGCGCATGGCATCAATTACCGGATAAGGTGATGGGCCGAATGTACCATTATTGAGATAGGTGAGGTCTTTTGACAGCGGGAAAAGTTGTCTTACGTTGCTCCAGTATGCTTCGTCGTCCTCAGAAACGGATTTGCCTCCGTTTCTAAGTCCTTCGGCTGCGGCTAGTCTTTCGACTTCTGTAAATGTAAGCGCCGCAAGTGCTGTTGCAGACTTAATAAAATTTCTCCGGTCAAATTTCATCTCGTATTTTTTTGAGTAGTATAAATATACAACCAAAACAATACCTTGTATGGGGAAATTAAAAAAAAGTATTTTATGAATTATTGATATTATTCCTAGGTGATACTTTTGAATATGGTGTATCTGAGCAGCATTTCTAGAGCCAGACAAATTACGGCGATTAGCGCAAAAGGGAAGAACAATTCTGCATAGTGTTTGTAAGAGGTAATATCCACCTTTGTTTTTTCCAACTTATCTATTTCTTTATACACGTCGTCGAGCGATTTATTACCGGTAGCACGGTAGTAGCGACCATTGGTTTCTGTTGCAATCTTTTTTAGCAATGGTTCATCAATTTCAACTGGCTGCATCTGTTTTTGGATACCCATTGGCGTACGAACAGGAACAATTGCCTGTCCATTTGTTCCGACACCAAGTGTGTACACCTTAATTTTATACGACTTAGCGATTTCCAAGGCGGTAAGTGGATCGATAAGACCAGTATTGTTGACTCCATCAGTCATGAGAATTATGACTTTGCTTTTGGCAACAGAACGCCTGAGTCTGTCTACCGCAGTAGCTAACCCCATACCTATTGAAGTGCCATCTGTGATCATACCATTCTTGATCTGGGAAATCTGCTCTTTAAGTACATTGTGGTCAATTGTGATGGGGCACATCGTAAAGCTCTCGCCCGAAAATATCACAAGACCAATGCGGTCAGTGGGCCGCATATCCACGAATTTAAGCGCTACTGATTTTGCTGCTTCAATACGGTTGGGTTTAAAATCTTCGGCGATCATACTGCCTGAAACGTCCATTGCCACAACGATATCAATACCTTCACTGTCTATATTCTCAGTCGTGTTTGAGGATTGTGGTCTGGCCAGTGCAACCGATAACGCCATGATGGCTATGATGCGTAGAATGAACAGTACAGGCCTGTAACGAGCCTTGCCGCCTGCAATTGTGGCATCTATCCCAGCTACAGAAGTGAGCCGTAGCGCCGGGGTTCCTTTGCTCCTGCTGCGATTTTGCCACCAGATCATAAACGGGATCAAAAGCAGTAAAGCCAGAAAAACCGGATGTGCAAAAGTTAAGTGTTTCCAGTCAAGGAATAATTTCATATGCTATGCTGTTGGGTTTGAAGTTCCGGATACGGGGTCAACATTTGTGGCATTAATAATTACGGGCCTTGATGTATTGATAAACTCTTTTGCCTTATCCATGGCATCGATATGCTCATGAGGCAATGGCTGGAATTTTGCAAATTTCGCGAGGTCGCCTGTTTGTAATATCTGGAAAAGGATGTCGTAGTGCGGCTGCAAATCCTTTACCAATTGCACCTTGTTAAGTATCTCTTCTGTGGTGAGCTCAAGCGCTTGCGTATTGAAGCGTTGCTCTATATAGTTCCGGACAATATCGGTGAGTTCCACATAGTATTCTTTAACCTGCTTTTTCTGCCATAGCTGCTTACTGTCAAGTGCAGACAGAAGCCTTAGTGTGTAATCCTGCAGAGACTCTTGCGGTCCTTTGGGTACCGGTTTGGCTGCCATCTTTTTTCTAAGGTAATACCAAACTGCAAAAATGATCAGTGCAAGGATAACAACGCCTCCAACGATGTACCAGATATAGTCTTTCCAGCTGCTGTTTACGTATATAATACCCTTTATGCCTTTGAATCCCTTGGTAGTATCTACTGCCACTGTTTGCACCAGCAATTGGAATGAGTCTGACTGTACAGTAAATGCAGTGCCGGAACCAGGTATTACTGAGAATACAAATGAAGGCACTTTGAACAACCCGGAATCAAAACCGGTAATGAGCAGCCGCTGGCGGTAGGTAACTACATCTCCATTCTTTATTGTGTCAATTTTTCCTCTTTCTACTACTTCCAGATTATTGAATGTGTCAGGTATGGTAGCCCATTGGAGCGCACCAAGTGTAGGGTTGTTCTGAACCTCTAAAAATAAACGCGCCTGATCACCAACCATTATCTGGCGTGCATCTAAACGTGCAGTGGCAACGGTAGAGGTTTGGGCAAAGGAAAGGAAGGGAAAAAGTATAACCCCAACCCCTAAAGGGGCTTTCAGTTGTTTAACAATGAATTTGAATAGTTTGATGAAAAACATTTTTTTTCTTTTTTACTCAGTTGCTCCCTTTATAACCATGTTTTTAATTTCGAATCCCTCGATTTAAAATAATGGGGTATTTACCTGCCCTTAAAATAAGCCTGCAGTACCTTCACATAATCTTCATCAGTGCGCACATGCAACAATGACGCGCCACTTTTTCTGAAAGACTGATTGCAGTAATTATACTTGTCTTTATAGGCTGCTTCGTATTGTTTTCGGATGGTTTTGTTATCGGTATCTATCCATATTTGCTGCCCTGTCTCGGAGTCTACCACCTGTATCAGGCCAGCTGACGGTAGTTCTTTGTCGTATTTATCGTACACATGGATACCCACCAGATCGTGCTTGCGTGCCGCCAGTTGCAAAGCCTGGTTGAAAGGCTGACTCACAAAGTCACTAATAAGAAAAGAGATACTTTTCTTTTTGAGCACATTGTTCAGGAATTCGAGCGCCACACGTACATCGGTTGCACCTGTATGTTGTGGTTCAAGAGCGATCAGCTCACGGATGATGCGCAAAATATGGCCCTTGCCTTTTTTGGGTGGTATGTACTTTTCTACTTTGTCGCTAAAGAAAATAACACCTACTTTATCGTTGTTGGTAGTTGCAGAAAAGGAGAGCACAGCTCCCAGTTCTGTTATCAGGTCGCGCTTCAGTTGCTTTTGTGTGCCGAACAACGAACTGCCGCTGATATCAACCAGCAACATCACAATGAGTTCTCTTTCTTCTTCAAATACTTTTACAAACGGGTGGGAGAAGCGGGCAGTTACGTTCCAGTCGATGAACTTGACATCATCGCCGGGAGTATACTCTCTAACCTCACTGAACGACATGCCTCTTCCCTTGAAAGTAGAATGATACTCTCCGGCGAAGATATGATTGCTCAGCCCTTTCGTCTTGATCTCAATCCTGCGAACCTTTTTAAGTATCTCAGCGGTAGTCATGAATTTAGTAGATAGTAGTTAGTACATAGTAGTTAGTCGTTATGCGCTCCGGTCTTTATCTTCAAATTCGACTAAATACTACTGTTATGGCAAAAATAGCCGTTCCGATGGGTAAATAGCAAGAAGTGAAAACTTAAAATTTTCTAAAAAAGTATATGGGGAAGAATCGGGAAAACGGCGACCATAGTAAAAGGATGATAACTTATGGTTATATTTGTAATGGATGGGCTCTTTATTTTCCCAATAAATCAATGGTATCAATAGCAACATTTCGGCAATTGGCTCTTTCGCTACCAGATGTAGTGGAACTGCCACATTTTGACAAGCCTTCGTTCCGGGTGAAAGGGAAAATATTTGCGACGCTTTGGGTGAAGGACAACAGGGGAATGATCAAGCTACCCGAAGTAGAGCAATCGGTTTATTGTGCCATGCAAGGTGGTGTATTCCATCCGGTGCCGGGTTATTGGGGAAAGCAGGGGGCGACCTTTGTGGAGTTGAACTTTGTGACGAAGAGTGTACTGAAAGAGGCGCTAACGATGGCATATAAAACACTGATATTTAAGAAATAGCCCCATTCATAGCTTGACGCAGATAGGCGAATATACCCAGATAGTTATTCTTTTGCCAGATTCAACTGGTGTCAAATTACAGTTTTAAAGTCGGGATTTTTCCCAAAGATTCCTTAAAGGGCTGGTGCTGATGAAATAACTTGTTTTACTTTACTGCGTGAAGTATTTCTTTTTAATGTTTTTTGTTTTGTTTCTTGCCTGCAACAGCGTATTCGCACAGGTAGAACAGTGGGATACCTACATAGCCAAGTATGATGGTAAGCCGGGGTCGGTGCTTGTGGATATGGGACTGTATCAATCGGCTCCGGATAAAAAGTATCCTAATCTTGTTATCACCGGGCCTCTTGCAAATAAGTGCGGAAAGCTGGGTATGCCGGATGCAGACGAAATTGAGACACTGGAGAGTATCCTTGCAGTATCTGGTAATTTTATTACCGGAGTTACACCCAAGATATTGGCTGGTACGTTCACGAATAACTGTAAGCGATTGAACTACTACTATGTAAAGGATACAATTGGCATACGCAATGCCTTAGCGCGTATGTACGGCCGAAGCTATACTAATTACAACTACTTCATCAGCATCAAGTATGATCCGGAATGGCTGACGTACCGAACATTTTTATACCCGGACGAAGCTACCGAAAACTGGATGGATAACATAAAGGTGATCACCAAACTGATAGGGGAGGGGGACAGCCTGAAAAAACCGAGAGATATCCATTTTGATTTTTATTTTAAAACAGATACAGAGCGGAAGAGTTTTGCCGCATACGAAATTGCAAAAGGGTACAAACAGGCGCAGTTGACAGAGTCGAAGGCGCAGTCAACTTATGGTGTTGTGTTGTCGAAACGTGCTCCTGTTAATATGGACGACATCAATGCAATGACAGCAGAGTTGAAAGCAGACACCAAGAAATTCAATGGTGTATATGCAGGCTGGGGGTGTAAGCCGGAGAAAGGGAAAAAGTAAAGATCGAACAAATAAAACCGCCGCGTCGATCAGGTCAGCAATAGGACGAAAGTAATACAATCAGAATTTTGAAGGAAAGCGCTCAATGCAACAACCGGAAGCGACTACATGTTAGTGGCTTCCGGTTGTATAAGTTATTAGGAATGCCCTGATTTTCTACCTGCTATAGTTCGGTGCTTCTTTAGTGATCACTACGTCATGCGGATGGCTTTCTGCCATACTTGCAGGGGTGATGCGTACAAACTGTGACTCATTTTGCAGTGTAGCGATATCCTTAGCGCCGCAGTAGCCCATGCCTGCACGTAGTCCGCCAACGAACTGCTGTACGACTTCGCTTAACATGCCTTTGTAAGGCACACGACCAACAATGCCTTCCGGTACCAGCTTCTTAATATCCGCTTCCATATCCTGAAAGTAACGATCTTTTGAACCTTCCTGCATTGCTTCTACAGAGCCCATGCCACGGTATGATTTAAACTTGCGGCCTTCGTAGATGATCGTTTCACCGGGGCTTTCTTCGGTTCCGGCAAAAATAGAGCCAGCCATAATACACGATGCACCCGCAGCTAGGGCTTTGACCATATCGCCGGTATAACGAATACCACCATCGGCAATTACAGGAATGCCTGATTTTTTCAACGCCTGAGACGCTTCAATAATGGCGGTAAGTTGTGGAGCACCAGCGCCTGTTACAACACGCGTTGTACATATAGAACCAGGACCCACTCCCACTTTAACTGCGTCTGCGCCGGCGGCCGCAAGTGCTCTTGCGCCAGCAGCAGTAGCTACATTACCAGCAATTATTGGTAGGGTTTTGAATGCTTTCTTTACTTTTTTTACTGCGTCAATTACACCTTTTGAATGTCCGTGAGCGCTGTCCAGTGTGATCACATCAACACCAGCATGTCTCAACGCTTCAACACGATCAAGAATATCAGCGGTAATACCGATTGCCGCGCCTGCCACTAGTCTGCCCATACTATCTTTACAAGCATCAGGATGGCTTTTAAGCTGAATAGTGTCGCGGAAAGTGATAAGACCTATGAGTTTTCCTTTTTTATCTACTA
>CAIKOJ010000181.1 GCA_903829015.1 uncultured Bacteroidota bacterium
CATCTCCAGAATATGGATAGGATACATAATCAGCGGTACCTGCTACTCGCGTAATAATACCAGTACTAACAGTTATTTTTCGAATTGAGCGTGTTGAATCACTAAAATAGATATTTCCTACAGCATCTGTCCCTATTCCACCTTGAGGAATAACTGGGGTTGCAGTTGCAAGTACTCCTTCGCCCGTAATTCCAGATAATCCGGTACCAGCTATTGTCGTAATAATCCCAAAAGCGTCAATTTTTCGAATTTTACGTACATCTATAATATAAAAATTTCCAAATGGATCCATAATTCCTCCACCACTCCCATTTACTTCAGCAGTTGTTGCAGGCCCACCATCTCCTAAAGAACCATAAATTCCGTTACCAACGAAAGTAGTTATTATACCTGTAGTTAAATTTAACTTTCTCCCCCTATTATTATAAGAGTCAGCGATATATAAATTACCGAAAATATCTGTACTAATCCATCCTGGATTATTAAGCTTAGCAGAAGTGCCTAATATACTATCCCCGTTATAACCTGCAGTTCCTGTACCTGCGATAGTTGTAACAACACCAGTGAGAATATTTACCTTACGAATTCTTTGATTATTTCCATCGGAAATGTATATGTTACCATGTATATCTGTGGCAATACATCCAAACCCACCAAATTCAGCTAATGTTGCAGGTCCTCCATCTCCCCAATATCCACCATGACCAATAACTCCTCCTGCAATAGTCGTAATTATCTGACAGTATAGAGATTCACTAATGTTAAAAATGAAACAAACTAAAAGTAAGGTTATTAATGATATTTTTTTCATTATACATAACAGATAAACTATAGAAGTAAAATAATTATTAAAGGTGTAGTTGCATACTTATTTAATAAATAACGGTCTTGTCCCCCACGGTCCAGCAGGAGCTGTAGTATACAAAGCTCCTAGAGGTAGCGCAGGGTATACAACTAGTCCTGTCGGATCTACGGGGATATTCTGAATCACAAGCTCATTTACAAAGAAAGCTCCCAACCCACCTGGTATCGCAGCACCTACAAGCCCAGTTCCATACATACCAGTTCGAGCAAATCCCCCATCATTATTATTGTCACCACCAAGTATAGCCGAACAATTACCTGTAACAATATTAAGTGATCCACTGAAAATACCTGCGTGTCTTATGGCGGGGCCAATGTAGTTTGCTTCGCCGCCGCCTATAGTGTGGAAAGAGGTTCGCACACCCACAGCGCTGTCTATTACGTTGGAACTGCCACCACCAATAAAACTCCATTCTGAGCCAGGCGTGCCGGGCGTTGCATTTCCAATATTGTTATGATCACCTCCGCCAATTGTGTTTGTGTCGCCGTGAACTGAATTGTTTGTGCCGCCGCCAATTACACTGGCTCCACCAATCGTAGTATTCTCAGAACCTCCCCCAATAAACGAAAAACTGTTATCGTCTATCCTATTGTGGAAGCCGGCCAATATCCCGTTATAACTATTTTGATCAGTTCTTGCTATTTCGTTATTACCGCCGCCACCAATTACGTTACCGATATTTGTGCCCACTGTTGCGCCCGGCAAGGTAATGATAGCATTATTCTGCCCGCCGCCAATCGTGTTTGATTCTTTCCCTTGCATAACATTCTCATTTACCCTGCCGATAGTGCCGAAATTAGTAAGTATTCAGCATATTTAAAAATAAAATTATTCATGTTCTTATTTTGAAATGTTTAAATCTACTTGTATTGGTGATTATATTAGTATTTTAGTTTGGTTTGAAAAATCAGACTCTTTCTTCTAACGTAAACGTTGCCCTTTGTAATTCTGAGTATGTACCATATACGCAGAAAACTCCGGAAGAATTTAACAAACATCTGTCTCCATTTTGCTGTCACAAAGCCATAAATTGCAGTTCTAAACTAATTGATATGAGTTTGCATTTAGGAGATACAGTACCTGACTTTACAGCGATGACCACCAATGGTGAGATCAGTTTTCATGAATACCTGGGCGATAGCTGGGGTGTTTTGTTTTCGCACCCTGCTGATTATACGCCGGTATGTACCACCGAGCTGGGTATGACTTCTAAGCTGAAGGATGAGTTTGCGAAGAGGAATGTAAAGGTATTGGCGGTTAGTGTAGATCCTATAGACCAGCACCACGGCTGGGTAAAGGACATTAACGAAACACAGCATACCGTGGTTGACTTCCCTATCATTGCCGACCCGGAGCGTAAGGTGGCAACCTTGTATGACATGATACACCCAAATGCATCGGCAACAGCAACGGTAAGGTCGTTATTTATAATTGGGCCCGATAAGAAGCTGAAATTGTCTATCACCTATCCTGCGTCTACCGGCAGGAACTTTGTGGAGGTGCTGCGTGTGATAGATTCGCTGCAACTTACTGCCAATTACAGTGTGGCTACACCAGCCAACTGGAAGCCTGGTGAGGATGTAATTGTAGTGCCGTCAGTATCAACTGAAGATGCAATAAAGAAGTTTCCTAAGGGCGTGGAGGTGATAAAGCCTTACCTGCGGTATACGCCACAGCCTGATCTATAAGAGAGCGGCTCCTTCTTTTTATTTCAGATCAAGCGAGTACAACCAGTAAACCACACCGAAGGGATTGTCGATCTCCCGCAGCCGTTTAAACCCGAGCTGCTCGTACATATGCACAGCAGGGGCCATCATCTCTGATGTGTGGAGTGCTATAGTATGTTCGCCCGTACGGACAGCTTCGTTGATGCAATGTTGTGTTAGGGCTTTTGCAATTCCGTTGCCGCGGTAATCGGGATGAACTCCAAGCTTCCTGATATAGCACCAGTCGGCAGGGTAAATATCGGTGGGGTTGCCATGAGGCATTAAATATACCGTGCCTACAATTGTTTCGTTGTGGGTGCAAACAAAAACTGTGGACTTTTCGATGATTGCAGTGGCTTGTGCCTCGTCTTTCTGGTTTCTTTCCATGATGGCCCATTTATCGGGCTTGAGCACTTTCGAGAATTCGCTGTAGGCGAGTATCCCAAGAGATTTTAGCTGCTGCATGTCTGCTATCGATCCGGTTCTGTAATTGAGTTGTAGTTCCATATTATTGGGCGTACATGAATAAACGGGGTTCGGGGCAATTTATTACAGCCAGGTTATAAAAATTTGCCAGTGCCGTTAATTGGGATTTCATAGTATTTGCCGTTATTTTTGTTGGCTATGGCCCTGGGGTGCAAATGGCTTTTGTCTGTTTTTTTATTGGTTTCGACGATTCCCGTCTATGCACAGGAAGATACCCTGATGAAGGGTATGGGACTGGAATGTAATTTTCTGGCCGGCAAGATCATCAAGCACACCCATAAATTCACTGCACCCATACCCAGTTCGTCGGAAGCATTGGATATGAACCTTGTTTGGCAAACCTATGGTAAAAAAGACTGGCACCAAAGGTGGGGGTATCCGCAGGTGGGGTTGGGTATTACTTATACCGACTATGGGAACAACCTTGTTTTCGGGAAGTGCATAGGTATTTACCCTAACATTCAGATACCGCTGGTACGTGGCAGGCAACTGGAATGGGTGGTAAGGATAGGTGATGGTATAGCTTACGTTACTAAAAAATACAGCCGCAGCAATCCTGTTGATACCGTGAATACGGCTATAGGCACACACATCAACGATTTCGGCATTTTTATGACCGATCTAAGATACCGTATAGACAAGCACTGGCAGGTGCAGTGCGGGGCTAACCTGACCCATATATCAAATGCCGATTACCACAATCCGAACCTGGGAGTGAATATGGTAGGTATGCATGTTGGTGTCAGGTATTTTCCGGAGGATAACAGGCCAACAAAAATAAAAAGGGATCTGCCTAAATTAAGTAACCGCTGGCTCACGCAGCTGAGGGTGGGAGTTGGGTTTAATGAAGCTAATGCCACGGGAAATCCGGAGCTGCCTACCTATGTAGTATCGTTGTACGAAAGCAGAAGGTGGGCAAGCAAAAACAAGCTATTTGCCGGAATTGATTATGCATACCATGAGTCTACGTATGCGTTTTATAATACCTGGGGCATAAATATTGGTAAGGAGCGGGAAACGGCATGGGACGGAACCATATTTGTAGGAAATGAGTTTTTGGTAGGCAGGGTAGGCATAATAGCACAGGTAGGGTATTATTACCGGCTCACTTATCTGAAATACGGGAATGATAAGTTCAATGAAAAGCTGGGTGGTAATCTATACCTCATCAAACACGAGAAGGGCATTCTTAAAGAACTGTTCATAACGGCATTGCTCACCACCCATATGGCAGTTGCCGAATATGCCGAGTTTGGAATTGGTGCCGGCATTTAAATAGGTATTGGTGCATTTACCAAGGACTTTGTATATTTGATTTATTCACTAATGGAAGAAATGATAAATCAATAAAATTGGTATTTTAGATTAAATTTACCGTTTCGTTCCAGCTCTTATTTAAATTTTATGCCACTATGAATATTAAGCGTATAATTCTTATTACGTTTTTGAGTTTTGCGGGAGGAATAGGGTTTGCGGCAGATGAAGTAAAGGATACATCTGAACAGAAAGATCTTCTGAGCGGAGTGAACGTGCAGTTGATACTGTTTCTGGTAGGAATGGTTTTGTTCGTTATTCTGGTTAGGAAGTTGTATGAGATCAGGGATGGTCATTCAAGAAGGAAGAAACAGCCTGCCGGCGGCGAAGTGAAGAATACGGGCTATGTACCGAAGTACTGGTTTCAGTGCAAGAACTGCCGGCTAACCATCAGAAAAGAAACAGTACCCAAAACGGCGGAATGCTACAATGCCATAGACCACAATTGGACTCAACTTGGGGAGGTGGGCACAACGAAATATTTATGTAAGAACTGCAATACGCTCGTGAACACAAAAACAGAGCCGGTAGTTGAAAACTGTCCGCAGTCGGAGGTGCACAAATGGGAGAAACTGAATTAGCGTGAGCTGGTTTTTTTTCGTAATTTAACGTCTGTAAACCCTCAATTTTATGAAAATAAGGACAAAGAAGTTGTGGTCGATAACACCCGGATTGATAACGCTGGTCATGCTTTTGGTAACTCAGCTGCCGTTTAATGCATCTGCTCAGATCCCTTCATTCATTCCTACGGCAGGTTTGCGTGCATGGTACCCGTTTAGCGGGAATGCCAACGACAGCAGCGGCAATATGCGCCATGGTGCAGCATATGGTGGTGTTACCTACAGAACAGACAGGTTTGGTAATCCTAATCACAGTATGCGTGGAAATGCGGCATCTGCGGTGGATATTCCATGGCACAATTTCCCATTAGGTGATTCCTCGAGAAGTGTGTCTGTTTATTTCAGGATCGATTCTGCTTACCCGGGAGGCGGCAGGTCTTTGATCTCGTGGGGAAGCAATGTTATTGGTGGCAGGTTCGGTTTGTTTACAAACGATAGTATGATAGGGCTGGAGTACGTGAATGGCACGGTTCTAACCCGTTATGTACCAGACACCTTCTGGCATAACCTGATCGTAACTTATTCTATGGCCAGCGGCGGATCGGCAGGTGTTCAATTGTATTTTGATGGTATGCCGGTTGTGGCACCGATTATTACTACTCCTATTGCGTCGTTTAGTACCGACACCGGGTCGTGGCACAACATAGCGGGGGCGCTCTATTACGGGCCATTATACTCTGATAGCTGGAGTGGCGAAATTGATGACGTGGCAGTGTGGGACAGAGAACTTACTCCTTGTGAGGCACTTGAAATAGCATACAATGGTCAGGTGTATTCGGCGGGACATATTGAAGGTAAAGACACTCTTTGTCCTGGAGAGAATACGTTGCTGACTGTTGTGGGTGGGATTGGTGCAGGAACTTGGTCGGTTACCAATACTTCGGTTGCAACTATTAATTCAGGAGGTTTACTTACGGGGCTTTTACCCGGTGTAGATACAGTGAAATATATAGTAGTGAACCCTTGCGGTAGCGACACTGCCATTTTTCCGATAAGGGTATTTACTCCTGCAAGATGTGAAGGGGCAGTACAGGGTGCCGAGGTGGGCCGACAGGGTTTGGTCATTTATCCGAATCCGGTTAGAGATAAGGTAAGCATAAGAGTGAATACAGTTTGTGGCGAATCAATTCCTACCCATATTGTTGATATGAAGGGCAATAAAATAAAAGAGATGATATTGACTCCCAACCAGGAAGACGAGATCCAATTCGGTTTTCCAAGAGGCGTTTATATGGTTATTGCCCATACTTGCGCAGGTGATCTGGCCCAACGGATCAGGGTAGAATAGTAATTTTTCTACGCACAGCGGATCATTTGGAAAGGTATTTGACCAAACGCCGCAATTACTTTTTATTGTTTAAATAATTGTAGCCAGAGTTTTAAAAATTAATGGTTTATTTTGGCACGGTATCCCGTAGCTAAGGTCGCCGTTCGTGATCAGTTTACTGAAACGACAAGGCATTGTTCAGATTTCGCCGGAGCAAGGGCGCGAGTTCTTTTTAAACGAACTAAGAAGTGCGAAAAGCGGCGAAGTAGAAGTAGTGGCAGGAGATGGGCCATGGAGAATACAAAAGGCACAGGCGGCGAAAGAAAGGAATTTAAGTAGTGATTAAGTAAATAGAGAAAAGGGTATAAAAATCAAACACCTGTTTTTAGCAATTTTGAAGTGAATTATGGCAATTGGATCGGATACAATAAGGGTGCATAAAATTATATCCTCAATTTTTTTTGAAAATACTTACCTGATTGTAAATGAGGAGCTGGGTAGCGCTATTTTGGTAGACCCGGGCAGGAATACGTGGCAGCGGATACAGCAGATAATTGGTACTGCTATCAGGATTGAAGGTATTTTTATTACACACGCCCATTTTGATCATGTATTCGATCTTGGTTTTGTAAAAGCCGAAGCGAATGCGCCGATTTATATGCACCGGATGGATGTGCCTCTGCTTCATGATTTTGTGCGTATGGCAATAAGTTACGACGCCACTTGCAAACCACTCCCTGATGCAGATTTATTTTGGAGCGATGGGGAGGTTATCAGTTTGTGTGGATTGGAGTTTGAAGTTATCCATGTGCCGGGACATACGGCAGGAAGTGTTTGCATAAAATGGAAAGGCGGATTATTTACGGGCGACACATTGATGTTCAAAACTATTGGCGACTGTGCACAGGGTGGGCTTGATGAGTACATTGACGGGATCAAAAATAAGTTGTTTACCCTGCCTGAAAGTTTGGTGATATATCCGGGACACAGTAAGTACAGCACTATAGGTGACGAGAAAAATTATAATCAGATTTTTCTTTGATTAAAATATCATAAATGGGATCGCGCATACCGGGTGCCTGCTCCGGCTTTGCCCTACGAAAACGAAACAAATAGATCCCGCTTAAATGCTATTCTTTTGGGGTTATAGGTATGTGCTTTTGTAATAAGGTAGTAAGTGTATATTTACATTCTTGACTTTAGAACAGTCACAGTTGCCCCATGTGTTACAAAACATCTACCCCAAACAAAGATCAGTTAGAAGGTTATTTTAACAAGCAGCAAGTAAAGCAAAACATGGTTGTCGACAACTTTGATCCGTACTTTCATGCCGATGGTTTTTTGCGCCCCTATCTGCCATTTACTGCCAATGAGGAAGAAAACAGGGTAGGTGTGGCGCGCTGGAAACTGCTACCATTTATAGTGAAGAACGAAGAAGAAGCCAACAAATACGCCAATACGCTGAATGCCAGATGCGAAGATGTGTTTGATAAGTTTAGTTACAAACATTACATAGGGAAAACACACGGCTTGCTGTGGGTAAATGGTTTCTTTGAGCCGCACCGACCCACACCTAAAGTAAGTGTGCCTTATTATATAAGGGCTATTAATTCTGAGCCCTTTACGCTGGGTTGTATATATGCCAACTGGGTAAACAAAGATACCGGTGAACTCATTAGAACCTTTAGTATCATTACCACTCCGCCCAACAAACTGCTGTCGGAAATACATACCGAGGGGCAGCGCATGCCACTGGTCATTCCACCCGAAAGCAGAACTGCCTGGCTGCACGCAACCAAGACGGACGATATTATTGACTTAATGAAGCCACTGCCTGATGGATACCTTATCGGATATCAGGTTAACAACATAATCAATAAAGAGCGGGGGTTGAATACTGCGGAAACGTTGCTGCCGTTACAAAATTCGATGTTGTCATTGTAGTGAGTACTGCATCACAGTGAGAGGCTTAGCTATTTCTGCGATTTCTTGTTGTGGGGGTGAGGACAGTAATGAGCTTGATTCTTTCGGGTGCTTTTTGGTGGGAAATTAAGACAGGTAGACTTGAAATTGAACTTCCGTGTTATGAAAGCCTTTACAAAAGGAGTTTCATAGGTAGTTCCAGTTGCACACCTGGAACTACCGGGCAAGATTACATTTTAATAAACTTCTGTACTTCGCTATTGCCGTTTCCTCTGAGCGCTATATAATAGACACCCGCAGGCAAAGATTGTACGTCCACCTTCGTAATCGTGTTTTGAATTTCTTCAGCCATCAAAATCTGACCAACCTGATTGGTGATGGTGATAGATTGGTATGGGTTGTTTTGCGTTCTGATAATTAACTCATTTGTTACCGGATTAGGGAATAAAGTCGCCTTATATTGCCTTACCTGAGTCAGTTCGTCGAGATAGCAGAAATCACAAATAATATTCTCAACTGTGTTAGTAATTACTGGTAAGTGCGCGTCGAAATATATACCAGCACGATTTGTTATTAGTGTTCCATTGCTCAGGCCACTTGTGGAATTGATTGTGTAAGCGAACACGCCCTCTGAAAAGCCGTGGTGAGAGCTATCTAGTAGATTGATGTTTGGGAAATCAAATTTGACAATATTCTTGCCGCCGATTTTGAAGCGTGCAATTTTCATATCTGCTGATGCGGCCAATATGGTTAAGGTGCTTGGATCAACGTAGTCGGATAACGTATCCATTACATGGATATTGAATGCGGTATCCGTGCCTGTATTTTCAAAATGTATTACGTATTTTAGTTTTGTGCCGCTGGCTATATAGCCGGCGGGTGTAACCTCGATATAGTTTGGATCGCAACTGCTGTTGATTGTGTCTGTTTTTATAATTATATTGTTAGTGCTATCCGCATCGCCGGTTGAGGGAATTACAACGAATTTTGTCAGTACAGTATCGCCTGCTATATATTCAGCTGGACCGGTTTTATGACCTCTTACTGAAACAAAATACGGACGGTAAGCAGACGATACTGAATCAATAATCCATGTCGCTGTGGTAGAAGTGTACGAAGTCGCAGGTGGGTTTGCGATTTCGTATGTGTATTTTGGGTTAAAATACATGATCAGGGTCGCAGTTTTTGGAGGGCAAAGTTTATTTTCAACAAAAATATTGCTTCTTGTCGCATGACCGCCTGCTGTCCCTGTAACACGTAATGTGAGGTCGAAACCGGGAACAGCTGAACAATTCATTGCAAATCTTTTGACGGGATAGTCGTTTAGTGTTGCCTGAATTGTGTCTGCAATTATACCTGAAGAAGGGCAAGAAACAAGAATGCCCGGATCAGTAGAAATCACTTTGAATTGATACACCGTGCCAGGAGGGCCGTAAGCCATGTAATAGAAACCGCTGGTAGCACTAATCGTATCTATTGTTACACCGTTTGAATCGACTTCCAGGCGACAAGGTGAATTAAACAGACGCTCATTGGGATCTTTCGTGCAGCTATAGTTGGCATCATAATAAAGTTCAAATGGAAGTATCCGGCAATAGGGATAGTGGTAGGAATAAGTGGCGGAATCGATTGGCAGCGTGCCATCGTATAGCACCTGATGTACTGTGAATGTACCTGGGAAAGTGTAATTGTGAAAGACATTAGCATGACATGGGTAGATCGTGGTTAGCGGAGTGTTGTCCCATGTACCGTCGCCATAAAAAGTAGTTACATTGTATGCCGGCGATACAGAACAGGTGGCTGTGTAGAATTCAGGTCTGTGGCATACTGTGTCCGGTGCATTAATTATACAGTGTATTCCCGTGGCACTGTGAAGGGGGAAATATACATGCGCAGAATAGGCAGTAAGCCCGCTTCCCGGACAAAGAACAGCGCAGCGGTAATAGAGCGCAGCGGTCGGTGTAAAAGGGTAAGAAGGAGCTACGGCACCTGGTATGTTTACCCATACGGTGGTGTCGGTTGAAGACTGCCATTGAAAAGTAGCGGCACATGAATAGCCGGATAAGCTAAGTGCATCGGGCAATCCGGCACAGCCTATTGATGCGGCAATGGTGCCGGGTTCGGGCATGCCCGTGCACATAGAGCCAACAGGACAATTGACCACGGAAAATGTCATTTCGCGCTGGCTGGTGCCCACCAATAAGCCTGCCCTGAACTCTCTTATATTGTATACTACCACATCGCGCTGCAGCAAATTGGGGTTGAACATAATTTTCCCTGTTATACTATCCATAAAGAAACTACCAGTAAGCACACGGATGGGTGTAGCTCCGGCAATTGGGTTGCCCGGCCATGCCGTACCGGTATATGCTACAGCACTGCCTGGAAGCGGACAACCCGGGCCTCCAATACCATTGGTTGCAGATACTAAAGCGAAATTGAGGCTGTCACCATCGGGATCTGAAGCCAGAGGATCGTAATTGTCGTATTGGTTTAAACAGAAAATGGCTTGTTCTATTGGATTGAGTGATGGGCTGGTGTTGTGATAGACTGTATTATTCAACGTGTCTATCAACTGAATAATAGTACTGCCTGGTGACGCCAGATTGGTTATTGAGGCAGATCTGCCTGCAGCAGATGCACTGCCATTATAGCCGCCGTATATAAAACGCCACACGGAACTTGTATAAGGCAGGGTATAGGTAGCACTGTAAACGAATTTTTTGATACCAGGTATGGACGAGGAAGGATTAGTGCACTGAGAAGAATCGCCAGTGCAAAGTGGTGTTACTTCTATGTCGCTTGCTGAGATATCTATAGCAAGAGTGGTAACTCCTTTATAAGTACTTCCGTCATAGATACAAACAGACGGCGACCCATATAATAGTGTACCAAATGCGCTGCTGCTGGCAGGGCTGCAGTCGCCGTACAGCACAAGTGTTATTTTGTAAGTAGTGCCACTCAAATAGGCGTACGATAAATAGGCACCGAGAATGTGAGAAGAGTATGACCGCGTTGCAAAAAGCAGTATCGCAAATAAGAGGAATATCTTTTTCATAAGCACACGTATCTTTAATAAACAGTTCAATAACTGTCACCGCAAATTACTGCAAAAATAAAATATATTACATTTTGATAATTTTTTTCTGATTTTTCGAAGGTATATTATGTTTCACCAATGTTGGACTTATTTTCCTGCCAGCAGCTCGCGGAAGACAATTCCTCTCTCTTTAGTGTTTCCCGTTTGGCGCAAGTCTTTTTTCTATCACAAGCCAGCACCGTCCCGTCATAAGCCACATACGTCCTGTCATAGAAAATCAATTTTGCCGTTTCCACCCAATACGCGATATTTACAAAAGGAGCATTAGACAATCAAGCTCATTGTTTTCTTAGCATGGGTAAGCCCCTTTAGGGGTTTGGGGTTTTTCCGGCTCCAGTAGCGTCCGGAAGAAAAACAGAAGTAACCGGAAATCTAATTAGCTGATAATCAAATATTTAGGTTTTTTCGCCGATTTTCCCGTAACCGGAAGTCGGCAGCAGGCAAAATTCCCCACATGGGGCATAAATGGGGCATTTTGAGCGCGTAAAAGGTTGATTGTCAATCAAAATGTGTGCAATTTTATTTTTGTGCGAAAGTGGGGCATTTTAATATTTGCGCTGAGAACAAAGGCGAAATGAAAAATTATAATGTTTTTCATAATTGGTTCCTGAAAACAGCCGCACAACGCCCGTCGTTTTTTAAAGCCTCTTCATGTGGTTGTTTTGACGATTAAAGTTAACTTTGCCTTCATATTAATTCCATATGAAGTTACTAAGAATATGTGTTGCCTTTTCTATGTGCGCCATTGCGCAGTTCAGCGCTTTTTCGCAGGAAAAGAATCCTTTCAATTTACCGGCAGGGCTACCAGTTCCGCAATGGGTACAACTGACTGATTGGGGACATGTAAATGTTCATCAGGTAGATTCGCTGATAGAACTGTACAAGGATGCGCCCAAGAAGGGAAACGTATCAGTGGATGCTGATGAGAAGGGTCCGGATGGTGATTTTTATGAAGATCCATACCTCACTGCCTATATCAGGTGGAGGAATAAAATGATGCCTTTCATACAAGAAGATGGAAGTATTAAGTACGACGCCAGTTACCACCGGCAACAACTGCTTAACTCGCTGGATGCACAGCACAATGGTAAAACAGCGCACAGTGGTATGCGCACCACAACGGCTGCCAGTTGGACGGTGTTAGGCCCGTCGCAGACTTACAGGGCTGTAAGCGGCGCATTAGAGAATCACCACAATAATATGTACACTATTACCATAGCGCCTTCTAATTCATCTGTGATATACGCGGGAAGTGAGCCGGGTACTTTGTATCGGTCATCAGATAAGGGCTTGCACTGGACATCTATCAGTGATACACTTTATAGCTGTGGTTCGCCATCTATCGTGGTTGATCCGCTTAATGAAAATATCGTTTATACGTATGTTGGTGGTTCGTCAACACTATTAAAAACAACTACCGGCGGTGCTGGCTGGACAGCACTTACCGGCTATACTGGTGGTGGTGGTAATGCTATGGCAATCAACAGAAATACGGGAAGGATATTCATTACCGGGTCTACATCTGTTTATTATAGCGATAACGGCGGTACCTCGTGGACAGCTGCAGCGGGTAGCACTGCTACATCGTTATACGACATTGTTATTGATCCCGTAGGTACAGATACGATTTACGTGGCAGGAGTAAGTAGCGGCAACCTGGTATTGCTGAGGTCGGTTAATGGTGGAACAACTTTTACAGATGTAACAGGTGCCGTTGCCGGAAACAACACATCTGGCGCTAGACTTGGGGTTACGACAGCCAATACCAATTATGTGTACTGCGTAAATATCGGTTCTACGTCTCCGCCAATCGTTATTAAGAGTTCAAACAGAGGAGCAACATGGGCTATTACGGTAGCGTCCACAACAACGGGTCTTACTGGTTCATCGGCTACTACAGGATTGGGTATGTCGAACGGACAAGGTTATTATGACCTTGGTATTGTAGTGTCACCGGCTAATGCAAATCACGTGATCGTGGGAACCACTACCAGTTATAAATCTACAGATGGTGGTGTAAACTTTACTCCGCTCGGTGGCTATGCAGGACCTATAGGTCTACACCCCGATATGCAGTGCGCAGTGGCGCAGGGTGGTGATTGCTATATAGCAACTGATGGCGGTGTGAATTACTCCAGCGACTTTTTTACCAATGCAACTAACTGGTCTGTACGCAACAACGGTTTGAGAAGTTCTGATTTCTGGGGCTTTGGTCAGGGATGGGATGAGGATATGGTGGTTGGTGGCAGGTACCACAATGGTAACACTGCAATCTTTGAAGCCTTTGGCGGCGGCAAGGCGCTGAGCCTTGGCGGTGGCGAAGATGCCACTGGGCATGTGTTTCACGGCCATTCAAAGACAGTAGGTTTCCGCGACATCGGTAACCTGAATATTCCGGTGAGTCTGACCGGTACAGTAATATACTCTGCTCAAAATGTACCTAACTCTAAGTGGCCACAGGAAGACTACTATGGTCAGTTTTCGAGTAAGTTGATGGTTGATCCGAGGTATTCAAATACTTTCTATCTGGGTAAAGACAGCATTTTATGGAAGACGACCAACAACGGATCATCGTATGTGGCACTTCATAATTTTGGCAACGGTAATAAAGTATGGCGTTTTGATATAGCTAGGAGCGATTATACGCGTATGTATGTATGCACAACCAATGGAATTTTTAAAACTGCCGATGCCGGAGCAACTTGGAGTGCGATCACTTTACCTGTTTCGTGGCATTATTACAACACCGATATAGTAGTGAATCCGCTGAATGAAAATGAGGTGTATCTATGTATGGCAAATGGAGCCACGTCGGAAAAAGTGTTCAGATCAATGGATGGTGGTGGAACCTGGACAAATATAACCGGAACCGTGCTTAACGGTAAGAAAGTTGCATTCCTACAGTTTCAGGGTGGCACAAATCATGGCATTTATGCTGTGACGAATTCAAGACCATCAAAGGTGTATTATCGCGATAGTACAATGGCTGACTGGATAGATTTCAGTGGTGGACTGACTGCAAGCATTGAGGCCAGAGAAGGTGCATTGATCTTTTACCGCGATTCTAAAATTAGGTTGTGTGGTAATTCCAGCGTTTGGGAATCGCCACTTTATTCTAAAGGAGCACCAGTTGCCCAACCTATGGCCGACAGGAAGTATGTGGGCTGTACCAGGGATACAGTTAATTTCTACGACTATTCGATGAACGACTATGCTGGTGCAACCAGAACATGGTCGTTCCCCGGATCTGTTTGGGTAAGCAGTACTTCTTCAAGAACACCGCAGGTTTTGTATCCCGGGCCTGGGGCATACAAGGTATCGTTGACCATTACCAATTCTTTGTCCCAAACCCATACTCGTACGGTAGATAGTATGATCATTGTTGCAGACGACCATTGCAGCCCGGATACCGTGGCGGGTTTGTGCCTGCAACTGAATGGTACTAACCAGACAGTGAACCTGGGTATTGCCAATATAAACAGCAATAACTTTTCTATATCCTGCTGGGCGCAGCCTAAGGGCAACCAGAGTGCTTTTGCGCAACTTGTTGCCCATGATTTGTATCCGGGCTCTGCGGGATATGGTTTCGGTTTTGGGTTTACATTTAATGGATATACTCCTAACCTTAGGCTATGCTATACTGATAGTACAGTTAATTACGGCAATTCCAGTAGCCTGATCTGTGACAGCACCAAGTGGAACTATGTGGTGTTGACCTATAGTCCTACCGGTGTGATCATGTACCTGAATGGTATTCCGGATACGGTGAACAATAGGGCAATGCCTATAATAGATCTTTCGCAGTCACCGTTTGTGCTCAATTTTGATGATCATCCGGGACAGGGTTCGAGGTACAACGGTAAGATAGATGAAGTGAAGTTTTACAATTATGCATTGAGCCAGAACGAAGTAAGGGAGAAAATGCATCTGATCCCTAACCCAGCCACAGAAACCGGATTGATCAAATATTTCCAGTTTAACCAGTACGATGCGCAGAGTGGAAGCCTTTACGACGTGAAAGCTAACTACAATGTAGCAGTACCACCGGCAAATATCGTTACATCTACTGCGCCGGTTGCCACCGGAAGGGTATTCAGAAATACGGCTGTGAATACTGCTGGTCTGAACAGTTTTGCAGCAGCAGATAACAATTTGTACCTGCCGGCAACAGGAGCTTACCCCGATGGTGAGGTAGTTGCTTTCCATCTGTTCAGCAATCCGGATACAAAACCTGATACCAGACCGAACGTAAAAGGATACTTTATAGTAAACAATTACGGCAATAATGCAACGTTTGCCCAACCGGATAGTATCGTTTTCAAAAGCCTGAATATTACTTATCCGGGGTACAGAGCGGGCAATTTCAGATTGTTCAGCAGGGCTACCGGTGACTTTGGCAACACCTGGGGGCCGGAGATGGATAGTGCCATCGCGCTTAAATACGTTTCTGGCAACAGCAGCCTCACGTGGGGTGCTAACAGCCACATTACTAACTTCAATAGCCAGTACATCATTGTGAACAATGATTCAACTGTTCATAATGCAGGTATCATAAACCCGAACTACACTGGTTGGAATGTATCGGATATCTATCCTAATCCATCGAGAGAGTGGTGTAGGTTGAATATCTATTCACCAGCAGCTGGGCAGTCGGATGCAGTGTTTACAATAACAGATATCGCAGGTACCGAAGTGGCAAGGATGAACGAAACACTGAAGGGTGGAAGCAATACTGTAATGCTCAGTATTCCCTCGCTGGCTGCGGGAACCTACATAGTAAGTGTAGATGTACCGGGTGCAATCAGCGAAAAAAGGAAGTTGATAATTGAATAGAATTAAGAGAATTAACTATTGACATAATTTACACCGCAATAAAGCCGAGATGCCGTTTGGTATTCCCGGCTTTGGTTTTTTTCTGAAATTATTCTACCTCTCCAAGACCCTTATCTCCACACGGCGGTTGAGTTCCTGCTCCTCGATCGTCTCTTCGTCGTTGAGTGGATCGTTATTTCCAAGCCCCACGCAAATGATCCTTTCAGCACGTACGCCGTGAGCTAAAAGTGAATCCCTGATACTTTCGGCTCTTTTCTGCGACAGGGTACTTTCAAGGTATGGTTCGTCTTTTCCCGATCTGGGGCCAAGGCAGCAAACATGTCCTTCCAGCTGGATCTTCCATGTTTTGTTTTCAATCAAAAAGTTTGCCAGCAGTAGAATTGCAGGGGAGGATTGAGGTGTGATGCTGGTAGAGCCGCGGAAGAAATGGATGTCGTGTAAGGGGTAGGTTTCGTCGTTTAGCTTTAGCCTTGATAAGTAATGACCAAATTTCTCCTTTGCCGGCGTATCTGGCCGATGCTCAAAAATTAAGGCTACTTTCCGGTCGATTGCGTTGCCTTGTTTACCGTTTTTGCCGCTGCTGCTTACCTTGCCCTTACCAATTACCAGAGTCGATTTTTCTTTTTTGAAACCAGCCAGCACAAGGTAGTCGAGGGTGTTTTTTGCTCTTATATAAGAGAGGTTATTGTTGTAATCATCGCTACCCAAATAGTCGCCAAACCCCAGGATTGTTAGTTTCTTTTCCCTATCCAATATGCCAGACTTAATATGATCATCAATTGTTTTAGTGGCCACTTCGGTCAATACTGTTTGATTCAGGTCAAAGTATAGATTGATCGTGTCACTCTTTTGTGCCAACAACAGTGTTGAAGTAAAAGAGAGGACAAACGTGATTACCGGGGATTTCATTCAAGAGCTGATTTGTTCACTTTAAATAACAACAGAAACGGCTAAATTATTTTGCATTAGTAGTTCTTTAATCTAAGGAATTCGATTTCGTAGTCACGCTCAAACCCAAATGTAGTGGGGTGGAAAACAAAAGAAATCACATTCATACAACTCTTCAGGTCGTGCGTAAAAAAGTTCTTAAGGTCGGCATTACTGGCTGCAAATTTGTTGATAAGAACCGGCTGCAGCAAGGTTGGTAAAGTAGCCTTAAACACACGCGCTGAACCATCATCCAGAAATAAGGTGGCACTCATATTGGGTGGCTGAAATAGATATCTACGGAGTTTACCTCTAAGGTTATAATTGAATTTCACTTTGATGTAAATCGCTTCATCGGGAGCGTATTTAATGGCGATCGTATCGTCTAGTTTCGCTTTCCTGGAACCTAGAGATTCAAATTGAGGCCATGCCTTGGTGGGGCCATTACTCTCCATTATCAGGTAGCTTTCAAATATATCATCTTTCAATTCGGTGCGGCCGTTCATGCCTACGAAGCCTGTATAATGGTAATTGAGATGCAGCGATATTTTTGATATTGATTCATCCCAGGTGGCATATTTGTTGTCGAGGGGGAAATTCTGAATTAACACCACTTCGGGGCGTGTGGTCCGGTAAAAGAAATCTGCGTTCAGTGAATCGGCAAAACCTGAATAACCGCAGGTTTGCGGCAGCGGGCGCGGTTTGTAATTCATGTTGTAGTATTGCAACAACTCTATTTCCCATGGAATAATATCAATCGTTTTATTGCCAATCTGCTTCCGTTTTTCTTCAGTAATCAATCTGATCGGTTCGTTGGGTACAGTTCCTTTATTCAGTATTTCACTGAAATATCCTATCGGTGACAAATAGCTGAGATAGTATGCAGTTCTAAGCGCATTTCCTCTGTAGTCGTCGATCAGAAGATTGTAGCCCGAGATGCATATGCAAATTACTACTGCAACTTTTGAAACCAAAGAGTTTTGAAGCCCCAATACGAATATAAAAGCAAGCATCACAAAAGGCATTGCCGCGAAATACTCGAGATAATGATATGCATCGGCACGAGTATATGAATTTCTATATAGAACGTATGAGGTTACCACCACACATCCTATAGATATAATCTTGTTCAAAGAGATTTCCCGGTTTTTCCAAATTCTGACCAGGTACCAGCCCAACAAACCGAAAATAGTGAGCAGCAGCAGCACACCTGAAATGTATTTTGGATTGGAAAGTTTGGTTGGCCAGTAACCGGCCTCGTCATACTGGCCGGCAAGCATAATGCTGTATTGTACATATTCTACAACAGCAATATTGGTGCTGAAAATTATGGCCAGGAAAAACAAAATTGAGACAGTTAGGAAATAAAGCAACATTCTACGGTTTGTGATTGCCATCAATACGGTCAGCGCCAATAATCCTGCAATCGTTAGAATGCCGTAGTTGATTTTGATAAAAAACAATAGTATTCCCGCTATTGCGCAATAAAGCACTTCGAAATGATTTCTGAAATTATTCAGCAAATTCAGTGCTGCGTAGATTATGAAAATTATGAACAGGCTTTGCGATAATACGCTGCTCCTAAACACAAGCATTGTAACAAGCCCAAGCAGAAACCAGCCTTTTTGAGATAGTACATATTTGTAAATAAAATAGTAGAACCCAGTAAACAAGAAGAGATCTGCAATAAGAATTGGTATGTTGCTGACATAGGTGTTGATACGTGTACTGAGGTATCCCAATGGACCATAGTTGAACACGAAGTCCCTGCCAAATATAAGTTTATTTTTTACGGCTAAATTGAGTGCCGCCATCCATCCGCCATCCAGCGAATAGGGCAGGGATCTGTTGAAATGTAATGGAAAGCTATAAATGGCAATAATAAAAGAAAGAATGATTATTCTGTTTCTTTCAAGGAATTGCTTCATGCGTTGCTAACTAAGTTTTGGCAATAATAGTACATTTTTATTAGGTAATTTTTTATTCGAAGGGACGCCATTTGGTAAACGTTGTTTCAAAAGAAATGACGTTCGAATTTTTCAATAAAATCATACTGGTTTTTCAAAAATTGGGGCTGATTTTACCTATATTGGGCTTCAATTTTGTGAAGCCGGGTACTGCCTGTTTTTTTGCAATGCAGTTGCCCCTATTTTTAAACCTTTATTTATGAGTACTGGTAGTAATAAGAATACAAAAAATACTCGAAGCCAGATTGAATCTGTTAAGCAACAAACGCCTGCCGGCAAGGTTACATTCGCTAACCCTGATCTGTTAAAAAGTGAGGCATTGGTTTGGCTGTTGAGCATATGTACATCATTGCTTATTTATCTGGTGGTAGCTTATATTATTCACAATAATTATCATCCCAATATCGATGCTCAGAAAGAGCAAGCCAAAGATCTGCTCATACAATGGGGAGGTGTAAGACCAGAGCCTGTGGAGGCGTTGCTGACCAGGGTAGGGGTATTTGTTATAGGATTGAGTTTAATGGCTTGCTATTATTTCTTCTCAAAAATGGCCCGGATCAAGGAATTGGCACAAAGCCAGTTGTTCAGTATCATTTCGTTTACTGTTTTTGCGGGGATCATAGGGTTGATCTATTATGACTTTGCCGCACTCAATCCATTCGGTAAAGACAACGGAGATACAATACAAAATAACAGGGACTATGTAACGAAAACGAATTTCGACTTTTTCTTTGATGGACTTTTTGTTGGGAACAATGTATTGCTGTACTCATTTATTTTGGTACCGCTGATCTCGCTGATCTTCTTTTTCGGGATAAGGAAATTTAACTGGGAGCGTAATAAAACGTTTAATCGCTTGATGTCGGGTGCCGGTTATTTGTTTGGCGGTGGCATAGTGCTGGCGATAGTGGCTATGACCATGTTCCTGTTTCCGTATACATTTGAAAATAAATACGATTTTAACGCTGTTTATTATTCAGTTACACAGGTGCACGCCGGCATGCCAATGCTTGTAGATGGATTTACTAATACCTATGGCTTGTATCCTCATTTTCTGAACCTGATCTTTAGTATTACCGGTCTTAGCGTTTTGAAATTCTCAATGGTGATGTCGCTGCTGACGGGTACCTGCTTTGCATTTAATTTTTATGTGCTAAGGGAGTTTACTTCCAATAAGCTCATTTTGCTGCTAGGTTTTCTTACAGTTATTTTCTTTCCTTACCTCGATTCGAAGCTGATCTCTGACTTTGACCCCTATTTTGCGATATTCCCAATCCGTTACCTCATACCCAGCACGCTGGCATTTTTGGTGGTGAGGTATCTAAAGAGTGGATCGAAAATTACCTACTGGCTAACAACGGTACTCATGTCGTGCTTCATTCTCTGGAATCCGGAGACGGGTCTTATAGGAATGCTATCGTGGCTGGCGTTTAACTGTTATAATGATTTTTATAGTGCCGACGGTAAAATTGCGTTTGTTAAGATTGGCTTTCATCTTGCAGCCTGCATCGGGATGGCAGTAGTTGTTGCTTATGTCTACGAGGGTCTGATATTTGCGGTTTATGGTGCTGCGCCAGATCTTTCGTTGCTGTTTGGTACAATTCTGGTTTTCGGTAAGATCGGGTTCTATTTGCTGCCTATGGCGGTAGTGCATCCGTGGAACCTGATGGTAATTGTGCTTTGTCTGGGTTTTGTTTATGCAATCAGTAAGCTTTTCAATAAAGAGCGTACTCCAAAGGCATCGTTTGTTTTCCTGATTTCGGTGATCTCGCTCGGGTTCTATTTCTATTTCCAGGGCCGCAGTCACAATATGTCTTTTTCCAGCATTGCCGGATTCAGCATTATGCTCCTTATCATTATGGGCGATTCGCTTTGGGAGAACATTAAGGATAAGAACGTACCTGCATTAGATTTTCTATTCGCTATTTTCCTGTTTAGTGTTTCGTTTTCGTTTTTTGAGATACTCTCCAATGTGCCACAGATCAGAGAGATGGTTTCGCAGGAGGAGAATATCAGTAAGCAAGCTGACGACCAAAAACGGACAGAAAGCAATATTGAGTTTATAAAGAAGAACACAAAAGAGCATGAGAAAATATTCATGTTCTCAGCTATTCACTACCAGGGGCTTTACTTCGATGGAACCAAGAGAGTCTCTGCGTTCAACCCCGGGATCATGGATATGTTCATGAATACCGACCTGGACAAAATGTCGAAAAAAATAACTGAGTCTGATACCAAAGTATTTATTGAGCCGGAAGAAATGAAGTTCTTTTATATGGAAAAGCCTTATGCTGCAGTTGCTGCCAGCTATGAGGCGGCAGCTTTCAATAACAATATGGCGATGCTGGTAAAGCGCAAAACCAAAGTGCCGGCAAAAACGTTTTTTGATAAGCGTGAAGGTCTGCTGATAGACCGTAAATACACCGATGAGCCGGCTGGGATACTGGCAAGGCAAAAGGATGATACAGGCGTTGTGTTGCTGAATAATGGCACGTCATTTTCCTTTGAAGCACTTTTCTTTACTAAGGAACAGTTGTTTCCTTTTGGAACGGTGATGGGCAATATGGATGATACCAGTGGATTTATCATTGCAAATATGGTGCACACACCTAACTATTTTTTTGGAATCAACGGGAAGGGCGTAGGTGTTTCGGTTCCAAAAGATGCCTGGGTATATTGTGCGGTTAATGTGCTGCCTGACCATGCCGAGGTTTATGTGAATGGCAACCTAGCGGGGAATGTGCCATTGGCGCGACCATATGTGCTGTCGCCACGGAAATTTTGTGTTGGCAACCTTGGATTTATGAGATATTTTGTTGGCGCTATTGCTGAGGTTGCTGTACATAGCAAACCTCTTGACAAGAGCGCGATAGCAGCTACGTGGCAGGAAATTGCAGGAATGTGATCATTAATTTTAATTCATTAGTTAGATTGTAAAAGCAGTTTATGAGTAAAAAAGTTAAAGCTGAAGTAAAAAGTACAACACCGAAGAACACTGCGTCACAGGCACCAGCTGCCGGTGCTCAGGTTGTTGTACCTGATGGTAGCTCTATTGCGACAAAAATTCAAGGTAAAGAAATGTACCTGTTTCTTGGTGCCTTGTTCCTGACATGCATATTTGTGTTTCGTGATTTTCTCACTTTTGAGAAAGTGTATCTGTTTAAAGATATTGGCAGTGACTCGCTGAATATATATCTGCCCTGGCTCACTCAACTGAGCGAGGCTATGAAGGATGGTGTTCCGACCTGGTCGTTCTCACAGGGTCTCGGGCAAAATGTGTTTCCGCTGTGGCTGGGCGATTTCTTTGCTGACTTTATAATGCTGTTTGGGAAAGAAAGGATTCCGTATTTACTTGCTTATGCAGAGGTGGCTAAAGTAATCCTTTGCGGTGTTGTGTTTTATAAATACCTCACTGAGTTAAAGCTAAATAAGTTGACCGTAGGAATTGTGGCTTATCTATTCGCGTTTAGTGGATTTGTGATAATGGGTTCCAGTTGGTTTATTTATACAGATGAGGCGCTTTATGTTGCTGTAATTCTCTTCGGCTTTGAGCGCTGGTTGAATCATGGCAAAATATTCTGGTTTGTATTTGGTGTTACGATTCTCAGTTTCTTGCAGCCATTCCTATTATTCCCACACGCTATTTTTCTGAGTTTGTATATACCTGTCAGGTACAACGATGTCAGGCCGGGATCGTGGAGTAAGTTTCCTGTATTTATTCTTAAAATCGTTGGTATAGGAGCAGTAGGGGTTGCTATTAGTGCCTACCAGTTGCTGCCAGATCTGCTACAGTATATAGAAAGTCCGAGGGTGGGGGGCGAAGCGAGGTTAATTGAGAAACTGAAGGCCCAGCCGATCTTTGGAGTTGCTGATGAATTCCTCAGATTTACGACGACATTCAGGGCTTTCGGTAGCGATATGCTGGGAACGGGAAGCGCCTTTCAGGGATGGCAAAACTACCTGGAGGCACCATTGTTTTACTGCGGAATACTTTGTCTGGTAGTGCTTCCGCAAATGTTTGCCGGTCTGAACAAGCAGCAACGCATCGCCTACGGTATTTTCGGAGGTGTTTTCCTTTTGCCCGTGTTCTTTCCATTTTTCAGGTATTCTTTCTGGGCGTATACAGGTGATTATTTTCGGACATTCTCGTTGGTATTCACTTTGCTGCTGCTGATCTTTACGGCTAAAGCACTGGATCATGTTATTACTTCAGGTAAGGTCAATAAAATAGTACTGGGGGTTACTGCTGCATTCCTGATGATGCTGTTATTTACGCCAAATGATCAGTTCGCGCCTGCTATCAATACCGGCCTTCGCTCTTTTGCAGCATTGCTTATTTTGGTATACGGCGGCTTGCTGATTGGCCTTACCACGCAAGGCAATTCAAAGAGATACTCAATAATAGCATTGTGCTGTGTGGTGTTTTTTGAGATGTTCTATTTCTCATCGCAGACAGTGAACGAGCGGGATGCTATGACTGGAGCTGAGCTAAAGGATAAAGTTGGTTTTAACGACTATACGGTAGAGGCGGTGAAATACCTGAAGGATAAGGATAAGAGTTTTTACAGGCTGAACAAAGACTACAGTTCGGGGTTGGCTATTCATCAAAGTATCAACGATGCCAAAGTACAGGGGTATTACGGATCGGCTTCTTACCATTCGTTTAATCAGAAGAACTACATCAAGTTTCTGGGCGCGGTGAATGTGCTGGACCCTAAAGATGAGAATGCAACTCGCTGGGCGATGGGTGTTAACACGAGGCCATTGCTGTTCTCACTGATGGGAGGAAAGTACTGGCTGATCAGAAGGCGTGAAACGCAGCCGGGTAATTTTGGATATGACTCCGTAGCGAAATTTGGCAATGTAGCGGTGTACCAGAACAGGTATGCCTATCCGTTTGGATTTGCATATGACACGGTTCTGGACGAGCAATCATTCAGTAAACTAAGCATTTTCCGTAAAGACCTGTACCTGCTTCGCGGCTGTGTGGTTGCTAATGACGATGCAGATATGATGAGTGCCGGGAAACAATTTAACCTGGCCGATACAGCGACGGGCTTCTCGATGGAGGAATATGGCAAGTATGCTGATCTGGCAAGGAAAAAGAGCTTTACAATGACTCAGTTCAAAGAGAGTGATATTGCCGGAACGATTACGCTGGATAATCCGGGTGTATTGTTCTTCTCCATTCCTTACGACGAAGGGTGGAAGGCATATGTGAATGGCAAAGAAGCTAAAATAAGCAAGGTGAACTTCGGGTTCATTGGTCTGAAAATGGGTGCAGGTAAGAGCGAAGTGAAGCTACAGTTTGAGCCAAGGCTGATGAAAAAGGGAGCGATGATATCGCTTGCAGGTCTTGCAATATTTGGCGTTCTTATATTCCTGAATTTAAAGAAGAAAAGTGTGGATGCCGAGGTGGCATAACGAAATGATTGATGCGATATTGAACCATCAATTTCAAAAAAAACAGGGGCGCTAAAAAATGAGGGCACTGAAAAAGTCCCCTTAAAAATAAAAGACAGAAAAGGGAGCTCATTATTTTCAAATAAAGGCTCTGAGAATTGATTATACAGAACTTTAGCAAACCCAAAATTATATACCGCAATGACAAAGGGACTAATCGCAATCACGATTAGTCCCTTTTTATAAGGAGGACTTTTTCAGTGCCCTCGCTAAAAAATGCCCCTGTTTTTTGCTTTTAATTTGAATAAGACAAGTTCTAAACCAATCTCAGGAAATAGAATGCCTGCTATATATGCTCCTTAAAATAAGCTAAAGTGCGTTTCAACCCTTCGTGGCGGTCAATCTTTGGTTCCCAGCCGAGTATGTTTTGTGCCTTGGTTATGTTGGGTTGCCTTTGCTTTGGGTCATCCTGTGGCAGTGGTTCAAATACGATCTTAGATTTAGAACCGGTCAGTTTCAGCACTTCCTCAGCAAATTGGAGCAAGGTGATTTCTGATGGATTGCCAATATTCACAGGTCTGCTGTAATCGCTCAGCAACAAGCGGTATATGCCTTCTACCAGATCATCTACATAGCAGAATGAGCGGGTTTGAGATCCGTCGCCATAAACAGTTACGTCTTCCCCTCTCAACGCCTGGCTTAAAAATGTAGGCAGCGCACGGCCGTCATCGAGCCTCATGCGCGGACCATAGGTGTTGAATATCCTGATGATCCTTGTTTCTAACTGATGAAAGGTGTGGTAAGCCATTGTAATGCTCTCCATAAACCTCTTGGCTTCGTCATATACACCACGCGGACCAACAGGGTTTACATTGCCCCAGTATTCCTCGGTTTGCGGATGCTCCAACGGATCGCCGTATACTTCTGATGTAGACGCAACTAGTATTCTTGACCCTTTAGATTTTGCAAGCCCCAGCAAGTTGTGTGTACCCAGCGCACCAACCTTTAGGGTCTGGATGGGCATACGCAAATAATCAATCGGGCTGGCCGGAGATGCAAAGTGCAGAATGTAATCAATAGGACCCGGCACATGCACAAACTTCGTCACATCGTGATGAAAGAAGCTAAATTCCTTGAGCGGGAAAAGGTGTTCTATGTTCTTAATGTTCCCGGTCAGCAGATTATCCATGCCTATCACCTCGTAACCCTCCTTAATAAACCTGTCGCAAAGATGCGATCCCAGAAAACCCGCCGCACCCGTAATCAATATTCGTTTTGCCATATCATTTTTATAATTGGCCTGCTAAAAAACAAGCCGATGAATGAAATATTTTTACTGCTGTTAGTCCATCATACCCCTATCCCTGATCTCGCTCGGTTTTTTGTTTACGAGGGTATCATGTACTTTAGGATGGATCACTTTTCTACCAATACTCTCGTAATAGAAACTCAACTCCTGCATTTTCTCCAGGGCGTACAGATTTCTGCCATCAAAAATCGCAGGGTGTACTAAAACATTGCCAATCCTGTCAAAGTCAGGATTCCTGAATTCACTCCATTCCGTAACAACGATCAGCGCACTGGCGCCGGTAATTGTATCGTATTGGTCGGTAGCATAATGAATTTTATCACCAAGTATTTGCTTCACATTGTCCATTGCTTCGGGATCAAATACCCTGATTTTAGCACCAGCCCCCAGCAATTCATTGATGAGTTCGATAGACGGCGCATCGCGTATATCGTCTGTTTCTGGTTTAAACGCCAGACCCCAGATCGCAAAAGTGTAACCCGAAAGGTCATTACCGAAGTAATTCTTCACTTTTTTACCCAGCACCAGCTTCTGGCGATCATTCACCTGCATCACGGTGTTCACCAATTGAAAATCATATTCCATTTCCTGAGCAGTAAAGGCGAGTGCCTTTACGTCTTTAGGAAAACAACTGCCGCCATACCCAATACCAGGGAACAGGAAACGCTTACCAATACGACTGTCGCCCCCCATACCTATACGCACCCAATCTACATTTGCTCCTGTCTTTTCACACAGATTAGCCATTTCGTTCATGAACGAAATACGCATAGCCAAGTAAGAATTTGCGGCATATTTGGTCATTTCAGAGGAGCGTTCATCCATGAAATAGATTGGATTTCCCTGCCTAAGATATGGCTGATATAACTCATCCATCACCTTTTTCGCCCTGTCTGATGAAGTGCCTATCACCACACGGTCAGGCTTCAAAAAATCTTCAACTGCTACTCCCTCTCTTAGGAATTCTGGGTTAGAAACAACATCAAACAGATCTGGTGAAAGGCTCTTTATCAATACGTTATGTACTTTTTCGGCAGTGCCTACCGGTACCGTACTTTTGTTTACAATTACAGTATATTTTGTAATGATCTTGCTCAGGGAGCCAGCCACATCCAGTACATATTGCAGGTCTGCCGAACCGTCTTTACCGGGCGGTGTTGGCAAAGCAAGAAACACTACTTTAGCATCTTTGATCCCATCGGCCAAAGAAGTTGTGAAGTGAAGTCTTTTTTCTTTAATGTTTCTTTCCAGCAACACATCAAGACCAGGCTCATATATTGGTGATATGCCCTGTTTTAAGTTATTGATCTTTTTCTCATCAATGTCGATACATATAACGTTGTTGCCTGTCTCGGCAAAACATGTGCCTGTAACCAAACCTACATAGCCCGTACCTATGATTGCTATCTGCATTCTTTAGTTGTATTATATACAGCAAAAGTAACTATTATTTTCCTCTATACTAGTAATGAACAAACCTTTTTTTGTTACTAATACCTTACTTATTTTTCGAAGGACAGAGGGAAGTACCAAGCAATTTTTTTTCAGCAAACCATAGCTTTGTAATCGTTACAGAAAAACAAGACTGAGATGGTTTAGGCACAATAAAAATTGCAGGTTGGTTAGTCAGCGAAAGTGTCTTGTGGAAATTGGCTAAAAAGAAGCTATAAATTTCAAACTTCTTCCTTATTTTTGCCATATGAGCAGTGAAAGAGATAATTTTTGGAATTCAGGATGGCAAACTGAGCGCAGTGAAGAAACGGTAGTAAGTACCGAAGCGGTCCATAATCTAATTGTCTGGAATGACGATGTAAACACGTTTGACTGGGTAATAGAATCTCTTGTTGATATATGCGGTCACGAAAAAATTCAGGCTGAGCAATGCGCTGTTATTATTCACCACAGAGGTAAATGCAGTGTGAAAAAAGGCAGTTTCGACGACCTCCGACCACAAGCCGAAGGGCTGATAGATAGGGGCATTCAAGCCACCATTGACTACTGAGCACTTTAAGACTCAATACAATTATTATCTTGAGTACATCGATTCCCCATTCCTACCGGGGGACTGAGCCATTGTGCCCTGAAACACAGGAACAATTTCCCCAACAATAACTTCTTCAGGTTTCGGTTGTTTAAAAACCATACTGATAGGTATAAAACTGCGGAAAAAACGAAATTTTCGTTGTGTTCAATAAAGATTCATGATACTTTTACAAAAACTAAAAAAACTATTAATATGGCAAACGAAAATACAACTCCTACAACTCCAACAACTCCGGCACCTGCGCCAACTGCAAACCCGGTTGACAGCACTAAACTTAACAGTGCCTAGAAGATTTTGAAAGATTATACAATGATCGCCGGTGCTGCTGGTATCATTCCGGTTCCTTTTATTGATTTTGCTGCTATCAGCGCAGTACAAATGAAGATGTGTCACAGCCTTGGTCAGGTATACGGATACAACCTTTCAGATCATATGTTGAAGTCGGCAATTGGCTCTATAGTAAGTGGAAATCTTGCTACTGCTACAGGCAAAGGAATAGGTCTTAAAATCGCAAAATCTATTCCAATAGTTGGCGGAATTGCTTCTATTCTGGTATTACCAGCTATGGCTGCAGCTTCAACTTATGCGCTGGGTAAAGTTTTCGTTCTTCACTTCGAATCGGGTGGCACTTTGCTGAATTTTAATGCTGCAGATGTAAAAGCAGCTTACGAGAAAATGTATACCGACAGATTAGCTGTTAAATAAGATAATAATTTGATTTCCATTTTTGGGCTGCCTTACCGGCGGCCCTTTTTTTGGTTATGCACTATAGAGATCAATATAGTCCTTGCCAAAAAATTGCAGAACTAAAGCCCAATGCTACAAAAATTACATTCAGTTTTACAACGAAAATCTCTACAACAGTTTGAAAGGATCGATTAAAGGCTGCAATTGAAATGGGTAGAATCAATACAGGCAAAAATCCACCAGCTTCCTGTTCCTGAAGAACAGCCGAAGGCGCTTGTTTACGTACGCATAATGCATTTCCTGAGTAGAGGCACGTATGGTTAGGTCAATTGGGGTACCCAGTATTTTTAGCGCAGATTCAATATCCGTGGTTCCTGATTTTAATTTTGTTGACAGGTTCTTATCAAAATTGCTCTTCACCCCTTGTTCTGATGTAAATGAGAACCGCTCAAGAGATTCTGACTTTTTATTCCAGCTGATCGTAAGTTTCGAAGCGCCGTATTTGTAGTACCACCATACACGCCTTGCGCTTTCTTCAACGCTTGCCGGTGCCCCAAGTATCGATGTAACCTTCATTTGGGTAACGGAATAGGGAGTCAGGCTGATAAATTTCAACAACTCTTCGCTTTCATGATCCGTCGCCTTGCATATGTTAAGCACGGAAATGAGCATTATGGGCAATAAAAGCAATACTTTTCGCATATTCACTGTTGCTGGGATAGTTTGATTTTATTTTATACCTTTCACCCTTTACTTGTAATAACGAATGTCAAACAAATATAGTCTTTTTTTGTGAGATATTCTAACAGTTACTGTCTAAAATGAAAAAATCTCAAAACGTAATCCTGTCTGCTGTCTTGTTTGCGGCTATATCATCATGTAGTAGCCATAATGATGAATGGACCGACGGAAAAGACCAACGCGGTCGCTACCGGGATACTTCCATTTATCGTAATGGTGGCTATCATTACTACAGGTATTACGGTGGCGGATGGTACCCTTTGTCTACCAACAACAGAATAAACACCTCGCAATACGCACCTGCCAGCACAACCGAAATATCGAGTCCTTCGTTTTCTCCCCGCTCTGCTTCCGGATCTGTTAAATCCGGCGGCTTCGGCAGTTCAGGACACTCTTCATCAGGATAGCTGCAAAAACTATACCATAAAATGATCAGACACCAGATAACTCCCCGCACAGACTGGGAAAATAAGATAAAGGACCAGGGTTTCCTGTTTTTCAAAAACGAATCTTACTACAGCGAAACTGCCGCCTATGAGTTTACTTCTGCCGAGGTAGATGCCATAGAAATGGCAACAGGTGAGATCTTTGATATGTGCATTGCTGTCGTTGATCACGTTATTAAAAACGAACTCTGGGATGAGTTTTTTATTCCAAAAGAGTATGCCGAACTTATAAAGTGGTCGTGGAATGAAGATATGCCTTCCTTTTACGGAAGAATGGATCTTGCCTATAACAATGGCGAAATAAAACTGCTCGAATTTAATGCCGACACACCTACCTCGCTGCTTGAAGCCAGCGTTATTCAGTGGTACTGGCTGCAGGATTATAACAGCGGCCTGGATCAGTTTAACTCTATACATGAGAAACTGATTGATCATATGAAAGTCTGTGCTCCGTATTTGTACGCTCCGGGCACACTAACTTTTACGTGTGTAAAAGACAGCATTGAAGACCTGATGACCACAAAATATCTGCAGGACGTAGCCAATCAGGCGGGGATCAACACAGACTTCGTGTACATTGATGAAATAGGAGTTGATGACAAGGGTGAATTCTATAAAAACGACGGCACGCCGCTATACAACATTTTCAAGCTCTACCCATACGAATGGATGTTTCATGAGGAGTTTGGTAAGTTGCTCACTTCAACTAAAGAGTCAACACAATGGATAGAACCTGCCTATAAAGCGCTTTGGAGCAACAAAATGCTCCTGGTATATCTGCACAAACTATTCCCGGATAGCAAATACATCCTGCCGGCCCAGTACCATAAGCAGGAGGTTGCTTACCAGCCGGGCAAATACGTGCAAAAGCCGGTTTTTTCGCGGGAGGGTGCCAATGTAAAAATAGTTTTGAATGGTACAGTAGCCGAAGAAACTGATGGCGAATACGGTGAGGAGGGATTCGTGGTGCAGGATTACGCCGAATTGCCCGATTTTAATGGCAACCATTCGGTAATAGGCAGTTGGCTGATTGGCGGCGTACCAGCCGGAATGGGCATACGGGAATCGGACGGTTTGATTACAAATAATTCAAGTAGGTTTGTACCACATTTTTTCAAATAACCTAATAAATCCATAACTATGAAAGGCGTTCATCAATATAAAGTAATCGTTCACTGGACAGGAAACCGCGGAAGAGGAACTACAGGTTATGCGGACTACGACCGAAGCCATATAATCTCAGTTGAGAACAAACCGGATCTGCTCGGTTCATCGGATGTAGCTTTCAGAGGGGACGCAACAAAATATAACCCTGAAGATCTTCTGCTGGCATCTATATCTACCTGTCACATGTTGTGGTATTTGCATTTGTGTGCAGATGCGGGGATTGTAGTGGTTAGTTATGCCGACCATGCTTCAGGCACTATGGTTGAATCTCCGCAAGGCGGGCGTTTCACCGAAGTTACACTTTACCCGGAAGTTACAATTACCGACTCGGATTTGATCCAGCAGGCAATAGACCTCCATATACTTGCCAACGAAAAGTGCTTTATCTCAAATTCGCTGAACTTTCCGGTAAAGCACGAACCAAAATGTACTGCAAATTAACCCCTAATTTACCCCGGCAAATTTGCCGATGAACCCTTGCATTCTGCTTTTTACGCACTACTTTTACCATTACTAAATTTATTCTATGCGCTCCATATTGTGGCTTATAATAGTATTGTTTTCAACTCAGATAGCATTTGCACAAGGCAAAAAACTCATCACGCTCGAAGACATCTGGAAGAATAACACTTTCAGGATGAAAGATGTGCCGGGTTTTAAAACCATGAAAGATGGCAAACACTATACCCAGTTGGAAGGTGATACCACGAATATGTCCATCATAGTTTACAATCTTGAAACGGGGGCCAGGGAGAAAACAATTTTCGAAACCGGCATGATCAATTACTCCAGAAAAAAGCGAATTGTTGTGCAGAATTATGCATTCTCAAATAACGAGAAAAAACTGCTTTTATTTACCAATGGAGAGACTGTTTACCGCCATTCTACAAAATACTATGTTTTTTTGTTTGACATCGAATCCCGCGAAGTATCACTAGTAGACAATGACAAACTGATGCACACGACAATGTCTTCTGATGGCAAAAAAATAGCGTTTGTAAAAGAAAACAATCTATACATTAAGGACCTTGAAAGATTCAATCTTTACGAAATTACCAATGACGGCGAAAAGAACAAGATCATCAATGGTAATTGCGATTGGGTATATGAGGAGGAATTCGCTTTTACGCGGGCTTTTCAGTGGTCGCCTGACAGTAAGCATCTGGCCTACTATAGGTTCGACGAGTCACAGGTGCCTGAGTTTACTATACCCAAATATTCCGGACTATATCCGGAACTCTATACCTACAAATACCCTAAAGCAGGAGAAGCTAATTCTGTTGTGTCGATTAAAATATTTGACGTTGATAAGAATGAAACGGTGTCGGCCAGCCTGGGAGGTATAACCGATCAGTATATACCACGTATCAAATGGACCAACGACCCTTCCAAGCTCTGTATTTACAGGCTTAACAGGCTGCAAAATAAACTCGACCTGCTGCTGACCAATGCTGCCGATGGCTCCTCATCAGTGATCTACACCGACGAAAATAAATACTATATCAACATCAACGATGAGATCACCTTTTTGCCTGATGGCCACAGTATGATACTTACCAGCGAGCGTAGTGGTTACTCACACCTATACAATTACGATTGGCAGAAAAAGCAACTCACTGATCTTACGGAGGGCAGCTACGACGTAGAAAGTCTTATAAACGTAGACACAAAAGACAATGTGCTTTATTATACATCGGCAGAATCGTCCACACTTGAGAGAAGGCTGTACTCTGTGTCGCTGGCTGGCAAGAACAAAAAATGCTTAACTACCGAAAAAGGCGTGCATGGAATAACATGGTGTGAAGGGAATAAGTACTTCGTAGATAAATGGACATCTACAACTACTGTACCTGTTTATACCCTGAAGGACTTGCAGGGGAAGACCGTACGCACGCTCGAAGACAACCATGAATTTGCCCAGAAAATGAAGGAATTTGCATTGGGAAATATACAATTGACAAAGCTGCAGGGGGCTAATACCGAACTTAATGCATGGATAATTACACCACCTGACTTTGACAAGAATAAAAAATACCCTGTGCTCATGTATCAGTATAGTGGCCCTGGCTCGCAGGAGGTGGCCGATCGCTTTCCGCTGGGCAACTACTGGTGGCACCAGATGATGGCGCAGAAAGGCTATATAATCGTATGCGCAGATGGTACAGGCACTGGCTATCGTGGGGAGGAATTTCGCAAGAAGACCTACCTCACCCTCGGCAAGATGGAAAGCGACGACCAGATAGCGGTAGCAAAAAGCCTTGCAGCACTTCCATATGTCGACAAGAACAGAATAGGCATTTGGGGATGGAGCTATGGTGGCTTTATGAGTGCCACCTGTCTGCTTAAAGGTAACGATGTTTTTAAAGCGGCTATATCTGTAGCACCGGTTACCAACTGGCGTTATTACGATAACATTTACACCGAAAGATATATGCGCACACCTCAGGAAAACCCTGGTGGATTCGACGAAAATGCGCCTGAGAAAATGGCTGCCTCGCTCAAAGGCAAGTTATTGCTGATACATGGCACAGCTGATGACAATGTCCACTTCCAGAATTCGGTTATGCTTTCAAATGCACTCATCAATGCAAACAGGCCTTTTGACAGTGAGTATTACCCCGACAAGGCTCATGGCATTTCGGGTGGAAATACGCGCTTTCATCTGTACACCCGTATGACTGATTTCATATTGAATAACCTTTAACAGCCGTTAATCTTTAGGATTCTACGAATGCAAGAAGGTCCGGCAAAACGCTTTGCCGGACCTTCTTATTTTAGTAAATGGGATACTATGATCTGTACTACTTTCTCTTACCCCTTCATCATCTCACCAATATCAGCCATAATCCTCCTGGCTATATTATTGGCTGTTGTTTCAGAACCACTCTCGCTGTAAATACGGATAATAGGCTCGGTGTTAGAAGTACGCAGGTGCACCCAGTCATTATCGAAATCTATACGAAGACCATCTTCAGTGTTTATGGGTTGCTTGCAGTATTTCTTTTTGATCTGTTCAAAAATGCCCTTTACGTCTACTCCTTCTTCCAGTTCTATCTTATTCTTAGAGATAAAATAGCTGGGGTAGGTGCTGCGGAGCGCTTTCACGCTTTTACCTGATTTGGCCAGGTGGGTAAGAAACAACGCAATACCGATCATCGCATCGCGACCGTAATGTAGTTCAGGAACTATCACGCCACCGTTGCCTTCTCCGCCTATCACGGCGTTTACTTCTTTCATTTTTTTTACCACATTCACTTCTCCCACAGCACTTGGGAAGTACTGGCCGCCGTGTTTTTCGGTCACGTCCTTCAGTGCCCGGGTCGAAGACAGGTTGGAGACAGTGTTACCTTTTTTATTAGACAGCATATAGTCTGCAATAGCTACCAGCGTGTATTCTTCTCCAAAAAGGCTTCCGTCTTCACATACAAAGCAAAGGCGGTCTACATCAGGGTCTACAGCTATGCCCAGGTGGGCGTTTTTCTTTTCCACTACCGAGCAAAGTTCTATCAGGTTTTCGGGTAGTGGCTCAGGGTTGTGGGCAAAATGTCCTGTTACTTCTTCGTTGATCACAGTCACGTCATCAACACCAAGCGCATTCAGCAATGGCAAAACAGAGATAGATCCGGTAGAATTAACAGCATCTACCACTACCTTGAATTTCATTTTAGCAATCGCCTGTACATCCACCAGCGGGTGTGCAAGTATGGCTGCTATGTGCTTTTGAATGTAGGTACTGTCCTCGGTGAGTGTACCCAGTTTAGATATCTCGGCATAGGTGGGTTCAGTGCTTTCAGCATAGTCAAGTATCCACTGCCCCTCAGCGGCATTGATGAACTCTCCGTCTTTGTTCAGCAGTTTTAGTGCATTCCATTCCTTTGGGTTATGGCTGGCCGTGAGAATAATTCCGCCACCTGCGTTTTCCATTTTTACTGCCATTTCCACGGTAGGGGTGGTGCTGAGCCCTAGGTCTATGACCTCGCAACCCATACTTTGCAATGTAGCAGTTACCAGATTGCGCACCAATCCACCCGAAATGCGGCCATCCCGGCCAATGATAATTTTCTTATTGGCACCCTGTGTTGTTATCCATGCTGCATAAGCCGTAGTGAATTTTACCACGTCGATTGGTGTAAGGCTTTTGCCCGGCTTGCCTCCTATTGTACCTCTGATCCCCGATATTGATTTTATTAGTGCCATATTTTTTGTTGCTGTGCTAAGTTTCCTTTCGTTTTATAATGGCGAAACTAAAAAAAAGTAGAGTAATTCCGCTGTAAAAGAAGTCTTAATATTGGCGCACATTTAAATCCTTTGTATAGCAAGTCGTGAATATCAGTTACAGCCGGGGTATTCTTATGTATATTTGTCGCTGTATTCTGAATCAAAATGGCCGGATCACGAAAATTGTCAGTTACATACTTTTACAGGGAACCCCGTGATACCGGACAATCTATTGAAGGCATTTTCTCGCTCGTAAAGTCCTGTCTGAAGGACAGGATGGAAATCAAAGATTTCTTTTGTTCCGCTGGTCAGTCAAGGATGACGAATATTAAAAATGCAAGAAAATACTCCTCAGAAATCAATCATATTACCGGTGATGTAAATTTTCTGGC
>CAIKOJ010000182.1 GCA_903829015.1 uncultured Bacteroidota bacterium
AACATTAAGAGTTACGCCGGTTATTACCCACGCCCCAGCTATTGTACCTGTGGTCCCGTTGTACAAATTAAAAATGTCTCCTGCAGTTGTGAAATTAGATGGTGCAGTTCCGGTGCCATCGGTATTGGTACCCCAGTTAGACAATGTCTGTAATGCACTCGTTCCTGAAACCTTGTTATAATAAGTTACCGCAAAAGAATTTAGACTTATGCAATAAAGCGTCACCACCATGAAACAGGCCTTCAGTTTACCAACCGGTAATTGATCCATAATTTGTTTCAAAGTGGGCTTCATTTTTTTGGTTCTTTACTTTATTTATTCAATTTGCTTCGTAACAAAAAGTAAATACTGTCTGTGCCGCTATGCTCATGAATTCGAATTGGACTGCATCAGTATCTTTGTAGAATGCCAATATCCTAGTTCATTAAAGCTATGCTGGTTTCCGCCAGCACTTCTTTCTTATCTTTATCCTGGTTCCTGAATACGAGGTGTACCCTGCCTTCTTTATAATTTACTCCATCTTTAGTTTGTAAAGGGAGTTCGAAATATCGTTTTTTGTTTGTGGTATATATAGAGATTCCTTTTGCATAACCAACCTGAGTTTCCACACCGTCTTTTGAAATGTAATTAGCGGTTAGTTCACCATAAGCAGAAACACTGCCAGTTCTTGAAAACGTAAGAGCCAATTTCTTTTCGTTTTCATTTGCAATCAATTTCGCGTCGGTCATTTCAACATTCAGATCAGAGCTAGTGCCTACTCTTAAAATAATAGGGATTGTGATGCCAAATACCGCTTTGAGCGGGCCGATAGTGATACCGCTAGCGGTATCACGGGGTTTTGTTGTTTTCTCACCCAGTGGCAATACGTTTGGTACTGCCCTTAAGTAAAGATGAGACCGGTACTCGCATTGCTTCATTAGCCCTGCATGTACCAGTTGAACTTTTACTGTTTGTGTTTTATTGGGCCATAGTTTCACACGGCGGGGATAGATACGTACAAACTTATCAGCGAAAAACTGCGTAGTATCATCGCCAGATATCATCTCCTGCCTTCCTGAATCACTTACACTCATGTTCACAACAGAGATATCGTATACAGCAGTATCAGCGCCGGTATTATTCAGGCTGATCTCCTGTGTTGATTTGTTTCCGTTGAGTACAACTCTTTTTGGTAAGATCATTAAATTTCCTTGTGCAGATGCATGGAATGTGCCAAAAACGAAAAAGACCATGCATACACTAAGACAAAATGCACCTGCTCTGTTCGTAGCCTTTGTAATCATTGTGTTTAAAAATTGTGCGTTCATGATTTACGTTTTATGATATGGTTAATTGAATTTCTGATTCCGTAGGTAGTTATAGCCTTCCAAAGCGCATATTTTGCGTTTTGGAAGGCTATATAACATATTAATAGTTAAGAGTAACTGAAAACACACCGCTACCACCTGTAGTCAAAGCGTATACACCTGGAGTCTGGCTACCTGCAATGTGCAACGTACCACCTACATACAGAGTTTCTGTAGAGAAACCAGTACCTGAGAAAGTGTGAGTAGAACCGAAGTTGTTAGTCCATGAATCAAGAGTCATTGTATGACTTGATCCATCAGCAAGTGTAGAAGCTGAAGATGGAAGAGTAATAGTGTAAGTATCACCACCTTCACCTGTTACTGTGTAAGAAGCAGCACTTACTGTTCCTGTTACACCTGGAAGGCTTACACCACCTGTTGCAGTACGACCACCTGATCCTGAAGTTGGAGCCATTACTACTGTACCTGAAGTTGGAGTTACGGCCATGTTACCGAACCTCATATCCGTTAACCATGTAATAGTCAGCGGAGAAACAATTGTGCCTGTAGCGTTAGATGTTGCGCTTACTGACTGTGCTGATGCGCTCTGGGCCACTGCGAAGCTAGCGATAGCTAATGCGAGTACTTTTACTGTTTTTTTCATTTTACTTTGTTTTTGGTTGTTAAAAAATTGGTTGTTAAAAAAAGTTTACTTGCAGGATGTAGTCGTGGGCCTGCTAGTTTAATAACCTACGCTACATCTATGCAGGGTTTAAAACAATTAGCGTGCCGAACGACAATATGCTTACAATAAGCACATTATGCATTAATACTAATAAATATATTATACCAATTTGGAGCAACTTGTCCCATAATGGGATAAAATCCAGAAAAGGGTGGAGATTCACCAAAAAAAGAGTGATTGAGGTAGTAACAGATGCGCAACCTAAAGGTCCGCAACATCCTTTGTCCGCTAAAACGAAAGTCTGTACCCATAAAACGCTGACTTCGATACGGAATTACACAAATGGGCTCCATTTGCCTCTACAGAACGAAAACTCTGAAAATCAATGCCTAAGAAGCTGCAGATGTGACCAAACAGACTGAAAAGACTAATTGCGTCCGGAACACAACTAGTCAAACCGACTCGAATCATCTGCTAATTTGCAAGGCTGACTTCATCAATAAGAAAACTTAAAGACGGGAAAAGCCCGCAAATGGCGGGCTTTTCCTGTAGTGTGAACTACAACTTTATACTATTAATTAAGCGTATGACTCAGTTGGCTCACAGGTACAAACCAGGTTACGATCGCCGTGGGTGTTGTTTACACGGGCCACGCTTGGCCAGAATTTGTTGTTCTTAACGTAAGGCAACGGATAGGCTGCATGCTGGCGAGTGTATGCGTGGCTCCACTCATCGGCAGTGATCACAAACTGCGTATGCGGTGCGTGCTTCAGCATATTATCAGCTTTGTCGGCTTTGCCTGTTTCTATGGCATGTATCTCTTTACGGATACCGAGCAATGCATCACAGAAACGATCGAGCTCTGCTTTGTCTTCGCTTTCTGTTGGTTCGATCATGATCGTACCTGCAACAGGGAAGCTCATGGTAGGCGCATGGAAACCATAGTCTATCAAGCGTTTTGCAATATCCTCAGCCTCGATCTCAGCAGTTTTCTTGAACGGACGCAGATCCACAATAAACTCGTGGGCGCAGGTGCCACCAGGACCTGTGTACAATATATCGAAGTGCTTCTGCAGGCGGCTGCGCATATAGTTTGCATTCAGAATAGCATATTCTGTAGCCATACGCACACCTTTAGAACCCAACATACGTATGTAGGCATAAGAGATAAGCAATATGCTCGCAGAGCCATAAGGCGCAGCACTTACTGAGTGCGCGGGACTTCCCACATTGTCTCCTTCAGCCAGAGCAACGTGACCAGGCAGGAACGGAGCAAGGTGCTGCTTAACGCAGATTGGCCCCATGCCCGGACCGCCACCACCATGTGGTATAGCGAATGTTTTGTGCAGGTTCAGGTGACAAACGTCGGCACCAATGAGGCCGGGGGCAGTAAGGCCCACCTGCGCATTCATGTTTGCACCATCCATGTATACCTGACCACCATGCTCATGAATCACCTGAGTGATCTCTTTTACAGACTCTTCAAATATGCCGTAGGTAGATGGATAAGTGATCATGATACCCGCCAGATGCTTGGCATGGTGTGCTGCTTTTTCTTTAAGATCTGCCACATCGATATAACCATTCTCCAATGCCTTAACGACTACAACTTTGTAACCTGCCATTACTGCACTTGCAGGGTTGGTACCATGTGCAGAAATAGGAATTAGAATTACATCTCTATGCCCTTCGTTGCGGCTCTCGTGGTAGCGGCGTATAGCCAGCAGGCCGGCATACTCACCGTTAGCACCACTGTTTGGCTGTAGGCTGCACGCATCAAATGCTGTGATCTCGCACAGGTAATCAGAAAGTTGTTTTACGATCTGCAGGTAGCCCTGTGTCTGGCTTTGTGGCTGGAACGGATGCATTTTGCTCCAGTGCGGCCAGCTCAGCGGAATCATTTCAGAAGCTGCGTTCAATTTCATAGTGCAGCTGCCTAATGAGATCATGCTGGTATTAAGGCTCAGGTCTTTGTTCTCGAGGAACTTCAGGTAACGCATCATCTGCGTTTCGCTGTGGTGGGTGTTGAACACCTGCTGCGTGAGGAACCTGCTTGTGCGTGTAAGTGATGTAGGGATATGCGTGAGTGCCATATCAGCATCGATACTGAAAGAAGACGCACTATCCTGATGTGTGAACAAGCTGATGATATTCAGTACGTCTCTGGCTGTTGTTGTTTCATCGAGAGAAATAGATATACTGCCGTCGGCAGCATAATGGAAATTGATACCCTTAGCTTCAGCCTCAGTGCGTACATTGCTGTCGGCACCGGTTACTGTGATGGTATCAAAGTGCGTTTTGTTTTTGATGGTCAGCCCGGTTGCGGTAAGTGCATCGGCGAGCGACTGTGTTAAAGCAGCCACACGTTTTGCGATCAGGATAAGACCTGATGGACCGTGGTAGATGGCATACATTGCGGCGATATTGGCCAGCAATGCCTGCGCAGTACAAATATTTGATGTTGCTTTCTCACGCTTGATGTGCTGCTCGCGTGTACCTAATGCCATACGCAGGGCACGGTTGCCATGTGCATCGATACTGATACCGATGATACGGCCCGGGATCATGCGCTTGAATTCGTCTTTAGTAGAGAAGAATGCAGCATGAGGACCACCGAAACCCAGCGGCACACCATAACGCTGTGCACAGCCAATTGCCGCATCAGCGCCCAACTCGCCCGGAGGTGTGAGCAGCGTTAATGCCAGCAGATCTGTAGCCATAACTACATAAGCACCAGCCTCGTGCATAGTAGCAATGAAACCTCTGTAGTCTTCAACGCTGCCTGTGCAATCGGGATACTGCAGCAGCGCACCGAAGTAAGTAGTATCGATATCAGCAACACGGAAATCACCGATGATCACTTCGATACCCAACGGAACTGCTCTTGTAATCACCAGATCTTTTGTTTGTGCAAATACGTTATGATCAACAAAGAACCTTGGACGTGCAATGTGAAGATGGTCTTTGTTCAGCGTATGGAAGAACATGTTCATTGCTTCGGCAGCAGCGGTTCCTTCGTCGAGCAAAGAAGCGTTGGTTATTGGCAAGGCAGTGAGTTCGCTGACCATTGTCTGGAAGTTCAATAGATTCTCCAGACGACCCTGACTGATCTCGGCCTGGTATGGCGTGTACTGCGTGTACCAACCCGGGTTTTCGAATACATTCCGGAGAATAACACTAGGCGTGTGGGTGTCGTAATATCCCTGGCCGATATAATTTTTGCAAAGTTGATTCTTCTGGGATATTTCTTTCAGTTCGGTGAGGTATTCTGCCTCGCTGATCGCTTCGGGTATACGGAGCTTATGATCCATTCTGATGGATTGAGGCACCGTTCGTGCTATCAGGTCTTCCATGCTGTTCACACCGATCGTGTCGAGCATTACTTTGGTATCTGCTTCATTGGGCCCTATATGGCGGCCAATAAATTCCTCGCTTTGAATGGAAAATAAATTCATAAAAGATATCCGGTATTTTTAGTGGAAAAATGGTCTAAAAAGAGGCGCAAAGATAATTTAATTACGGGAAATGTGGGAATGTGTTGGGGACGTATGAACCACGGATTGAACGGAAATAAGTTAGAGGTGCAGATTTTGTCCATATCAGATTAAATTTTTTAGTTTAATTTTATGTTGAGCAGTGAGTATTCGTCAAACATAATTTATTGATAATATTGACCAACGCAGTGTACAGAGATATTTTTCCTTTGGTACTTTGGCTCCCCATGACAATTAATTTAATAATAAATTGAAGGATAGTGAAAAGGTTAGCATTCATAATTATTTTTTTATTGCCTTTCGTTACACGGTCGCAGACCATCTCTACGGTCGCTGGTAATGGGCTGAGTGGAAACACTGGTGATAATGGTTCTGCTACCCTAGCTCGCATCGGAGATCCTACCGGTATCGCATTTGATAAAAAAGGAAATTTGTATATATCAAGCCCTTTAGGTTATAAAGTTAGGAAAGTGAATCCGCTAGGGATTATTACGACTTTTGCTGGAATTGGAATATCTGGATATAGTGGAGATAATGGACCCGCTACTGCCGCAAAGCTTGGTTATCCAACTTATTTAGCTACTGATACAATTGGCAATGTATATATATCAGATGCTAGTAATTGGAGAATAAGGAAAATTGATACACTTGGAATTATTTCAACTTTTGCTGGGAATGGAACTAGCGGCTATAGTGGAGATAATGTTCAAGCTACAACTACGTCGATATATACACCTCAAGGAATAAATTTCGATAAAAACGGTAATCTTTTTATTGCTGATTATAATAATCATAGAATTCGCAAAGTTGATGTCAATGGAATTATTACCACGTTTGCGGGGATGGGAATTATGGGTTTTAGTGGAGACGGCGGGATGGCGACAAGCGCAAAATTAAATTCACCAATGTCCGTGGCATGCGATGCGTCAGGTAATGTTTACATTGCTGATTTTCAAAATAATAGGGTTCGTAAAGTAGACTTATCGGGTTCAATTAGTACAATTATAGGAAATGGTAGTGTGACATATAATGGAGAAGGTTTAATGTCTACCTCCGCCCAATTGTCAGCTTGGCAAATAGCAATTGATGATTCGGATAACATTTTTGTTGCCGATGCAAGTAATGAAAGAATAAGAAAAATAAGTGCATTAACTGGGTTAACTAATACTATTTCAGGCACTGGAACCGGTGGATATTCTGGAGATGGGATTCCAGCTGTGACAGCCGAAATATATTCACCTGAAGGACTTGCCTTTGATAAGTGCCAAAACATATTCATTGCGGATTTAAACAATTTTCGAATTCGGAAAGTAACTTTTAACCCTACATGCAATCCATCTTCATTGAATACAGATGTGGCCGATGTACCCGAGAATATTTCAATCTATCCAAACCCAGTAAATCAAAACTTACAAATAGAAAATGCACAACCTAATACTCAGTATGAAATATGTAATCTAGTGGGCGAACTTCAACAGCAAGGTAATCTAAAACAAGGCAATAATACTATTGCGCTCAAGCACTTGCCACTGGGCATGTATATGCTGGTACTCACAGATGATGAGGGAAGGAAAATTGTAAAAAAGATCATAAAAGAATAGCTACAAGAGACTGAATTGCAACAAAATGGTCGCCCCCAGCAACTGTCATTCATTTTCGTTCACTCCAAGGGAGGTAGACTCGCATTCGCTGAAAAAGCAACTGCGGGTGAAAGAGGTTAAGCACAGATTGCCGAACATAATAACGACAAAACTTTTTTCATCACAGGCCCCCTCCGTCCCATCATAGGCCACATACGTCCCGTCATAGAATTTCAATTTTGTCATTTCCACCCAATACCCGATATTTACAAATAGGCGGCAACATATAAACTTTCATGTTTATTAAATATAAGTAAGCCCCTTTTAGGCTTTTTAGGTTTAATCAACATGAGTAAGCCCCTTTAGGGGTTGGGGTTTCGCAATTCGTACACAATTAATTGATTATCAATTAATTAAACCACTTCCGGTTTTTCCGGTACCGGAAGAAACCGGAAGAAAACCCGCAATTTGCTTCCGGTGGGTTTTATAACAATCAGTGCCTTGTGAACCTTGTGCAGACTTCGTGAACTTGGTGGTGAAAAAAATCCGTATTTATATAGGAATAATCTGTGCAATCATTGAATTCAGATTAACCTGTCTGCCGATAGGCAGGTCAGCGGTTCAGACTAAAATACCCCAAGTGGGGTATTTTTGGGGTATTATTACCCACATTCTGGTTGCAACAAATTGATTATCAATATTTTAGTAAAAACAACACAAATAATTACCCACCTGGGGAATTTTATAAAAATCAGATCCAGAAAATCCAGATTCCTGATCTTCCCAATTGGGTAGTTTTTGAGAAATTCCTCCGGAACAAACTATTGACAATCAATGTTTTAGCACTTTTTACAACTTATTGCAAAAAGTGGGAAATTTCCTTCGCCCGCTTTATCTGCCGAAGCAATTGCGTAGGTAGACGTAGCTTTTTTTATTAACAGCCATAGTTTCAACGACGGCTGTAGCGAAGGAGGGGCGACTGCATGTTGAGATCGTATAATAGGAATGCTATTTGGGTGAGTGCTAATTCTCGGGGGATTTCTCACAGCACTTCGTTTCGGCTGCGCCTGCACTGCGTTTGTTCGAAATGACGACTCTGATGGTCTGGTGTTAAGTTGCTGGCAGGATTAATTGTAACTAAGTCTTGTTTTCAGAAAAAAGTCAGTCCATTTTTTGAGGAAGTCGTCGGGTAGTTTTTCTTTTTTTAGGGCTACAAAATTTGTGTAGAGGCCCTGCTTGCCCTGTACCACAAACCATAGCTGTGATTCGGGTATTGGATCTGTTTTGAATTCAGGGGCTTCGATGCTGAAGAGTATCCAGGGGCATTCCTGCATCTCCCCTTTCTTTACCATAGTTAGTTTGGCATCGGGGGCTTTGGCTATGGCCGATAAAAACATGAAGTACATGGCGGTGTCGACGGGTATGTACAGCATTCCCTTCAGTGAGGTGGAATTTGCCATTTCGGTCCACAGAGCCAGCGATTCATTTTCGTGCACCATGTCAACGGAGTGCATACGGTTATCCGACTGATCCTTGCCTACTTTCCAGTGATCGTTTTCGGGCCATTCAATTTTCAGGGATTCGGTTTTGGTATTGGGTGTGCTCTGAGCAAATACAAAAACAGGCACAATAAGTGCAGCCACAAAAAAGTAAAGTTTGCTCATGTTCAGATCGGCTGGTGTAAAAAGTATGCCACCGGGGATTGAAGTTACGGAACGTAGAAAACAAATTACACCAATTCTTTTAATTTTTCTACGACCTCATCTATTTCTTCTTTGGTATTGTGCCTGCAGAATGAAAACCTGAGCGGCACCATAGATGCAGCATCGGCGCCATAGAGGCCTGTGATAACGTGGCTTACGGAATTGGCACCACTGGTGCAGGCACTGCCGCCGCTTACACAAATACCAGCCATATCGAGGTTGAACAGCAGCATATCAGACTTCTCAGTCATAGGGAAGGAGACATTGAGAACGGTATAAAGGCTGCTGCCAAAGGTATCGCCGTTGAACTGCACACCGGGAAAAGCCTGCTTTAGTTTTTCGGCCATGTACAGTTTCAAACCCTGGATCTTTTCGCTGTCCTCGGCATAGCGGTTGGTAGCGATCTCGAGTGCTTTAGCAAAGCCTACGATGCCGTAGAGGTTTTCTGTGCCGGCACGCATATTGCGCTCCTGCGAGCCGCCGTTGATGTATGGTTTGATGCTGATGTTTTCGTTGACGTATAAAATACCCACACCCTTAGGACCATGAAATTTATGACCGGCTCCGTTTATAAAGTGTACATGAATATCCTTGAGATCGAAGGGATAGTGGCCAACGGTCTGTACTGTATCTGAATGAAATATTGCGTCGTATTTTTTGCACAACTCACCCACCGCTTTTATTTTAAGCAGGTTACCGATCTCGTTGTTGGCATGCATGAGGGTAACCAGGGTGCGTTCTTTATTAGCAGCGAGCAGTTCTTCGAGGTGAACAAGGTCGATATGGCCTTTTTCTGTGAGCTTAACATAGCTCAAAGAAGCATGCTTAAAGTGAGCCATATGCTCGACCGTATGCAGTGTAGCGTGGTGTTCTATTGTGGAGGTAATGATATGTTTGCAGCCAAGATCGCGGATAGCAGCGGTAATAGCAGTATTTGTACTCTCGGTGCCACCTGATGTAAAGAATATCTCGCCCGGACTTGCATTGAGGGTTTTTGCAACAGATTTACGAGCGTTTTCAATGGCCATTTTAGTTTCCCTGCCGTACGAGTAAATGGAAGAAGGGTTTCCAAATTTCTCGGTAAGGAAAGGCATCATCACTTCCAGCACATCTGGATCGAGTGCGGTAGTAGCGGCATTGTCGAAGTAAATCCGGCTCATTAAGCTAATGTTAAGTAACTATTTAGAAAAGGATGGCAAAATTAATCTAAAAATTTAATTTAACCGAGAGGAGGCGGTGTGATGTGCAAGGCGGGGAAGCCAATATTATCATACGGTATGTTCGGACAAAGCAATTATTCGTCGGTTTTGCGGTTTTCAGACATCTGCCTGTATTTTCTGCGAATGATCCATTTAAATGCATATTGGCAAATCCAGACTATCGAAAGTATTGCGACGAGCAGTAACAGTAGGGGAAACAAATTGGCACCCGGCGCACCACCTAATATTATTTTGTACATGTTGAGCAAGGAATTATTGATCAGTTTTCCGGGTCGTGGTTATGAACTACGTCCAGGTGAGTGATTTCGTCTGTTGCGGGGTGACTGGTACGCAGCTTTCTTTTCTTTAGGAATTTTATGGTGGCATCACCTACATAAAGAAGGATGGCAAACAGTAGCAATGGCGCAATCAGTGGTAACCAGTTTGCACCGTATCCGCCACCAGAAAGGAAGAGCGTGGTCATAAGTCGAAGATTTTGTAATGTAATTTACTAATTTAACTCGGCATATGCTATTTGTTTAACATTAATTAACCGGGTTGAGAAACTGTAACTTCTTGAATTGAAGTAGGATCCGGTGCCGCCAAAAAAGCATTTTAAGGCTGCAATATCAATATTATTTATTGGGTATACGGGAAAACATAACGAAAACCGATTATTTTGTTTAACTTTGCGAAACAATAATTAAACAAAATGCAGTCTTACCCCATACACGAGCTAGAAAGATTAACCGGTGTGAAAGCACATACCATTCGCATATGGGAGAAAAGATACGGGCTGGTGGAGCCCGACCGCACCGTTACCAACCGGCGCATCTATAATGGCGACCAGGTAAGGAAACTGCTCAATGTGGTGACTCTGTTATCGAAGGGATACAAGATCTCCAAGATCGCAGAACTATCTGAAACGCAACTGCACGAAGAAGTGCAAACAGATAAGACAAGGTGGCAAGGTGAGACAATATATGTTGGCTACATAAACGACTTGGTGAAAGCCATGATCTCGTTTGATGAGGCTGGATTTGAAAAGATATTTTCAACTGCTTCCACCCGATTTGGTGTGTATGAGGCGATGATAAAGGTTGTGTATCCATTTTTGAGTAAAATAGGTGTTTTGTGGACCGTTGATAAAGCTGATCCGATGCAGGAGCATTTTGCGACCAGCGTTATTAAAAGAAAACTGATGGTAGCGATTGATGGTTTGGAGCAGGGGACCACTATTGTGAACAAAAAATTTCTGCTTTTTCTACCGGAAGGTGAACTGCATGAGATAGGATTACTGTTCGCCAATTACATCATCAGATCGAAGGGGTATCAAACGCTTTATCTGGGACAAAACGTTCCGGATTCGCATCTGGAGGAGTTTGTGAAACTATTGAAGCCAGACTATATGCTGCTGTTTTACATAGCATCGAGAACAAAAGAACAGGTAAACGCACACATAGCTGAGTTATCGAAAATGAGTCAGCATACGCAAGTATTGGTAACAGGCAACTTTGAGTTGTTTGATACTGAAGGAAAGAAATTACCAAATGTGCGTTTTTTAGAAGGTGCACAACAACTATTGGAAATAATTGAATAAGGGTTCAAGGGGTATCAGCAATATCGAATTGGATATAAAAAGGAGTATTTGAAAAAAGTAACGATCATAGGTAGCGGGTTTTCTGGTCTGTCGGCGGCATCATTTCTGGCGAAAGCCGGGGCTGATGTAACTGTGCTTGAAAAGAATAGCACAACTGGTGGCAGAGCACGGAATTACAGCGAGCAGGGGTTCATGTTCGACATGGGGCCAAGCTGGTACTGGATGCCCGATGTGTTTGAAAGATTCTTTGCAAATTTTGGTAAGCACCCAAGCGATTACTACAAACTGGTGCAGCTAGATCCGGGTTTTCAGATGATATTTTCGGAAGATGATATTGTGCAGATACCTGCGAGTATTGAAGGGATTTATGAAGTGTTTGAGGGGATAGAGAAAGGCAGTGCAGATAAGCTGAAGATTTTTCTGGAAGAAGGTGCCTATAAATATAAAGTGGGTATGCAACACCTTGTGCACCAGCCTGCATATTCGTGGCTGGAGTTTGCCAGGTACGATATCATCAGGGATGCATCGAGGCTACATATGTTCAAGTCTGTGCGGGAATATGTTTCGCAGTTTTTTAAAGACGAGCGGCTGGTGGCGCTGATGGAGTTCCCTGTATTGTTTCTGGGAGCAACAGCGAAGCAAATACCTGCACTATACAGCCTGATGAATTATTCGGCATTATCGCAGGGCACCTGGTACCCCATGAAAGGGATGGCTGAGATCATAAAGGGCATGGAGGCGCTGGCTGTATCGATGGGTGTGGAATTTGTCACCAGCTGCGAAGCAAAGAAGATAGATATAACCGGTAACAAGGCCATCAATATAAAAACGAATAAGGGTGTCTATACAACGGACGGCATAATAGCCAGCGGCGACTACCACCATATAGAGCAGAACCTGTTGGAGATGCGATATAGGAACTACTCAGAAAAGTACTGGGACAAAAGAGTACTGGCGCCATCGAGCCTGATATTTTATGTGGGTGTGAACAAAAAGATAAAGAAACTTATCCATCACAATTTGTTTTTTGATGCATCGCTGAACGTTCACGCACATGAAATCTATCATGACCCCAAGTGGCCCAATGATCCGCTGTTCTATGTTTGCTGTCCATCGAAAACAGATGCAAGCGTTGCACCCGAGGGAATGGAGAATCTGTTTATACTGATACCGATAGCACCGGGCCTTAGCGATACAGACGAGATAAGGGAACACTACTTTAAAGTAGTTATAGAAAGAATGGAAAAGGTTTGTGTCGAAAGCATAATGGAGCATATTGTGTACAAAAAAAGCTACTGCAAGAATGACTTTGTGAGTGACTACCATGCCTACAAAGGAAACGCTTACGGACTGGCGAATACACTGCGGCAGACAGCAGTGCTGAAACCAACATTGAGAAACAAGAAAGTGAAAAATATGTTTTACGCCGGGCAGCTGACCGTGCCGGGACCGGGGGTACCACCCGCACTCATCTCGGGACAGATAGCCGCAGAGCAATTATTACTACACTTAAAATAAAGGTTGATGAAACAAATATTTGACGACCTGTCGCAAAGGTTCAGCAAGATAACCACCCAAACCTACAGCACCAGTTTTTCGCTGGGCATCAGGTTTTTGGATAAGCGCTTTCATGGGCCTATCTATTCTGTTTATGGGTTTGTGCGGTTTGCAGATGAGATCGTAGACTCGTTTCACGGGTACAATAAAGCGGAACTGCTCAGCGAGTTCAAAGAGGAAACATGGAAAGGGATAGCAAACGGTATCAGCCTGAACCCAATACTGAATAGCTTTCAGAAAGTGGTGAATGCATACAATGTTGATTTTGAACTGATCGAGCGGTTTTTTGATAGTATGGAGACGGACCTTGAACAGAAAACCCACACCGAAGAATCATATAACCAATACGTACTAGGATCGGCAGAAGTGGTGGGGTTGATGTGCCTGTGCATATTTACTGAGAATGATACTGAACTGTATAAGAAACTGAAAAGACCTGCGATGAAACTTGGTGCGGCATTCCAGAAAGTGAATTTCCTCAGAGATCTGAATGCAGATTATGAAGGACTGGGTAGAACCTATTTCCCCGGCGTAGATTTTAACCGATTCTCGATGCAGGAAAAAGAGCGCATTCAGCAAGAGATTGAAATGGATTTTTCTGAAGCCCTGGCGGGAATCAGAAAATTGCCAACGTCGTCAAGAAAGGGGGTGTATCTAGCCTATTACTATTACAGAAAACTGTTTCTAAAAATTACTAATACGCCTGCCGAACTAATTTTGAAGACCAGAATAAGGATATCCAATCACAGAAAGATAGGGTTGATGTTTAAGTCTATGCTGAGACACCAGTTGAATCTGCTATAGATGTTACTAAGAGAAAAGAAGTTGAGTTGGTTACCTAAAATATGAACATGAAAATTTACGAACTGAAGAGAGAGCAAATGTTGCCGATTGGTGTTGAAGAAGCCTGGAAATTCTTCTCGAAAGCGGAGAATCTATCCAAGATCACGCCGCCGGAATTGTCATTCCATATTCTTACTGATCTGAAGGATGAACCTGTTTACTCGGGTTTGAAGATCGACTATACCGTAAAGCCATTGCTGGGAATACCAATGAGATGGACAACGGAGATAACAGGAGTTAATGCTCCTCATGTTTTTACCGACAGGCAACTTAAAGGGCCGTACAAACTATGGGAACACACCCATACCTTTGAAGCCGTGCCCGGTGGCGTGAAAATGACTGACTTGGTAAGATATGCGATGCCGTTGGGATTGCTGGGAGAACTGGGGCATATGATCGTAGTAAAGAAGAAACTGGACGAGATTTTTGAATTCAGAAGAACGACTTTGATCAAATTACTTGGAACATACACAAAGCCATGAACATAGCGATCGTAGATATTTTAATAGTTGTCGGCACCTTCTTAGGTATGGAGGCAGTAGCGTGGCTGGCACACAAATTTCTGATGCATGGGCTCTTGTGGCAACTGCATGAGGATCACCATAAAAAGAACCCCACGTCGTTTTTTGAAAAGAATGATTACTTCTTTTTGATATTTGCTATACCAGGGATTATTTGCCTGGCAGTTGGGATCTATACAAGTGTTACCTTTCTCTTGTATATAGGATTAGGTATAACCCTGTATGGTGCGGCTTACTTTATGGTGCATGATATTTTCATTCACCAACGGTTTAAGTGGCTGAGGAATATAGACAACAGCTATTTCAGGGCCATAAGGAGGGCGCATAAGATGCACCATAAGCATCTGGGAAAAGAAGACGGAGAGTGTTTTGGCATGTTGCTGGTGCCACGCAAGTATTTTATGGAAGCAAAAAAAACAAACAAGTAAATGCCCGATAAATACACTTATCTGCTGGTTGACTTTTGTTGCTTGGTGGTTCCGTTTATTTTTTCATTTCACCCGAAAATAAACTTCCACAAGCAGTGGAAACATTTTTTCATTCCCTGCATTGTAACGGCGCTGCTATTTTGCGAATGGGATATGTTGTTTACAAGGTGGGAGATATGGAGTTTTAACCCTCGGTACATCTGCGGAATTCACATCATCAATTTACCAATTGAAGAGTGCCTATTCTTTTTGTTCATCCCTTATTGCGGTGTATTTACTTACCATTGCATCACCAATTATTTAAATTTCGATAGGTTTGCGAAACACGCAAGGGTGCTATCCATTATTCTGATCGTATTTCTTTTTGTTGTTGCTGGTTTCAATTTGCATAAGTATTACACTGCCACTACTTTTATATTGCTTGCCGTGATGCTCATTTTTATGATCCGATTAAAAGCATGGTTTATGCCAGCTTTCTATTTCTCTTTCGCATTGATACTCATTCCCTTTTTCATATCAAATGGTATACTTACGGGGAGTTTCCTGGCAGAGCCTGTGGTCTCATACAATCCAAACCATATTCTGGGGCCGAGAATGTTTACTATACCGGTGGAGGATACTTTTTATGGGATGCTGTTGCTTCTGGCGAACGTTGCAGGATTTGAATACATGAAAAGAAGAAATGCGGAACATGAGCCTGCAATAACCGTTAGCAAGTAAATATGGGGCTGAGTTAAACCTTTGATGTAATTTGCAGGTCTAAACTGCTTACATCCCTGAAATGTTTATCCGCACACTTTTTGTACTGGCTTTTACCGTTTTTACCCTACCTGCGTTTTCGCAGACCTTTAAAATTACCGGCAAAGTAATTGACGATAAGGACGCATCCTCTCTACCTGGGGTTACTGTGGTTATTTCTAAAACCACAGATTCATTGGCTGTACGGGGCGGAATAACCGACGCTGATGGAAATTTTGAGGTAGCCGGATTTGAGCCCGGAACATACTCGCTTCGATTGGAGTATACAGGATATGCAGTTGCACGCAGAAGGGTCACCGTAGCTGATAAGGACGTTGCTATTGGTAGTATAAAAATTAAAACCCGTGAAAATGAATTGAAGAGTGTAACTGTAAAGGAAAACCAGATAAGGGCGGAACAGAAGGGCGATACAGCACAATTTAGAGCGGATGCTTTTAAAACCCACGTTGATGCCAGTGCAGAGGATCTGGTAACAAAAGATGCCGGGTGTGACATCTGATAATACAGGTGTAAAGGTAAACGGAGAAAATGTGCAACAGGTGTATGTAGATGGCAAACCATTTTTCGGAACCGACCCTACCCTTGCGTTGAAAAACATGCCTGCCGAAATTGTTGATAAGATACAGGTGTTTGACAAACTGAGTGACCAGGCGATGTTTACAGGTTTTGATGACGGGAGCTCCCAAAAAACAATGAACATAGTTACCAAGAAAGGTAAAAGCGAAGGTACATTTGGAAAACTATACGCGGGCTACGGAACAGATGAGCGGTATACCGCCGGCGGGAATATCAATATTTTTCATGGAGAGCAGAAGATCAGCATTCTGGGCATGAGCAACAATATCAATGTTCAGAACTTTAGTTCGGAGGATCTGCTGGGTGTGAGTGGCGGTGGTGGTGGCCGCAGCAGAGGCGGTGGTGGCAGAGGTAATTTCGGCGGCGGTAGTGGCGGAGCGAGTAATTTTATGACCGGACAACAAGGAGGAATTACCAATACAAACTCTTTTGGTGTGAATTATTCGGATGCATGGGGAAAGAAAATAAAGGTAAGTGGCAGTTACTTTTTTAACGGCACCGATAACAACAATACAAATGACATTGCCAGAGACTATTACACCCCAAACTCAATCACCAACCATTACATTGAAAATGACACTTCCGAGTCAAAGAATTTCAATCATAGGTTCAACTTAAAATTCGAGTACACTATTGATTCATTTAATTCGATCATTTTCACACCGGGTATCAGTTTTCAGGAGAATAAAACGACCGGAACATCGCCGGCAAATGATTCAATAAACAAGATCATTGCCAGCATTACCAACAACAACAGTACTGCCAATAACAGCGGCTATAGCTCATCTAATAATCTGCTGATACAGCACAAGTTTAAGAAGCAACGCAGAACCATATCGTTGAATATCAGTGCTTCGCTGAACGACAAGACGGGGGATGGAACAAACTATTCTGACAATAAATATTACGACAGTGTAGGCAATCTGATTAAACTTCAATATTACGATCAGCAGTATTCGCTTGGCAGTAACGGGTATACGGTATCGCCCAATGTGACCTATACGGAGCCCGTGGGCAAGAGGGGTCAACTGATGGTAAATTATAATCCATCATACACCTACAACTATGCCAACAAAGTCACTAACGACTTCGATACCGTCTCTCAAAAATTCGATAAACAAAATGACACCTTCTCGAACAAATACAATTCAGACTACAATTTGCAAAGAGGCGGATTGAGTTACCGGGTGGGCGATAGAAAGTTGTCGTTAACAGCAGGTGCTAATGTGCAATATGCGACACTGAACGGAGAACGCACCTATCCGAATCTGTTCTCAGTGAATAAGAACTTTACCAGTGTGCTTCCGTCGGTTACATTCAACTACAGATACAGCGAAGGGCGCAACCTGCGTATTGTCTACAGAACCAATACAAGTTCGCCAACAATAACCCAATTACAGGACATCGTTGATATCAGCAACCCGCTACTTTTAAAGACCGGTAACCCCGGACTGAAACAGGATTACGAACACACGTTCATTATAAGATATGGTTCGACCAAGGCGAAAACAGCACGATCATTGTTCTTCAACCTGTATGCTAATTATGTGACTGATTATGTATCGAATGCCACCTATACAACCGCAGACTATACTAATCCTGTAACCAATGAGCAGGTAAAAATAGCACCGGGCAGTCAACTCACAGTACCGGTGAATCTGGACGGCTATTTTAACGGCAGAACTTTTCTGGCATATGGGCTCCCTGTGAAACCGATAAAGTGTAACCTGAATTTGAGCGGAGGTTTCAATTACAGCCGCACACCGGGATTGATCAATAATGTGCTGAACTATACCAATAACTCTGCGCCGCAAGCGGGGGTTGTGCTCAGCAGTAACATAAGCGAGCAACTGGACTTTACTTTATCGTACAACGGCACTTACAATATTGTAGACAACACCTCACAGAAACAAGCCAATAACAATTATTATAACCACATAGCGGCTTTTAAGATCAACTGGGTATTTAAAAAACACCTTGTTGTGAACACAAATATCACGGAGAACTACTACACGGCATTCAGTGGCACCGGTACACAGGATTTCTATTTATGGAACGCATACATTGGCTATAAATTCCTGAAAAACAATGCGCTGGAAGCACGTATATCGGCATATGATCTGCTGAAACAAAACAAGAGCATTAACCGCAACGTAACAGAAAACTATACTGAGAACAGCGTAACGCAGGTATTGCAACAGTATTTTATCTTCCAGCTCACTTACACCATCAGGAATTTTAAGGGAGCCCTGCCAACTGAAGAAAAAAGTGATGGACCGTGGGATGGTCACCGGCATTAATAGTACTGTGAGCAAAAAAAATCAGCCACCCGATGGGGTGGCTGACCAAAATATACTGTTGAAAATATTAAGCTATTGTAACTGAATTATCCATGTACACATCCTGGATAGCGTTCAGCAATTCCACACCCTGATTCATTGGTTTCTGGAAAGCTTTACGGCCGCTGATAAGACCCATACCACCTGCACGCTTGTTCACCACTGCTGTCATTACTGCTTCTGCCATATCGGTAGCGCCTTTAGACTCACCACCTGAGTTGATAAGACCTACACGACCCATGTAGCAATTAGCTACCTGGTAGCGGCACAGGTCGATTGGGTGATCAGTAGTCAGTTTTTCGTACACCAGCTTGCTTGTTTTACCAAAGTTGATAGCGTTATAACCACCATTGTTGGTTGGTAATTTTTGCTTGATGATATCTGCCTGAATGGTTACGCCCAGGTGATTAGCCTGACCAGTAAGATCAGCAGCTGCGTGATAGTCTACTCCGTCTTTTTTGAAACCACTGTTGCGCAGGTAGCACCACAATACAGTAGCCATACCCAATTCGTGAGCGTATTCGAAAGCCTTAGCTACTTCAACGATCTGACGAGCACTCTCGTCTGAACCGTAGTAGATAGTAGCACCTACTGCCACAGCACCCATGTTCCATGCATCTTTAATGGTGCCGAACATGATCTGATCGAATTTGTTAGGGTAGCTAATGAACTCGTTATGATTTACCTTAACAATGAAAGGAATTTTGTGAGCGTATTTGCGAGCCACTGAACCCAGCACACCATAAGTAGACGCAACAGCATTGCAACCACCTTCGATAGCCAGTTTTACAATATTCTCAGGATCGAAATAAATAGGATTTGGAGCAAAAGATGCGCCGCCACTGTGCTCAATTCCCTGATCTACAGGAAGGATAGACACATAGCCTGAGCCTGCAAGGCGACCATGACCCATGATGCTATTGATACTACGCAATGTCTGTACATTACGGTTTGACTGAGTCCAAACGTCGTCGAGATGATTTGGCGATGGGACGTGTATAGAAGACTTATCAATGGTCATGCACTTATGACCCAAGTAGTACTCAGCTTTGTCGCCGAGGAGCTCATGTAATTTGTTTGCAGACATATAGTATTTTTATTTTTAATTCGGGTGCAAAGGTATCGCAAAATGTTTATAGATAAAAGGATAGTGGGTAAAATGGGGCGTTTGGGGACAAATTCCCGTCATAAACCATAAGTTTTTTTACTAACGAGATTATTGCTATATCCTTTAAAAAGAGAGTTGCACCCCTACAGGGTGCCGGTTACAGAATACAAAAAGCTACAAAGCTTGGACTTCTAAAGGAGTCGCACAATTAACCGATGCGTGATTCTAGTGTCCATTTGAAATGATACAGAACAGATTGAATTTGCACTACCGATTCTGACTAAAGCCAATCTTAGTTATTGTTTCTCCCCGACTTAAAGGTCGGTGCTGCTATGTATTTGGTTTGCATCTGATGCCCAGATGGTACAATTCAATACACAACGCATAAGTCAGCAAAAAAAACAGTCCCGATAAAATCGGGACTGCTCAGTTAATCGGGGATAAAAAGAATTATAAGGCCAGATCCGCTTCGTCGGCTGAATTTACCTGAGGTGCAGACTGGTCTGCTGAACCTGCGTTGTTTTCGTTTCTTGGTTCGCGTGGTGCACGGTCGCCGCCTTCTCTTGGGCCACGATCATTACCGCCTTTGCGGTCGTTACCACCACGGCGGTCATTGCCACCTCTGCGGTCGCCACGATCACCACGGTCGTTACGATCACCACCTTCTCTGCGCTCACGTGGAGCCGGTTCTACATAACCTTCAGGCTTAGGCATCAACACTTTACGGCTCAGGCGCAGTTTGCCAGTTTTAGGATCAGTGCCTGTGAGCTGTATTTTTACTTTATCGCCTTCTTTAAGCACACCTTCCAGACTGTCGAGGCGTTTCCAGCTTACTTCAGAGATATGCAACAAGCCTTGCTTACCCGGCATGAACTCTACAAACGCACCGAAAGGCATAATGCTCTTCACAGTACCTTCGTAAGTACCACCAATTTCTGGTATAGCTACAATGCTTCTGATCCATGCAGTTGCTTTATCAATGCTTTCTTTATCGTTAGAGAATATTTTGATGACACCCTGATCACCCACTTCTTCGATATTGATCTTAGCACCTGTTTCGCGCTGAATTTCCTGAATGATCTTACCACCTGGTCCGATAACCGCACCAATGAATTCACGATCGATATTCATCTGTATGATGCGTGGCGCGTGAGGTTTCAAATCAGCGTTAGCTTGTGGCAAACATTCGTACATCGCATCGAGGATGTGTAAACGACCGCGTTTAGCCTGCTCCAGCGCCTGCATCATGATCTCCATGCTCAGACCGTCGCATTTAATATCCATCTGGATACCACAGATACCATCGCGTGTACCGGTTACTTTAAAGTCCATATCACCCAGGTGATCTTCATCACCGAGGATATCAGTAAGTACAGCAAATTTTCCGTCTTCTGCTATCAGGCCCATTGCCACACCACTTACGTGCTTAGGGAAAGGAACACCTGCATCCATCAATGCCAGAGAACCGGCACAAACGGTAGCCATAGAAGAAGAACCATTTGACTCAAGAATATCAGAAACTACACGAACAGTGTATGGATAATCGACAGGCATCATCTGCTTCAATGAGCGGAGCGCCAGATTTCCATGACCCACTTCGCGGCGGCTTTGACCACGCATCATCTTCACCTCGCCTGTAGAGAACGGAGGGAAGTTGTAGTGCAATATAAATTTAAGGTAGTCTGATGTTTGTGCTGTTTCCAGTAACAATTCATCATCTACAGTACCAAGCGTAACAGTAGTTAATGACTGAGTTTCGCCACGAGTAAATAAAGAACAACCGTGTGGTGAAGGTAACAGTCCGGCTTCGATAGTGAGTGGACGAACAACTTCGAGACCGCGACCATCGAGGCGCACCTTTTCGTTGATCATCATGGTACGTATCACTGCTTTCTCGAGGTCATGAAAATATGTGCCTATGAGTGCAGCGTCTTCAGACTTAATATAATTTGGTTCTTCAGGCTTGTCGGTCTGACACATTGCTTTGAAGTCTTCCTTAACCTGTTTGAACGCATCAGAACGTTCGTGCTTACCGAGTGCACTTTTAGCAATTGTATAGATACGGTCTTTACCAAAAGCCGCAATCTTTGCTTCCAGTTCAGGATTAGTGTATGGCTTGGTATAATCGCGCTTAGCAGTAATTCCTGCTTTTTCGCGAAGATCGTGTTGCAGTTTAATCTGTTCACGAATAGCTTCGTGACCAACTTCAATAGCTTTAACAAGTCCTTCTTCGTTGCACTCCTTACCTTCTCCTTCCACCATCATGATGTTCTTATCGGTAGAGGCAACAATAATGTTGATATCAGCATCTTTCAACTGAGTACGAGTAGGATTCACAACGTATTCACCGTTGATACGCGCTACGCGCACTTCAGAGATCACTTCGAGTATCGGAATATCAGATACGGCTAGTGCGGCAGATGCAGCAAGACATGCAAGCGCATCTGGCATGATTTCAGGATCACTGCTGATCAAAGAAACAAGTACCTGAACTTCGCACAGATAATCATCGGGGAACAATGGACGCAGTGCACGATCGATGAGCCTTGAAGTAAGTATTTCGTAATCGTTGAGGCGAGCTTCACGCTTGAAGAAAGAGCCCGGAATACGACCTGCAGATGCAAATTTTTCCTGGTAGTCTACACTTAATGGAAAGAAAGACTGGCCTGGCTTTGGTTCTTTGGTAGCTACAACGGTAGCCAATATCATGCAATTGCCCTGGCGAACTACAACGGCGCCATCGGCCTGGCGGGCCATCTTGCCCGTTTCTATTGAAATTTCACGTCCATCGGCTGATTTCAGCGATACGGAAATGGGATTTGGAATCATACATCAGATGTTTGGTGGTAAGAAAAATGCTTAACCGCAACATCGCTTTTATATAGCGATACTATTAGTGGTTAAACCAAATTACTCCTACCTGGTTATAAATTACGCGAGCCATCATGACTGAGCGCCTTCAACGCAAGTGCGGTGGTATTATCATTTAAAAAAACAATTCCCAACTGAATAAGTTGGGAATGGCTTACTGCTTACTGCTTATTTACGTAAGCCAAGTTTTTCGATCAACGAACGATAAGAGGTAAGATTCTTATGGCTAAGATATTGCAACAGACGTTTACGACGTCCAACCATCTGCATCAACCCGCGATTGCTCGAGAAGTCTTTCTTGTTGTTGTTCTTCAGGTGGTTAGAAATGTGGTTGATACGCTCAGTGAGCATAGCGATCTGTGCTTCAATGGAACCTGTGTTTGTTTCAGATCCACCATAAGTTTTAAAAATGTTTGCCTTTTTTTCAGCTGTAAAATGAGACATTTGCATCAATATTTTAGTAATCCTGTTAATCCCACCAATATGTAGGTTTGCTTTTTTTCGAGCGGCAAAGATAGGTAAATAATATGAAAAATTCGGAATAATCGGGGATTTAATATGGAAAATAATACAACCATTGAAATCCGCGATTAGAAGTACTCCAGATATGGAGTTTCGTTCCCTTTTTAAAGAAAGCAATCCATGTTATTACAAACAAAAGCATTCATATCTCGTGGATAATGAATAACTAACCAAGACTTGTCTTTGAAATTGCGGATTCTCAAATAAAATGTGGATTAATGTAACGCAAAAGATATGCATATCGGGTTCCTTTTTTTAGCTTCGCCCAAAAATCAACAAACTATAAGAAGTATGAGAAGTATTTTATTGCCATTTTTGTTTTTGATGTCGGTAAACAGCGCGTATGCGCAGGTAGGAAAAACTGATGATGTTAAAAAATCGCTGACAACCACCAATAAGGATACCGTTTGCTGGGAGCATGGCGGAATTTTTACCCTGGGCATCAATGAAGGGTTCCTTCACAACTGGGCCGCAGGTGGTGAGGTTGCTTCACTTTCTATAAACAGTGTATTGCACGGAAACATCACTTACTACCATCACTCAAGCGTGTGGACCAACAATCTGGATCTGGCTTATGGTTTGAATTATGCACAGTCGACAGGTTTTTTACCAAAGAAGACTGACGACAGAATTGATTTCACATCGAACTTTGGCTCAAATCTGAAAAACTCGAAAAACTTTTATTTTGCCGGTCTGTTCAATTTCAAATCTCAGTTTACAAAGGGATATGACTATTCGGACACAGCGTGGATGAGAAACCCAAAATCTACATTTTTGTCTCCTGCCTATTTTACTTTGGCGGCCGGTATAGAGTATAAAAGAGGTGCAGCACTTAGCCTGTTCCTGTCACCGATCGCCGGCAGGGAAATTGTTTCAGACAAGAGATACACTTCGCTGAGTAAAACGGGTGCCTTTGGTATAGACTCAGGTAAAACCAATAAGTTTCAGTTTGGCGCCTATTTCTCTGGCAGATATAAGGTAGACCTGACCAAGAAAACACAATTCAGCACACGCCTGGATCTCTATAGTAATTATCTCGCCAAGGATACGAAAGACGATTCAGGCAAGGTGATCAAGAAAGACGGGCCAGGCAACATACAGGTGTATTGGGATAACCTGCTAGTTTTCAAAGCGTTCAAGAGCCTGAGCCTTACATTGGGATTGACAGTAGTTTACGACAACAATTTCCCGTATACAAAAACAACCACAAATAGTGCCGGTGCTACAGTGGACAAAGACCAGCCGGGAAATGATCTGGGCTGGGTGCAGATCAATCAGGTATTTACAGTTGGTATTGCCTATAAGTTTTAAAACGTGAATTATTATTTTATAACCATCTAAAACAAGAACAATGGGTTTCGTAAAAGATTTTAAAGAGTTTGCCCTTAAAGGCAATATCATGGACCTGGCTGTGGGTGTGATCATAGGCGGGGCATTTGGTAAGATCGTATCAGCCATGGTTGATGACGTGATCATGCCAGTAGTGGGTATGGCTACAGGCGGTGTAAGTTTTGTAGACAAATTTGTGGTGCTGAAAGCAGCGAAAGATGGTGATGTTTATAAATCGCTGGATGAAGCTAAGAAAGCCGGAGCTAACGTGTTTGCCTACGGACATTTCATGCAGACTGTGTTTGACTTTTTGATCATCGCTATCTGCATATTCGTAATGATCAAGGCTATTGCAAAAGCTAAGAGAAAAGAAGAAGCGGCACCTGCAGCACCAGCTACACCACCACCGCCAACACCTACAGAAGCACTGCTTATGGAGATACGCGATGCACTGAAAAAGTAAATTGATTTGAGTTTATTTATAGCCCCGAAGCAACCGTCTTCGGGGTTTCTTTTTGTGCTTACCTGAGTAGAAGACGAGACTGGAACCAGAGATGCAAAATAGCAAAGACAGATTTTCTGTTGCTGTGTGTACTAAGCACAGATTTGTTTTGAAATTCGTGTGTGTGTGTGTGTGTGTGTGTGTGTTGTTGTTAATGATGTATTTTTTGTAGCAACAAAAAGTCCCGCCGAGTGGCAGGACTTTTTAAATATACTCAAATGATTATTGTTATATCTTGAAGTGCGAGAACGCTTTGTTGGCTTCAGCCATACGATGCGTATCTTCTTTCTTTTTGAAAGCACCACCTTCACCCTTTGCTGCTGCTACGATTTCGTTAGCAAGCTTGTCGGCAATAGTTTTGCCATTACGCTCACGTGAAAAACGAATAAGCCATTTCATGCTCAAAGAAATTTTACGATCAGGGCGAACTTCAGAAGGAATCTGGAAAGTAGCACCACCGATACGACGGCTGCGAACTTCTACAGCAGGAGTAACATTATTCAATGCACGCTTCCACACTTCATAACCGTCTTCGCTGGTTATTTTAGAAACTTTATCAACCGCATCATAAAATGCGCTCAATACAACAGTTTTGTTACCGCCTATCATCAGACAGTTTACAAAACGGGTTACGTTTTTATCGTTGAACCTTGGATCCGGAGCTAACGGAATTTTTTTTGCCTGTGCCTTTCTCATCGAATGACTCGCTTATATTAATGTGTTAAAAAATTATTTTTTCTTAGCTGCTGCAGCTGCCGCACCTTTTTTATCCCTCTTAGTACCATACTTGCTACGGCTCTTCTTACGGTCTTTTACACCAGCAGTATCAAGTGCACCACGAACGATGTGATAACGAACACCTGGAAGATCCTTAACACGACCACCGCGAATCAGCACGATAGAGTGCTCCTGCAGGTTATGGCCTTCTCCGGGAATGTATGCAATCACCTCTACCTTATTGGTAAGACGCACTTTTGCTACTTTACGAAGCGCAGAGTTTGGCTTCTTTGGAGTTGTAGTATAAACGCGGGTACAAACACCACGGCGCTGAGGGCAGGAGTCAAGTGCACGGGACTTGGATTTGGTCCTCATCTGCTCACGGCCTTTACGTACTAATTGTTGTATAGTTGGCATGCTTACTTTTAATGAAAATTTTTAAACGGAGCGCAAAGATAGGAGAAACACTTTTAAAAACAAAAAGTTATATCAATTTTTATCAGCAGAAAAAATATTTAGTGTCTGGAAAGGGCAAAAATAGACATAAATTTAAATATAACTACCCTATTTATGCGGTATAATTATGGTATGGTGGGGCAAATACCGCAGTTAGCACGAAAAAGAATGGCGATTAACCACCCAGACGTACCACCTAAGGGCAGTATAATAATATACCGGCCTTGTTTTGAGAGAGCGGATTATTAATAACTATACCTCCCGGGCCATTTTAAGCAGGTTAGCTATTGCCTGCGGACGCGGCTGGAGCAGGTCTTTTGCAATTTCCCTGAGCAGATCACGGTCTTCCAAAACGGAGCCTCCGTCGTTACTCAATAAGTAAGCCTTAGATTGGCTGTACAATTGCTTTTCAGTAAGTTTCTTGTGTAAAGTTTTGTGCATCGAGTAGTTTTGTTTTGAAAAAACGCAAAACGGTAGAATATTATTGTATGGACAACAGTAACAAAATAGAAATTAATGTTAAACAGCCTTAAAGTGGTAAAAATATATTATTTTTGATAATAATTAATTTACAAAAGAGCTATTGAAAACGATTGGAATTACGGGCGGAACAGGGTTTGTAGGTAAACATCTGACCAAATTACTGACAAGTAAAGGATATAAGGTAGTAATATTCACAAGGTCGACAGGCAGGCAGGCCTCTGGTTTGGTTTCTTATACAAAATGGGACCCGAAAATGAGAGTATGCGAATCGTCGGAAATGCACGAGCTGGATGGAATTATACATCTGGCGGGCGAGGCAATTGCTGAAAAAAGACTTACAGAAAGCCGGAAGAAAGAAATCATTGAAAGCAGGATAAACAGCACAGAGTTTTTGCTCGATCAGCTTGAAAAATATGCGCCCAACTGCAAAACATTTATTGCAGCATCGGCAACCGGTTTTTATGGTCCTGACAGGGCTGGTGCTGCACCTTTTGAAGAAGATGCACAACCATTTACTGATTTTCTAGCAGAGACCTGTAAGCAATGGGAAGATGCTACCAGCAAGGCCTCGGCGCGTTACAGGACGGCGATTATCAGAATTGGAATAGTACTTGGAAAGGAAGGCGGTGCATTCCCTAAACTCTCACAACCTGTATCATTCGGAATAATGCCGATACTTGGTTCAGGCTCACAGATGGTAAGCTGGATAGATGTAGATGACCTTGCAAAGATGTTTCTGTTTACCATTGAAAATGAAAGTATCAAAGGCATATATAACGGTGTTGCTCCTACGCCGGTTTCGCATGAAGAACTGATGAAAACAATAGCGCAGGCAAAAGGCGGATGGAAATTACCTATACCTGTGCCGGCTTTTGTGCTAAAAGTGATGGTGGGAGAAATGAGTGAAGAAGTTCTGAAAAGCTGCACAGCCAGTGCAAAAAGAATCACAAAAGCAGGTTTTGTTTTTGATTTTCCCGATATTGCCGCAACAATACAACATTGCTATGCCTAAAGTAGCTTTGCAGGCTATTCTGTGAGTAGCATTTTCAGATAAAAAGCACATTGTTTGACCACAAATAATGCTAATTTTAAAACGAATTTGCGAGAATTGATAATTGCGTATTTATGAAAGCAACCTACCTATATAATTTACTGAGAACGTCGTTTGCTATGACCCTGGTGGTATTTTTTATGTACTCCTGCAATAAAAGCAAGACTGAAGACATCAGTTACACAGCAGACCACACTATTGCCGAGCAGACGTTTGATGATATTCAAAGTATTAGTGAACAGGCAGCGGGATTGACAACCGGAGCAACGCTGGATTATAAAACCACGGCAACTACCATTTCGGGCTGTGCCACAGTAACCAGCGAACCAGGGGTGATCACTATTGATTTTGGGAACACCAACTGCGAATGTAAGGACGGAAGGACAAGACGAGGAAAAATAATCATCACGTATGCAGGTAATTATTTTGATTCCGGCACTGTACATACGATCACTTTTGACGAATTTTTTCAGGGCGACAATAAAGTTACCGGCACGAAAACCGTTACGAACCTGGGATTCAATCGATTGGGTGAACCTTATTACAAGATACACATTGATGGTTCGGTTACTTTAAAAAGCGGCGGAACGATAGGCATATTATGGAATCGGGAACGCACCTGGACGGCAGGATATGATACGCCGGATGACAAATCGGACGATGTGTTTAATTTATTAGGTGCTGGCACCTTGACCAGACCGGATGGCTCGGTATTAAATATTAACATAACAATCCCTCTGGTAGTAGCTACCAGTTGCAAATGGGCGAAAGCAGGAACTGTGATTTTTACCTTACCCGGTGGAAAAACAAAGGCACTGAATTATGGTGATACGCCAACGTGTGACGAATTCGCTAAAATGACCTTGTCGAACGGAACGGTAAAGACCATAACCCTGCCGTAAAAGCTTGATTTTAAATAAAATTACAGGTGTAAAAAAGCGTGTTCTAATATATTTTGTGTGCTTCTGTATGCATTATTAAACACTATTAGTTATATTAGCGTCGAAATTTACTGAAAAGGCGACTCTTTATGAGCGCGTTTAAATAAAAAATCTATGCATTTCAATTCGATTTTTAAAAGAGGATCATTAATTATTGCTGTTTCGATGGTACTGATGACCGCATGTAACCCAACATCGATCAATGAACTCAGTAATGACGATGATAATGGTGGTTATGCATCAGATCTGTCGAGAGTAGAATGGGCAAATAACGACGCTATTTCGATTGCAGATGCGGCAGGCTCTGTTTTTAACGGTGCCTATATGCGTACTACACAGAATACAATAGGACACTGCTGTACTGTAGGTACTGATACAAACCATACACCTCACTTGCTTACTATCCGTTTTGGGCCAACTGACTGCGTATGTCTTGATGGCCGTAAACGCAGAGGAACAATATTAGTTTCTTACAGCGACCAATATTATGATACAAGCAGGATACACACAATAACATTTGACAATTATTACGTAAACGGAAACAGGCTAACCGGCACCATAAAGACCATTAGAATTGATACCACAGTTTTGGGTAACTGGTACTATAAGGTTTTGGTAAATGACTCATTGAACGTGAGCCCTGATCCGCTGAACAGCCTGTATATTGTATGGCAGGGAAATCTTGTAAGGAAATGGGCTCAGGGTTATACAACCGGAGCTACAAGGGCAGATGATGTGTTTTCTATTTCTGGAAACACCACACTGACACGCCCGAACGGTCATCAATTCAGCTGCGATATTTCTGCTCCATTGCAATTTGCACTAGGTTGTGATTTTGCTCAAGCCGGAGTTGTAAATGTTACCGGTTACAATCCACCAATGCGTGTTTTGAATTACGGAGCTGGCAATTGTGATGCCATGGCACAGGTAAACATTGGTATCAATGTGGCAAATATCAATCTGACGAAATAGTTGAAAGAAAATATTTAAAACGTAAAAAGGAAGGCCTAGCCTTCCTTTTTACGTTTTAAAGGCATGATAAAATAATAGCGCAGGCCTTTCTGATATCTTCCTCCGAAATAGTAAGCGGAGGAGCAACCCGTATATATTCAGGTGCAAATAAGAACCAATCGGAAAAAAGACCTTTATCCAGGCAACTCTTTAAGGTCTGGCTGACACTTGTTGCGGAATCCAGTTCTACAGCCATGAGTAGGCCCTTGCTTCTTACTGAAACGATGGCCGGGTGTTTCAATAACGAATGGAAAAGAGCTTCCTTTTCCGGGACGTGTTCAATGATCGCATCCTGCATCAACACATTCATGGCAGCCATGCCTGCGGCACAGCATACTGGGTGCCCACCGAAGGTAGTGATATGCCCGAGAACAGGGTTAACGGTGAGTGTTGCCATCAATTGGTGAGATGAGATAAATGCGCCTAACGGCATACCTCCGCCCAAGGCTTTGCCCAGCAAAAGTATATCAGGTTCTACATTGTAATGTTGAAAACCCCACATTTTGCCAGTTCGTCCAAATCCGCATTGTATTTCATCGAAAATAAGCAGTGTACAAGTATCATCGCATTTGCTCCGTAGGGCTTTTAACCAATTATTATCCGGAACTATTACCCCTGCCTCGCCCTGAATAGTTTCAATGATTACACAGGCTGTATTCTCGTTTACAGCATCTATTAATTCCCGGCTGTTAAAGTCGTAATGCCCTACACCGGGCAGCAACGGTCTGAATGCATTCCGCCAATACTCATCACCCATTATGCTGAGCGCACCGAGCGTATTGCCGTGGTATGCTTTGTTGCAGCAGATAATATCTGATTTGCCGGTAACCCGGCGAGCAAGTTTTAATGCACCCTCTGTGGCTTCGGAGCCTGAATTTGTAAAATATACACAGTCGAGATGGGCAGGAAGCTGACTAGCCAGTAGTTCGGCATATTTCACCTGAGGGCTTTGCACTACCTCGCCGTACACCATTACGTGTAAATAAGCCTCGGCCTGCTCCTTAATTGCATTAACGACAGCCGGGTTTTTGTGCCCAATGTTACAAACGCTGATGCCACCTATCAGGTCGATGTATTGCTTACCGTCACTACCGAACAGATAACTGCCTTCGGCGCCAACTATCTCAATACCCATAGGGGTGGGAGAAGTTTGGGCTACATGCTCCAGAAACAACTGACGGTTAGTTTTATTGATCATACCTCCGTATTTAATATTAAGCAACAGGTTTGAGATTCAGTTCACCTGCTTTTTCTAACAAAAGCTTGTAGGCTGCATCATGTGTGTTGGGTATCAGCCCGTCGAGAATAGCTTCTCTGATTGCGGTTTTAAGCACACCTACCTCCCTCGAAGGTGTAAGATTGAATATCTGCATGATATCGTCGCCCGAGATTGGTGGCTGCCAATTTCTGATACTGTCTTTTTCTTCTACTTCCTTCAGCCTTTGCTTTACAAACTCGAAGTTCTCCAGATACCTTTTAACCTTCATTTTGTTCTTCGAAGTGATATCACTTTCGCATAAGATCATCAGATCTTCCAGGTCTTCACCCGCATCGAACAGCAGGCGACGCATGGCAGAGTCGGTTATATCTTCTTTGGTGAGACTGATGGGCCTGAGATGCAGCCCTACGAGCTTTGCCACATACTTCATTTTTTCGTGCAGCGGCAGTTTGAGCTGCTTGAAAATCTTTGGCACCATACGCTCCCCTACCACCTCGTGCCCGTGAAAAGTCCAACCGTGGCCTTCTTCAAAGCGTTTTGTGGCAGGCTTGGCGATATCGTGCAGCAGCGCGGCCCAGCGCAGCCATGGGTCGTTGCTTTTGGATGCGGTATTATCCAACACCTGCAGAGTATGGTAGAAATTATCTTTGTGCCCTTTCCCTTCGATGATTTCAACACCAGTAAGGTCTACCAGCTGCGGAAAAAATTCTTTGAGCAAACCACATTTGTACAAAAGATCCAGGCCAACAGAAGGCTTGTCTGTTGCCATAATTTTATTGAGCTCGTCGGTAACACGCTCCTGTGAAATGATTTTGATGCGTCCGCTATTTCTGGTGATGGCATCAAAAACCTCATCGATAATTGTGAACCCAAGCTGAGCAGCAAACCGAATGGCGCGCATCATGCGGAGCGGATCGTCTGAAAAAGTAACATCAGGATCAAGCGGGGTACGGATTATTTTCTGCTCCAGATCGCTAACCCCGTTAAAAGGATCTATTAACTTTCCGTAGTCTTCTTTATTCAGGCTGATTGCCAGAGCATTTATGGTGAAATCGCGCCGGAGCTGATCATCTTCGATAGTACCTTCTTCTACCTGCGGTTTTCGGGAATCTGATGAATAAGACTCCTTACGTGCACCAACAAATTCCACATCAAACCCATGGTGCCTGAACTGAGCGGTACCGAAATTCTTAAAAAAATTAACCTGCGGATTGTGTGGTAGTGAACCGGCAACCAAATGTGCCAACCGGATACCATCGCCCTGACAAACAACATCTACATCCTTGGTTGGCCGCCCCAGCAATTTATCTCGCACAAACCCACCAATCAGGTAACATTGCACCCCCATTTCACTAGCAGCTGCGGCAATACGCTCAAATAACTTAATTTCCTCTTTTGAACATTCAATATCCATACACTACTGCAAAGCTATGATTTTGGCGGGTAAGTAGGTATTGATTGATGACTGAATGTCTGTAATTTTGCAGGCAAAGTAGATAACAAAGATGGACTGGATTGAGATAATCGGAGCTGATCAAATAGAGCAAATAAAAAATGAAAAAGACAACAAAGCAGTAGTGATATTCAAGCACAGTACACGTTGTAGCATCAGCAACATGGCGAAAATGCGCCTGGAAAGAGAGCAGCAGCCTACCGGCACCCGCTTTTATTTACTTGACCTGCTGAAATACAGAGCACTTTCGAATCAGATTGCTGAAGACTTCAAAGTACACCATGAATCGCCACAGATACTCATTATCAGAAACGGAGACTGCGTATTTGAGGAGAGCCATAATGGGATCGATATGGCTGAAATTGCTGAGCAGGTAGCTTAGAATTGATCACATAGCATATTATTTGACCTGACCTGAGTTATTCGCAAAACCTCTCAATTTATTGTTGCACCGATAAATCGGTGCTTTTTTCATTTTCTAAATTTTATTCTACAAAGTTTTAATGCCTACGGCATTTGTGGTCGAGCAGTAAAGTTTGTAAATTTTGCAGATTAAATGTCCTTCCCTTTCCATCGTCCGCTTTTAAGGTATATGGTAGAGGCTATGAGCAGGAGCGTCCAATACACGAACTCTGAGCCCCAACAAAGGTATAAAGGGCTTTTCCAGGTGTAAATGACAAAGTAGCAATAGACCAGATAACAACCTACGCATGTTATTTCGATAGTTAGGTTAACCAAAGTATTTCCGGTGCCCACAACACCATTAAAAACCACCGTAGAAAGTGACATGATCAAGGTGGCCAAAATTATCACTTTGAGGCTAGGTATGGCAAAAGTGATCAGCGACATATCGCTGGAGTAAATAGACAAAAATTGCTTAGAAAACGCGAGAATAATAATACACAGTGCTATTGCGTAAATCAGACTGAGCTTACATATCTTCCAAATAACACCAGGTACATCCCTCCTTCGGCCCTGACCAATTATGTTGCTGACCATGGTATTGCAGGTGGTGGCAAGCGCCCATGTACCCACACCAACCAGTCCGAAAATGTTACGAAGTACCTGTGACGCTGCAAGTGACTGAGCACCGAGATGTTCAATGAAAATAAAAAATACCAGCCAGCCACCGATGCTGAACAGGAACTGTACAATAAGCGGAGCAGCTACTTTAAGGGTACGCTGTGACAACGAAAAGTCGAAGTGTTTGAAACTGAAAACCGGGAACTGATGATGCATTTTGTTGCCGAAGAACATCACAACCATTGTAACAGCATAAAACACCTCAGCAATTACAGATGCGAAAGCAGCACCTTTAAAGCCAAGCATAGGAAAACCCAACTTGCCGAAAATAAGGAGGTAATCAAAAATGATATTCAGAACGGTTGCCACCACTGAACCGTAGATAAGCAACCTGGACCGACCAATAGAAATGAAGAACGCACTAAACAACTGACTGAGCATTAGGAACGGTAAACCCCACACTCGTATATATACAAAACTTACACTTAAGGCAAAGTTGTCGTTGTCGTTCAGGCTATAACCAAACAATACAGGCACAAACCAAAGTGTCATTAACATTAATCCCAATGAAAATACTACAGACAGCATTGCGCCATTGGTCATCAACTCAGCTAAACCCCTTTTATCCCCCTCTCCTGCCCTTCGGGCCATTTGTATCTGCATGCCACTGCTCAGACCATACCCGATCATAGCTAAAATCAGGTAAAACACCCCGGTAATACCGTTCACGCCCAATTCCCGTTCGCCCAGCTGCCCAATGAATACCGTATTAACAAAATAGCTTATCTGTGGAATGAGTAATGCCAGAGAAATAGGTGCGGCAAGCTGTAAAATTTGTTTATTGGTAGTTTTTACTCCAAGGTTATTTGTATCTATTTGACTCAAAATTCTCCGGTTTAATAGGTATGCTCGTTTTTAGACTACTTTTGCAACAGTTTGCGAATAGAATAGTTTGGCAAATTTATTCTATAATTGCGTGTAATTGTATGAAGTCGGTTAATAATAATATTTACGAACAGGTTTATAATGCACAGGAAGACCCCTCGATACTTGCGAAGGTGACGATTGTGACGGTAGTATTGGTGCAACGAGGTATACTTGTGGCCGGCTTTAATGCAGCGAAGGAATTGCTGACATTACATTTCACCGGATACAATAAGTCGAAACCGATTTGGGAGATCAATTTTTTTGAGCATATTTTTTTCCAGGAACCACTGTTAGCAGCACGCGATAAAGTGAAAGGTGTTTTTTTCTGCTCCAACAAAAATATGGTGGTACCGGAAGCACTGTACGATGAAGCTGAAGCCAAAAAATGGCTGCAGCACATTCATTTTATAGAAAGAAAGGACGTTATTGAATCGTATCTTATAGAAGAGGATAAGTCGCAATATATGCTGGCGATGCCGGTAGAGATCACAGAGCTGGTAAAGATCAATTTTAAGAAAGTTACAACGCTCCCTCTCCCTGTTTATCATTTCAACAATGCCAGTAAGCAAAGCTTGTATTTGCAGTGTTTCATCACTTCAGAGCAGGTATGCGCTACATTACATAATTACAGTCAATTGCTGTGGCACCGGGTTTTTGATTATACCACAGCGGAAGACATTGCATTTGAGATCAGGCAATTGTGCATGGAAAACAATATTTCTCCGTCTAAAATTTCGCTCAGGTGTAATACCATAAGTGCGGCTGAATATGATGTAGTGAATGAGTTATCTCAATACTTTCCCGGACTTCGTGCAGGTAACGGTCGCTCGCTCAGCTCAAGATGGGATGGGGCAATTTATCTATCCCAACAATTAATGTCATGCGTATTGTAGGAGGCACTTTCGGCGGAAGAAGGTTCAGCCCACCGTCACGGATTCCTGCGCGCCCAACCACAGAGGTTGCGAAGGAAGGCTTGTTCAATATCCTCAACAACATGATTGACTTTGAGGGTTTGAAAACGCTCGATCTGTTTGGAGGCACAGGCAGTATCAGCTACGAACTCGCCTCTAGAGGCGCAACGGATTTGACGCTGGTGGAGCGGGATCTGATAACCATAGACTTTATTAAGAAAACTTCAAAAGAACTTGCCATCACAGACAAGCTTCAGATAATAAGGGGCGATGTATTCAAGTTCATGAAAACCAATATTGAACAGTTCAACTTTATTTTCGCCGGTCCGCCTTACGCGCTAGACACTATTGATGACCTGCCGTTGCTGGTGTTTGAGAAAAAAATGCTGCTGCCGGATGGTATTTTTGTGCTGGAACATACCCCAAGAAATGACTATCAGCAACACCCTAATTTCCTGAAGTTAAAAAACTACGGCACAACTGTTTTTTCTTTTTTCGCACAGTCAAAATAACCAGCTATGCAGCGCATTTGTCTTTTCCCCGGCACATTTGACCCAATAACACTAGGACATGTAGATGTAATAGAAAGAGCGGTAAATTTGTTTGACAAGCTTGTGATAGGCATAGGAATCAACTCTTCCAAGCGGCCTATGTTTTCGGTTGAGCAACGCATTAACTGGCTGAGGGAAATTTATAAAAACGAGCCACGCGTTGAGGTTGCGGGCTATGAAGGTCTGACCGTAGATTATTGTAAAACGATAGACGCGCACTTTATCTTGAGAGGCATCAGATACATCAGTGATTTTGAGTACGAAAAAGCCATTGCTGATATGAACAGAATGCTGGCACCCGATATTGAAACAGTTTTCTTAACCTGCTCACCTTTGTATTCTACGATATCGTCCACTTTGGTTAGAGATGTTATTCGCAACGGCGGAGATGCCGGCATGTTCATGCCAAAGGAAGTGAAGATCTAAGTGCACTGCTGAAAAAGGAACTCAAACAAATCAATCTTTGATAAAATCGACAGTGGCATTTTTAAATTCAGGTTTATTAACGCCTTCGCGCAGTTTCTGAAAAGTTTGGATCGGGCCTTTGGCAAGGAACAGATTTACCAGCCATGCGGGCAAAGTACCACCAGGGTCGAACTGGACAGTGTAAACCACGTGCTGCACGTCCCGGCTGATGGCACTGACCATCCAATGCGCCTCTGAGTACCTTACCCGTATCAATTCGGCCTTTTCGGGCATCAAACCTGATTCAGTTATAGCATCAATTTTAAGCGTCTTCGCATCGGGATGGGTGAAGGTAATATGCGAAACATAGTCGCGGTTGGCGATAGGCCAGGGCATGCTTACAACCGCATAAAATACTATTTGGTTGGGATTGATCTTTTTGAGTAGTACCGCCTTCTTATTTGCATATACCCATTCGTTTTGCTTGCTCACATCCATTAAGTAAGCTACGAGCTGCGATTGACGGGTGTTTATATTAAATTCAATTTTTACAGTCTTAAAATTCGAGTTAGGCGTTTTAGCAGTGTATACTTTTATGCCGTCCTCTTCTTTTTTGAACTGCCAGTTTGTTTGCGAAAATGCAGTAGTGTGTAGTACACAAAGCAGTACTACACCCACCCATACACAGGCAGAAAGACGGGATTTGCAGAAAATGATACCGGAACGCAAGTCATAAAAATAATCAAAATATTTACAAACTACTATTTAATTACTATAACAGCTGAGTCCTGCAATTCGCATGGTTTTGGGAAAGCAGTTTGAAGTGACCTAAACTACGAAAATTGGTTACTGTTTATGATGTCAATCTAAATTGCATCTCCTCTCCATAGCCTTAAATCGGTTGAACCTATGGGTTTCGAATAGGCATCTTTTACCTAACAGACAAAGAACTACAGCGTCATCCAGCCAGCCTACTATGAACTTATTATCCGGAATAAGATCATTTGTAATAATAACGTAGCTGACGGCTGCCACAAACAGCAAAATAGTCAATACCGACATGCGGTATTGCCCCCTTGCTACCTCTTTCAGCATCAGCCAAAGTGTTTTCTGGCCTTTTAAGTGCCACCATTTGAATCTTAATGTATTACCCGGCCGTAAAGGCCTGACTGCAGACATACCAGCTATTTTGGTACAAAGTTACCCGGCAACATGTTGAGGTCTTGTTAATGAAACAAAACAGAAAAGTTAACTTTCGCCTCAAGTGCCAGTGCATGTGCAGCAAGTACTATCAGAATCATTCCACGATACCCGCCTGACGGAACACCTCCCGCACTGCCTCGTAAGATTTAGAAAGATATGGCGCCAAATCTTCCTTCCTGATCCAGCGTGCTTCAAGTATATTTTCTTCCTTTTGGGGAGTGAGCTTATCTAAAGATGAACCATTCATGCGGTACCACGCTGTACGTTTCAAAATCTGCTGTTTGCTTTGTTCGTAAATGTGGTAGGTGTCGCAGATCTTCTCACCTAAATCAATTTTTACAAGTCCGGTTTCTTCCTGCACTTCACGGATTGAGCATGCCGCAATGTCTTCTCCGGCGTCCAGCTTTCCCTTTGGCAGGTCCCACTTGCCTTTGCGGAAGATCATGAGGAACTCGCTGTGCTCATTGCAAACTAACCCACCGCCAGCATCTATTGGCTCAAACATCGCATCAAGCTGCTGTATGAGTGCGTCGGGTGAGGCATCTTCAATTATGACTCCATTTCTTCCCGGCTTTTCCAATTGTTTAAATGCCTTGGAAAAAGTATCAGCTGTAGCTGCTTCAAAAACCATATAGTCTTCAGCTGCTGGATGTTGACTCATATACTCTTCCCTGTTTGTAGTAAGAATAAGGGATTTATCGATGACGTATATTTTCCGGGTGAATGCCATGGTGCAAATGTAAAGCTATAATCAGTAAAGAACCTTCCATCTGATCGGGCAATTTCATTTTGAATTATGTTATCAAATTGGAAAATCACCAGTCATAAATAAAATCAATTGTTAGTTACAGGAATTCACAATCCGGAAAGAATTTGAATACCTACCTTTGAAAAAAAAAATACCAATGGCACTACTTTCGATTTTCCTGTTTAAATTAATGTTCTTCTTTACTCCAACACCCGCCGAAAGCATCCCGGCTAGTATATACGATTTCAAAGTACCAGCTCTTACGGGCGGAACCATTGATTTCTCGAAATTCAAAGGCAAAAAAATACTGATAGTGAATACGGCATCAGAATGCGGTAACACGCCACAATATGCCGAACTCGAGGCAATGTCGAAAAAGTATCAGGGCAAGCTGGTGATAGTAGGTTTCCCGGCAAATGACTTTGGTGCACAGGAGCCTGGCTCAAATAAAGAGATAGCAGCATTCTGCGAGAAAAACTATCAGGTTACATTTCCTATGGCGGCCAAAATTACTGTAAAAGGCGATGGCAAAGCACCAATTTATGTGTGGTTGACCTCTTTGAAATACAATGGATTAAAAGACAGCGAAGTGAAATGGAACTTTCAGAAGTACCTGATCAATGAGCAGGGTAAACTGGTTGCTGTGTTTGCCCCCGGTATGAAGCCAAACAATCCGGAGATAATTTCGGCCATAGAAAAATAACCTTTTGCTTTTGGGTGGAGATTGCCTCAATTCAGACGTGCTGCCCCCAGACCATTTCATTGTTTTTTGCTTTAAAACCAAATTCGGCATACATAGTCATGCCATTGGGCGAGGTATGCAGCGAAGCCTGTTTTATACCCCTAGCTGTTACTTCTTCCATCAGTTTCGCAAAAAGTATTTTGGCTGTCCCTTGCCTGCGGTATTGAGGCAAGGTGTACACATTGAGTATATACGCTCTCTGCCCCGCCGTGGTGATAAAATTAGGAGGGAAGTCGTAGAAAAATATGCCGTTATTGCTAACAATATTATCTCCGTCTATGGCCAGCCAATTGACATAATCACCTTTTGGCAAATGTTCTTCAAAGTATTTAACAAGTTCATCCGTTATATCTACAGATGGCTTATCAATCTTCATCACTTCTTTGAGCAAAGCAATACGGAGTTGTACGAGGGCCGGTATGTCGGCTATGGTGGCTTTACGATATTGCAGCATGGGTGAAATTGAGTTTATTAGTTTAAAATGAGCCAAACCTAATAGTATGCAACCTCTCTCAAAACAGCGATAGAGGCTGAAATATCCGACGAGGTATTTAACGGAGAACAACCTGCTGAAACCATGAAGGAACGTAGCAATAAAGCCAGTGAGAACATGCCATTCGGTAGGTGTTGCCTGTTAAGAATAAAATTAGCTTATTTATTCAGACATAGAGAAAAACAATGTTAAAATGGGATATATCAAGCAGTGTTGGGGTGCTTTGCTTTAATAATTATCATAACTTTGCGAACATTTTAATTGTAAACATATATGAGCACAATGACTCGTTCAAAAATTGACTTCAAATTACCTTACAAGGTTAAGGACATTACCCTCGCAGAGTGGGGACGTAAAGAAATCAGACTTGCTGAGGCGGAAATGCCGGGTTTGATGGCAATTCGTGCTGAATATGGCAGCCAAAAGCCATTGAAAGGCGCTCGTGTAGCTGGTTGCCTGCATATGACCATACAGACTGCAGTGTTGATTGAAACACTGGTTGAACTGGGTGCAGAAGTACGCTGGAGCTCTTGTAACATTTTCTCAACTCAGGATCATGCAGCAGCGGCAATCGCAGCAGCGGGAATCGGAGTATTTGCATGGAAAGGACAGTCTCTGGAAGATGCAGATTGGTGTATTGAGCAGACTTTATTCTTTGGCAGCGAAGACCGCCCATTGAATATGATCCTTGATGACGGTGGTGATCTTACCAATATGGTGCTTGATAACTACACGGAGCTGATTCAGCACATTAAGGGATTAAGTGAAGAAACTACTACAGGTGTTCACCGTTTGTATGAGCGCATGGAAAAAGGCACTTTGCCTATGCCAGCGATCAACGTAAATGACTCTGTTACCAAATCTAAATTTGATAACAAATATGGCTGCCAGGAAAGTCTGGTAGATGCTATTCGTCGTGCTACAGATGTGATGATGGCAGGAAAGGTAGCAGTAGTAGGTGGATACGGTGATGTGGGCAAGGGTAGCGCATTGTCGCTGCGTGGTGCTGGCGCACGTGTTATGGTTACTGAAATAGATCCAATATGCGCATTGCAGGCTGCTATGGATGGTTTTGAAGTGAAACGCATGATCGATGCAGTAAAAGAAGCAGACATTGTTGTGACTGCATCTGGTTGCCGCGATCTGATCACTGAAGCACATTTCCGTGCTATGAAGGATAAGGCTATTGTGTGCAACATTGGTCACTTCGATATCGAAATCGACATGGCATGGCTGAATGGCGCTTATGGTAACACCAAGGACACTATTAAGCCACAGGTTGATCTGTATAACATAGATGGTAAGGAAGTAATAGTGCTGGCAGAAGGTC
>CAIKOJ010000183.1 GCA_903829015.1 uncultured Bacteroidota bacterium
CAAAACCGACCAACAAATAACAACTCCCGACCATCTACTATCTACTAACGACTAACTACTACAAAAAATGCCAATAATAGCGCCATCAATGCTTTCCGCCGACTTCCTGAACCTGGGAAGAGATATAGACATGATCAACGACAGTGAAGCTGACTGGTTTCATCTGGATGTGATGGATGGTAAGTTCGTGCCCAACATCAGCTATGGAATGCCCATAATAGCGCAGATGAAGAAGCGCGCTAAAAAGACATTCGACGTACATCTGATGGTGGTAGAGCCAGAGCGCTACCTCGAGGATTTCAAGAAAGCAGGGGCCGACTACCTGACAGTACATTACGAAACAGGCTACCACCTGCACCGTACGCTTACTTCTATCAGGGCACTGGGCATGAAGGCCGGTTTGTCTATCAATCCGCATACGCCGGTATCTATGGTGCAGGATATTATCCATGAAATAGACCTGCTGCTGGTAATGAGCATCAACCCTGGCTTTGGCGGACAGAAATTCCTGCCGCTTACTTACAACAAGATCAGGCAGGCAAAAGAAATGATCACAAAGGCAGGCAGCAATACACTGATAGAAATAGACGGAGGAGTAACACTTGAGAATGCAGGCGATATCATTGCCGCCGGAGCAGATGTGCTGGTGGCGGGCAATACTGTGTTCTCGGCACCCGACCCAGTGGATATGATCAAAAGATTGAAGCAAATCGGAAAATAAAGTTACTTTCACTACGTTTAAGGGATATGCTTCATAGAAGGATAATTTTATCGGCCATTTTTACATTGGTGTCTGTTTTCGCGTTTGCTCAGCGTGCCGTTATCACCGGTGTGGTAAAGGACGAAAAGGGCAAGGCACTGGAGCAGGCCGTAGTGGCCGACGAGGTTACAGGCATAGGCACCTATACCAATGCCAAAGGCTTTTACAGTCTTGAAATTTCGGCTGATAAAAATATAACTATCGTAATTGGCTATGCGGGTTTTGAACCAATGCGGAAAAGGATCAATGTAAAAGCTGGCGAAACCCGTACCATAGACGTAAGGTTAGTTGAGAATATCACAGAACTTAAAGAGTTTACGAAGAAGAGCGAACACAAAAGATCTGAGGCAGGCAGTGTATATCTGGATCTGAGTAAAGTGAATTTCATGCCCAGCACCGTTGGTGGTGTGGAAGGGCTCATCAAGCTGGCGGTAGGCTCGCACAACGAGCTTACATCGCAGTATAGTGTGCGCGGTGGCAACTACGATGAGAATTTGGTGTATGTAAATGACTTCGAGATCTACAGGCCGTTTTTGGTGCGTTCTGGTCAGCAAGAAGGGCTGAGCTTTGTGAACACTGATCTGGTTTCCAATGTCAACTTCTCGGTGGGAGGTTTTCAGGCTAAGTACGGCGATAAGATGAGCAGTGTGCTAGATGTGGCTTACAAACGCCCTACGCAGTTTGCCGGATCGTTTAGTATGAGTATGCTGGGCGCGAGTCTGCACCTGGAGGGAGCTACAAAAAACCAAAAGCTCACATACCTCATAGGTGCCCGGCAGAAGAGCAACCAGTACTTGCTGCAGTCGCAGCCTACCAAGGGTGTGTACAATCCGTCGTTCACAGATCTGCAGGCGCTGGTAAACTATCAGATCAACAGCACATGGGAGATCGAAGCGATAGGTAACTATGCGCGCAACAGGTTTATCTTTTATCCCGAATCGCAGGTATCTAGTTTCGGTGTGCTGAACCAGGCTTACCAGCTCAATGTATTTTATACCGGCAGCGAGTTCGATCAGTTCGACTCCCGTTTCGGTGGGCTGTCTATCAACTGCCACCCCGAGGGGTCTAAGTTCAAGCTTAAGTTTCTGGCATCTACATTCCAGACCAACGAGTACGAGACCTACGATATTTACGGTCAGTACCTGTTTGGTGAGCTGCAAACCGACCAGAGCAAAAAAGACTTCGGGCAGATAAAGACCTACCTGGGTGCCGGTGCAGTACATGATTTTGCCCGCAACTACCTCGATGTGAGCGTTGCTGATTTTGGTTTCAGAGGTTCATACGATGCGAAGAAGAATTTCATTCAGTTTGGTGTAACAGGCACTGCCACCAATATCTCTGATAATCTGCACCAGTGGCAGCGCAGAGATTCGGCAGGCTTCTCGCAGCCGTACGACCCCGATAAATTGCACATGGTTTTCTACCAGAATACTTCATCTGGCTTTAATTATTCGAGGGTGCATGGCTTTATACAAGACAATATACATCTCGATTCGGCCAACCGTTTTAATGCCTCTGCTGGTGTGCGGTTTAATTACAGCATGCTCAACAACGAGCTCGTCATCAGCCCCAGGCTACAGCTTTCTTACAAGCCCATCTGGAAGAATGATATGGTCTTCAAATTCTCTACCGGCTACTACAGTCAGCCACCGTTTTACCGCGAGATGCGCGACTTTACCGGCGGTGTAAACAAAGACCTGAAAGCACAAAAATCCTATCAGGCAGTGGTGGGTACCGACTATAATTTCAGGATGTACAACCGCCCGTTCAAACTAACTGCTGAGGGCTACTACAAGAACCTTTGGGACCTGGACCCGTATATCTACGACAATGTGCGTGTGCGCTATACCGGCAAGAACGATGCTATTGGCTACATATACGGTGGGGAGCTGCGCCTCTACGGCGATCTGGTAAAAGATGCCACCTCATGGATCAGTATAGGACTGCTGAAGGGCGAGCAGAAGATCACCGACAGTGGCAGTATTGCGGGTTACAACAAGTACTTCCCGCTGCCATCAGATCAGCGGTTTATGCTGGGTATGTACTTCGAGGACTATGTACCAAAGCACAAGAACTACAAGGTGCATATCAACCTCATCTATTCAACCGGCTTGCCGGTGGGTCCGTCTAACGGGCACCTGTATCAGAATGTACTGCGCCTTCCCGATTACAAGCGTGTGGACATAGGCTTCTCTGCTCTGCTGCTCGATGGCTCAAGAAAAGAGCACCCGGCGCACAGCTTTTTTAACAACGTTAAAAGCATCTGGGCCAGCCTCGAAGTGTTCAATCTGCTGAGTATACAAAACACCCTCTCCTACTCCTGGATTCAGGACTGGACCAGCCAGACAGTGTACGCTGTACCCAACCGCCTTACATCGCGGCTACTGAACGTAAAAGTGCTGTTCAACTTTTAAATAAGCAAAATATTCATGCTTTAAAATGCAGGCTGGCAAAGGTTCTCAGCCATGTGAATAACTTTATTCAAAAAAGATTTTGCAGATACCCGTATATCGTTATCTTTGCGCACCGAAACAGGGGTTTAGGCCTTAGTTTTTTAGTTCTTTTTTTATGATTTCGTAGCTCAGTTGGTAGAGCATCCCGATTTTTATCGGGAGGGTTCTTGGGTTCGGGATTTGATGTTTTTTTTTAGTTCTTTTTTTATGATTTCGTAGCTCAGTTGGTAGAGCAATACACTTTTAATGTATGGGTCTTGGGTTCGAGTCCCAACGGAATCACTTTTCAGAAAGCCGCTTTTTAGCGGCTTTCTTGTTTTTAGCCATAATTTTGCAACATGGCCTACGTCTACATTCTATTCTCCGAAAAACTAAACAAGTATTACGTTGGTGCATGTACTAATCTTGAGCGAAGGCTGTACGAACACAACATAGGTCATTCAAAGTACACTTCTACCGGCACCCCATGGATCGTAAAATACACAGAGGAATATAGCTCTCTTGCAGATGCAAAAAGGAGAGAGAAAGAAATCAAGAACAAAAAATCGAGAATTTATATCGAGCATCTGATCTCAAAATGAAAGCCCCGCAAACGAGGGCACTGAAAAAGTAACTTCTTTTCACGGGTGAATTTTTAAGGCGACCAAGTAAAACGATGAATTTTACTTGGTCGCTTTTTTGTGACCATATCTTTCACAAGGGCTGCTAATCATTAATAGCTCTTAAATCAG
>CAIKOJ010000184.1 GCA_903829015.1 uncultured Bacteroidota bacterium
CGAGAGTGACTGGAGTTCAGACGTGTGCCTTCCGATCTGAGAAATGTACCCTACTACAGTGTGTGATGCATTTTCAACAGCTCCGGTGGCTTTGATCTCACCGATCTTGTTGTGCAGTGCATCTTCAACGCGCATGTTGTAAGTATTACGGTCAATTACCAAATACCCGATAGGCGTATGGTTTTTATCCTGAATTTCTTTTTCGCCGCTAGCTATGTATCCAACAACCTGGCGGTTTTTATTCAGCAAAGTGTACCCTTGATTTTCCAATTTAAACTGGCCAAGGAAATTATTGTTGACGTCAAATATGGTTGCATTACGAATGTAGCCAATTACATTGTGTTGGTTGTCCTGGAATGAAGGATTTTCAGAAGGTGCCTGAGCATTTGCCATATTCATTCCGCAGCAAAGACCCATAATAAGGAGTAGTTTTTTCATTTTTGTAGATTTTATGTGCATGCAAGATATTTATTTTCTTTCTCAATTCCATATATTTTTTTCGATTTTGATTCTTTTTTTTTCACACGGAGGGTAAAAATTAATTATCAGATAATTTTTTTTGATTCGGGTGAATGATATTACGGTAATCGGCTATGCAATTGTGTTTTATAATTGTAAAATGATGCCGCAATTATATAGTGAACAATAACATGTGGAGCGGAAGCGGGGCTGCGAAAAAAGCTGTTTAGAAGCTTATTTGGGTGCAATTATCAACAGGGTTGTTAACATTGACACATTACCCTCTTAAATAACAGATTTCCATCAGAAATACGGCTTTAAAACACTATATTTGCGCATCTTTTTTAACACCAAAATATGGATCAAAATAACGGAGAATTACTGCCACAAGAAACCCCTGAAGAAAGTAATAAAATAATACAAATCAATATTGAGGAGCAAATGAAGACCGCTTACATAGATTACTCTATGTCGGTGATTGTTGGTCGTGCATTGCCAGATGTTCGTGATGGTTTGAAACCTGTACACAGAAGGGTGCTTTTTGCGATGCATGAACTCGGAAATACTTTTAATAAGCCCCATAAAAAGTGTGCCCGTATAGTAGGTGAGGTGCTGGGTAAGTATCACCCGCACGGCGACGTGTCGGTGTATGATGCGATGGTGAGGATGGCACAACCATGGAGTTTGCGCTACATGATGGTGGATGGACAGGGTAACTACGGCAGCCAGGATGGTGATGGTCCGGCGGCAATGCGTTATACGGAGGCAAGAATGCTGAAGCTGGGAGAGGCCATGCTGGAGGATATTGAAAAAGAAACCGTTGATTTCTCGCTCAACTTTGACGATACACTTGAAGAGCCAACTGTGCTGCCAACGCGTATACCACAATTGCTGGTGAATGGTGCGTCGGGTATTGCGGTGGGTATGGCTACCAATATGATGCCACATAACCTTACGGAGGTGATAGACGGCTGTCTGGCGTATATTGATAACAGGGAGATCACTGTAGAAGAGTTAATGAAGTTTGTGAAGGCGCCTGATTTTCCTACAGGCGGCATCATACATGGTATAGAAGGTATCAAGCAGGGTTTCCTTACCGGTAGGGGTAGGGTAGTGCTGAGAGGTAAAGTGACTGTTGAGAATACCAAGTCGGGTAAGGAAATGATCGTTATCAATGAGGTGCCGTATCAGGTGAGTCGCGATGCACTTGCTGAGAAGATCGGTTACCTGGTGAATAACAAGATCATAGACGGTATTACCCACGTAGCCAATGAATCTAATAAGGAAGGAACGAGGGTAGTTGTAGAATTGAGAAGAGATGCGGTTGCGCAGGTGGTCATCAACCAGTTGTACAAATACAGCGAGCTGCAGACATCATACGGTATCAATAACGTGGCGCTTGTAAACGGACGTCCGAAAATACTGAACCTAAAAGACCTCATTTCTGAGTTCGTTATTTTCCGCCATGAGGTGGTAGTGCGTCGTACGAAGTATGAGCTGAGTGAAGCTAAGAAGAGAGCCCACATACTGGAAGGCTATCTGATTGCGTTGGATCATCTGGACGAAGTGATCAAACTGATCCGTAATTCTGCCAACCCTGATATAGCCAAGGAAGGGCTGATCACTGAGTTTGGTATGAGTGAGATACAGGCGAAGGCTGTGTTGGAACTGCGTTTGCAGCGCCTTACCGGTATGGAGCGTGAGAAGATACGTGAAGAACATGCTGAGCTGATGAAACTGATTGCCCATCTGGAACTGATACTGAGTGACGAAGGCATGAGGTATGGCATTATTAAGGAAGAACTGATTGATGTACAGAAGAAATTTGGAGATGAGCGCAAGAGTGAGATACAATATCTGGCAGATGAGATGCGGATAGAAGATCTGATAGAGAAGGAGGATGTGGTGATCACTGTTTCGCATTTGGGCTATATAAAAAGGACATCGACAGCTGAATACCGTGCGCAACGCAGAGGTGGCAGAGGAGCGATGGCGGGTAAGACAAGAAACGAAGATTTTATTGAGCATCTGTTTGTAGCATCTACCCATCATACCCTGATGTTCTTCACTGAAAAGGGAAGATGTTTCTGGCTGAAGGTGTATGAAATACCAGAAGCTGATAAGAATGGTAAGGGCAGGGCGATACAGAATATGATTCAGATACCGCCTGATGATAAAATACGCACTGTAATAGATGTGCCGCAGCTGGAAGATGAGGAGTTTATCAATACGCACTTTGTGGTATTGTGTACCAAGAAGGGTATCATTAAGAAAACGAAACTTGCTGATTTCAGCAGACCGAGGGCAAACGGAATTATTGCGATAACAATTGAAGAAGGAGATCAGTTGCTGGACGTGTCGCTGACGATGGAGGACTACTACATAATGATGGCAGTGAAATCGGGCAGGGCGATATGTTTCCCTCAGGAGAAAGTAAGAGCAACAGGTCGTGGTGCAATAGGGGTGTTCGGTATAGAATTGAATGAGAATGATGACGAAGTAATAGGAATGATTTGCGTAGCCAAAAACGATGTGAATAAGCAAATACTTGTTGTGTCGGAGAAAGGGCTTGGCAAACGTACCCCATTCCTGGAGAAGGTAGATAAGGTCGATCCTGCTGAAAACGGAGAAGAGTCAACAGATAGCGATCCTTACAATCTTGTTGAGATTGGTGATGAGAAATACCTGCTTTCTTACAGGGTTACCAACCGTGGCGGAAAAGGTGTAAAGACTATTAATGTAACAGAGAAGACCGGTGGATTGATCGGTCTGGTAGGTGTAGAAAATACAGATGATCTGATGATCACCTGTGAATCGGGAGTAACTATCCGCATGAAGGTATCTGCTATTCGTGAAGCGGGCAGGGCAACACAGGGTGTGAAACTTATAAACATAGATGAGGGAGATAAGATAGCGGCGATAGCAAGAATTGCAGAGCAGGAAAACGATGAAGAGAACGAAGCGGAAGGCAACGCAGATGAGGCGGGGGCTGAAACTACAACAGATGAAACACCGGCACCAGAAGCAGAATAATATTTTTGAAAATCTATTTGTAACAATAACAATCAACGAATGAAAAAAATTGCATTGATCGTTGCCACTATGGCACTTACATACACCGGGATGGCCCAGGACAAATATGTGGTGTCGGCGAATGTGGCTTTAGGAAAACAAAATCTGGAGGAAGCAAAGGAAAATATCGATAAGGCTATGGCCAGTCCGGATTCGAAGGATAAGCCAAAGACTTTGTTTGTAAAGAGCCAGATATACATGGCTATGCAAATGAATGATAAATACAAATCAACATCGCCGTATAAAGAAGGTGCTCAGTCTTTGTTGAAACTGATTGAAGTAAAGCCGGATTACGAAAAATCAACTGTGGATCAGTTGCTGGTGTTTAGTGGCTATTTCTATTATAATGATGGTGTGAAAGCATACAATGATAAGAAGTATGCTGAGGCGATCGACAACATGAAGAATGTGCTCAGGATCCATGATCTGGGAGGTGGCAAACGATTTGAAAAATATCCACCGGCTGAGCAGAAGAAGTTTGACACAGTGGCTGCAGAGGCCAACCAGACGGTAGCTATGAGTTATCAAAACCTTGGAAAGTTTGAAGAGGCTTTACCTTTGCTGATCGCAGTAAAGAATAATCCGATCACAAAGAATCCATCGATTTTTGAGAGCATCATTTATATATACAACAGCCAGAAAAAAACTACCGAAGCCTATGCGATGATCCAGGAGGCGAGGAAGGCGTATCCGGACGATGTAACGATCAGAAATTATGAGTTGAATTACTTTATCTCGTCGGGCAAGCAGGAAGATCTGGTGAAAAAATTGGAAGAAGCTGCTGCAAAAGATCCTGAGAATGCAGATATTCAGTTCAACATCGCAACTTCTTACCTGAGCATGGCTAGTCCGAAAACTGGACCGAAGCCAGCCAATGTTGCTGAGTTGGTAACTAAAGCAGAAGAAGGCTTTGCAAAGGCTATCAAATTGTCGCCGAATAATGCATCATTTAACTACAACTTTGGTGCATTGTATTTCAATCAGGCCACTGATGTTAATGAGCAGATGAATGCGATTACCGGTACCTCTGATGCTGATGAGAAGAAATATCAGGGACTGAAAACCAAAAGAGACGACTTGTTCTCAAAGGCAAGTCCATACTTCGAAAAGGCATATTCATTGTTTAGTGCAAACGAAAAGGACCTGAAAGACTCAGACAGGGGCACGTATAAGAATACAATTCTGGCTCTTAAGGAAATTTATTCGAGGCAGAATAAGCTCGATAAATCGGCTGAGATGAAGAAGAAATATGAGTCTCTGTAAAAAGAGAAAGTCGTATAAATACAATTATAGAATCGATGTCTGTATAGTTGCATTTTTAATATTTAACATTGGTTAGCGATTTTTTTAACTACATTTGTTAGTTCCTTTTAAATAAAGATATAGTGAGTAAATTAAATATAGTGCGTTTCGCACCAAAGAGTGAAACAACTTTTTATGAGACGTTAAAGAAGAATATTGACGAGTTCTTTAAAGAAAATAAGATAGCACCAACCGGCAATGCTGCTCTAAGGTGGAAAACTGTGGCAATGCTAGCATTGTTCTTTGTACCGAACTTTTTTATCATAAGCGGAGTTGCAGCAGGAAGCACACTTTTGTTTTTCGGGTTGTGGTTTTTAATGGGTCTGGGTATGATCGGCATTGGTTGCTCGGTGCATCACGATTCTAACCATGGTTCTTATTCAGGCAATAAGACGGTAAATAAGATAGTAGGCGATCTGGTGAATCTGGTAGGCGGCTATGATGTAACCTGGAGGATACAGCATAACATTCTGCACCACACATTTACCAACATTGAAGGTTTGGATGAAGATATTGAAGTAGGTGGGTTGATGCGTTTCTCACCCAATAGTGAGAAACACGCTTTCCATCGTTTTCAGCATATCTATGCTTGGTTTTTGTATTGCCTGCTCACGATACAGTGGGTAACCTATAAAGATTACCGTTTGCTGTTTCAGTATGAGGAAAAAGGCCTTTTGAAGAAAGAGCGTATCACTTTGAAAAAGGCGTTATTAGAGCTGAGTATCTATAAGGTGATCTATTTTGGCTATGCGCTGGTATTGCCAATCATATTCTCGGGTATGCCATGGTATTTGGTTGTAGCAGGTTTCTTTGTACTGCATTTCACTGCGGGTCTGGGTCTGTCTTTGATCTTTCAGTTAGCGCACGTACTTGAGACTTCTGAGTTCCCTGTTCCTAATGATGAGGGCAAAATTGAAAATAACTGGGCTGTGCATCAGTTATTAAATACGGCTGATTTTTCTCCAAAGAGCAAGATCATGTATTGGTTTATAGGTGGATTGAACTACCAGGTGGAGCATCATTTGTTCCCGCATATCTCTCATGTACACTATCCTCAGATAGCTAAGATCGTTAAGAAGACTGCACAGCAATATGGATTGCCTTATCAGGTAATGCCTAATTTCATTGTTGCCATTCGTGAGCACGGAAGAATGCTTTATAAGATGGGCAGGTAATTCAAACAATTTCATAAAAAGAGCCGTCTCGAAGTTCATTCTGAGACGGCTTTTTTGTTTGGGTAAAGTGGGTAAATACGCTGCTTGGTTTCGCAAATAGTGTGTGCTGGGATTCGTAAACCGAATTGGCTCTAATTCAACAGCTTGTTTAGTGTTTCTTTTTCAGTGGCGGTTACGCCACTTTTACTAATGCCTTCGGCAATCGCTTTTTTATACTTGTTCTGTGCATAGAAGTACTTAACTGTTTCTGTGGCAGGACCGGATAACCGGCCATTACTGCTCAGGCAGGCATTGATGCAGTTGCTGAGGAGTTTGTCGTCAAAATAGTTCAGTCTTCTTAGTGCGGCCATTGCATTGCCTCTGGTTACAAATTCATAAGAGTTTGAAGTGAAAGCGACCAACTGGGTTATCAGTGCGGCATCTTCCTTATCGGCAACGGCAATTTCCAACCACTTGATCTGCACATTGCGGCCATTGGTTCCTTCAATGCCCTTTGTTGCGGTCAAGTATTTTGCGGTATTGGCCGGGAATGAAGCGCAGAGTTTTTCGAGAGCGGTAGCGATAGTAATGTACGAAGAGTCGTTAAGCAACGGTTCGTAATCTGCCATCAATGATGCCGGGATCGTTTTGGTGTTCTGTATCACACCTTTTCTTACCTGCACATCTTTATCACTCAATGCCATTCTAATAATGGATTCACTTCCCTTATCTCCGATCAGCTGTGTAACGATCTCAGTTTTAATTGCATGAAAGCTGTTTGCTTTTAACATCTTTGCCAGGAAGTCGCGCTTTTTGTCGGCGGGTAGGGTGCGCATGGCCACAACAGCATCGTACCGATCAAGCATGTGAGGGGCGTGCAGCGCCTGTGCGCGCAGCATTTGTGGTGTCTTATTAAACGTAACTGTTTTTAGAATCTGGCTGTTGGGGTCGAACAAAGCAAAAGCAACTTCACGGCCAGCGTTGTTAGGTACTCTAACTACCTGTGTTTCTTTTTCAATTACTTCGGTCAGCTTGTCCACACTGCCATCGGTGTAATGCACTTCAAATACTATGGGCATTTTAAATAAACCCATCACTTCGGTTATGGGCTGAGCCTGTGTTACCACAAACTGGCCATACCTTTTGCCAGAGGTAGCAATATCGTCAAAGCTCACTTTGTAATCCGGCTCGCCGCCACGATACACCCATTCATCCCAGAAGTATTCGAGCGGCATACCGAGTTCATCCTGAAAAGCGTTCATCAGGTCATCGCCATCTACATTTTCGTATTTATGGGCCTGCAGATAGCGCTTTACAGATTTGTTGAATCCTTCGCGGCCGGTTACATATTTCAGCATTTCCAGCACCACAGAACCTTTCTGATAGATATTGGAAGTGGGTGTCTGACTGTGAGAAATTGACTTTTTATCGGTAGTGTTGATGGCTGAAACATATGCCTGCCGGCGGATCCAGTCGAAATGATCTTGCCCGAAGCACTCGCGCTCAGCGGTAATATTGTAGTGCGTAGCAAAACTCTCCTGCAGCCAATGACTGCTTGGGCTGCGTGCGGTGATCATATCTCCAAACCACTGGTGGGCCAGCTCATGGGCGTTTACTGCCACGTAGTTACGGTCGTTGTAACTGCGCGCATCTACTTCAAAGAAATCGCCGAAAAGGGTAGCAGAGGTGTTTTCCATTGCGCCAAACATAAAGTCCTGCACTGGTATCTGAGAGTAAGACTCCCAGCCATAAGGCACCCCGATCTCAGACTCGAGGAAGTTGAAGACTTTTTCGTTGTACTTATAGGTATAGGGGTATCTGTCTTTCCACTCGGGGTAATACCACTGGTGCAGTGGCACACCTGATGCAGATGTGGTCTCTTTGATCTCGTACTTGCCTATACCCAGCATCACCAAATAGGATGCGTGTGGATGCGACATTTTGTAATGCCACAGCTTGTTGCCGTCGCCCAGATCGGTTTCTGCCAGCTTTGCACCGTTGGAGAGTACTTTGTATTCCTTGTTGAACTTAACGATCAGCTCGGTGATCAGTTTATCGTTGGGTGTATCGTAGCAGGGGAACCAGTTGCGGTTATCGGTACCCTGGCCTTGAGTCCAGATCTGCTTACGCGAAAGGTTGTTGGGGTCGTTCCAGCCAATAAAGTAAATGCCTCGGTGCGGGTAGGCATCATATACAATGTTCAGGCTGTCGGCTTCGCCCCTGCGCAGTGCTGCGGTAGGGTAGAACCATATACCATCTGTGGTGGATTTATACTTTACTTTACGGCCCTGCAGGGTTGCTGTCTTTACATTAATGCCCGGTCCATCCAGAAAGAAGGAATCAACCCGGTCTCTGATCACGGTGAAACGATGGGTGATATTACCCTTTACGAGTCCTTTTTCCGGTTCAAACTCTACAGCCAGCTTCATGCTGGTATAATCGAGGCTGTGATCGCGCATGGTGGCGCCGGGGTCATACAATTGCGTAACATTGCTGTGCTGTGCATAAGCGGGCATGCCTGCCCATAAAAGGAACAAAGAGAACAGTTTCTTCATAATCGTGATAATGCAGCACCGTTTTGAGGGCTGTTGCGTGGACAATATAATAAAATATGTGGTGTGGATTGTTAAGTTGACGCTTCTATGCGAAAAATTAAAGCCTACGCTTGGCGCGGATGTTGTTGTTCGAACAGTCCCTTTGGTCAATAGCAGAAAAGTTCCCCAAACAAAAAATGTTGTAAGCCATTGATAAAAAATAATTTTTGTAATTTTACATTATGACTTACATCACGATAGATGAACAAACAAAAGAAGGCAAAAAGCTCGTGGCTTTTTTAAAGACACAGCCTTATATTGAAATTCTTGAGGAGCCTAATGCAGTAACGAAAAAGGCAATGAACGAAGTGGAGGCAGGTAGCGTGAAAAAAGCTAAAAATTCGACTGACCTTTTTCGTCAAATATTTGGATAGCATGTATTCACTGTCTTATTCCAGCCAATTTAGTAAAGACCTAAAATTGGCACAAAGAAGAGGGTATAAGATTGATCTGCTCAAAAATATAATAGATCAATTACATCAGACTGGTAAATTAGAAACCCAATTTCGACCTCATAAACTTCAGGGGAAATACAGCGACTATATGGAATGCCATATTAAATCCGGTTGGCTTCTCATATGGTTGCAGAACGACAAAACGATGGAGATTAAGTTTATTCGAACCGGTACTCACGAAGAACTTTTTTAGCAGATGAAATAGTGAGTTTGAGTCATTCGATTTTGGCAATAGGATTTTGCGCTTCTCATCAAACCTTACGTGAAAAGGTTTAAACCTTATCCCGTTTTCCCCACCTGAAATTTAATGAACTCCCTTCAAGTAATTTTTGGAAAGTGTGACAGCGTAAATCGGTAAATTTTATTGGAAAAGGTAAAAATTTAGAGGCAACCAGTACGCTTCCAGATTGAAATACTAATAGTACTTAGTCCTTGTCAGGTACTCATTCACGTATTCCTTTACCCCGTCTTCCAATGAGTAAAAAGGTTCGTTATAGCCGGCGGCTCTGAGCTTGTGCATATCGGCTTCAGTAAAGTACTGGTATTTATCCCTTATGTCGATGGGGGTGTCTATGAAGTTGATCTGCGCCGGTAAATCAAGCGTTGTGAAAATGGCGGTTACCAGATCCTTAAAGGTTCTTGCTATGCCGGTGCCGGTGTTGTACAGTCCGCTGGCAGGCTGGTTGTTCATGAGCCAGGTGCATATGCTTACTACGTCTTTCACATAAATAAAGTCACGGATCTGCTCACCATCTTTATATGCGGGGTTGTGCGAGCGGAACAGTTTTACTGAACCGCTAGCCTGTATCTGGTTGTAGGCATGAAATATTACCGATGCCATGCGGGCTTTGTGAAACTCGTTTGGGCCGTATACATTAAAGAACTTCAGTCCGGCCCAGAAGGGTGGGGTATGACGCTGCTCCAAAGCCCAGATGTCAAATTCGTTTTTGGAGACTCCGTACGGATTAAGTGGCTGCAGTTTGGTAACCACATCGTGGTTGTCCTGGTAGCCATGCTCGCCGCCGCCATAGGTTGCGGCAGATGAAGCATATACAAGCGGAATGTTATTATTGGTGCAGTATTCCCAAATCAGTTTGGAATAGTCGAGGTTCCATTTTTTATGGATGGCATAATCCATCTCAGTGGTATCAGTGCGTGCACCCAGATGAAAGACGTACTTGATCTGGTCTTTATGCCCGGGCAGCCATTCGAAGAACTGCTCGCGGTGTACCTTGTGTATGTAGGATTTGCCGGCGAGATTTTCAGATTTCTCAATAACAGAGAAATCATCTACCAGCACCAACTGGTCGAAGCCAAGATGGTTTAAATAACCTGTAAGGTAGCTGCCAATAAAGCCGGCAGCACCTGTAACTACGATCACATCATTTTTCTGCATTTCCACCGGTTGTGGGGAGTGTTATTTTTCGGCCTTAGCTGAATCAGCTTTAGGTGCTTCTTCATGCTTAGGTTCTTCAGCTTTTTTCTCAGCGCTCTCACCAGCATGTTCTTTTTCCGACTTCATTTCGGTTTTTTCTTTACCCTCGCCATGGCCTTCACCTTCGCCAGCGCTTTCTGCCTGAACAAAATTAAGTGCAGCTATAAACAAGCCAACAAGAATGACTACCAGCCAGAATGAATTTTTGAAAGAAATGATGGTTTTATTTTCGCCGGTATTTCCGTGAGTTTCGTTTGACATGAATTTTTAATTTATTGTTGCAAATGTAAACTTTAAGGGGCAATTGTGCAAATAGGAGTGATGGGAATTACAGTTGTAAAATACAGTATATTTATCCCGGTTATGCAATCTATAATACTATTACATGGCGCCATTGGTGCCGCATCCCAATTCAGTCGGCTCGCTGAGGCCTTAAGCGGTGATTTTTGTGTGTATACTTTCGATTTTCCGGGGCATGGGGGCAAGGATGATAGCGGTGCTGTTTTCTCGATGGAGTTCTTTGCCGAAGCGGTGCTTGGCTTTATGGCGGAGCAGCAATTGAATAAAGCATCTATTTTTGGATATAGTATGGGCGGCTATGTGGGCATGTATTTGGCAAAGCACCATCCTGATAAAATAGATAAGGTGATAACCCTTGCTACCAAGTTTCAATGGGATGAGGCTATTGCAGCCAATGAGGTGAAAATGCTGAATCCCGATAAAATTGAACAAAAGCTGCCCGCTTTTGCTGAATCGCTGAGCGTAATGCACGCACCGCTTGACTGGAAAGCCCTGCTGCATAAAACGGCAAATATGCTCACCGCACTTGGTGTAGACAATACATTAAAGCCGGAGGATTATACTTCATTAACAACGCCCTCACTGCTCCTGCTTGGCGACAGAGATAAAATGGTAACGCTTGATGAAACGCTTGCTTTGTACAAAACACTACCCAATGCAAAACTGGGTGTGTTGCCGGGTACGCCGCACCCGATAGATCAGGTAGATTCTAAGCTGCTGGCGTTTTTGATAAAAGCATTTGTGGTGTAGCCGTGTTACCTACAAATAAATCCTTTTGTCTGTTTGTTGTACCTGATATGCATGAAGTTTCCTAAAGAACATCCGTAATTCAAACTACATTTTTACGAATTGTTTTGTGCACACACTTCCGCCGCAGGTTGTGCGCACAAAGTAACAACCGGTTGGCCAAGAAGATATATCGAGCATATGAGCACCGCTGGTAGTGAAGGCGGACATCTGTGTGCCTACTGAATTACTGATAACTATTTCAGCAATTTGACCATCGGGTACGTTTATGTTAAGTACGCCAGTTGCAGGGTTAGGGAAGAGTTCGATACCTGCTGGATCCAATACTTTGTTGCCGGGGATCCCTACACTTGCACTGAGCCGCGTAGTACGGGAGTAGGCAACACTATTAACAAATGCGCCACCGGTGCCGGGCATTACAGTCAGCAGCGGATCGTGATAGCCGGGCATATACCAATACAAAACTTCCGGGCTGTTAAAAAGGGCACCTGATAAGTAGTGATGAGCTTTTTTGCGTACCCTTGCAACATTGGTAAATGTGCCAGTGGGCAGTATTAAAGTTCCCCAGGCATCATAGGTAAACGTGTCTGCATAAACCGTGATACGGTTTGCATCATAAACCGAATCACCATGCGAGGAATTGTAAGATGCGGGGTAGTATAATTCGTCCTGCGGGTCGGCGTATTTCAACATGCCGCCTGCACGTGGATAGATGAAACCTAGTAGTGCAAAATGGTTGGCGTCGGTAACGTAGTAGTAGAAATCACCCATGCCTTCGCCGGTCCAAATGCTGCAATCCCGAAAGGTATCGGGGCGTCCGGCAACTGTGGTGTCCTTGTACAAAATGCTGTCTATGGCCATTGGAGTCAACATCGAGAAATCCCAGGTAACACCAGGGCCTGTAGTTCCTTCATAGATGCCGCTGGGATCACATCTGACGCGATAGAATTTATCGCCTTGCACAGGATTGCTATTAGCGCCGGTAAGCACAGGTTGTGCCGCTGCCGAGAAAACACTGAGGATAATTACGGTGATAGAAAAAAGGTTCTTTTGCATAAAGTAGGTATTTGAGTGCAAATATACTTATTTATCTAAATGTATATCGTTTGCCCAAGATTTTATAAGTGTACAAGGAAAGCTCTTGCCGGTTGTAATCTTTAGGAGAGAAGTTAAAAATTATTAAGTGCATGGCGGTGAATCCATGTGCATAATGATTGTAATACGGTACAAGAGCGGGTAACGTTGTACACAACCACATGCACTGCAAACTTTGTGGTGTTTTATTTTTACTTTTGGTCTCTAAATTTTATATAATGCAAGCCTGGAACGACTACCAATCGCAGAATAAAGAACGTTTTTTAGATGAATTGCTCGGACTGCTCCGGATCCCATCGGTGAGTGCTGATAGTAAATACAAGGATGATGTGGCACGCTGTGCTGATGTGGTAAAAGAACATTTGCTGAAGGCAGGATGTGATACTGCTGAGATCTGCCCTACTGCGGGACACCCAATAGTATTTGGCCAGAAATTGATTGACCCGGCGCTGCCGACCATACTAGTATACGGGCATTATGATGTGCAGCCACCTGATCCGCTGAACCTGTGGACAAGTGGCCCGTTTGAACCGGTAATAAAAGACGGAAGGATATATGCACGTGGTGCCTGCGACGACAAAGGCCAGATGTTCATGCACATAAAGGCGCTGGAAATAATGGCTAAAACCAACAGCCAGCCCTGCAATGTAAAGATCATGATAGAAGGGGAGGAGGAAGTAGGGTCAGGCAACCTCGGTAAATTTCTGCAGGACAATAAAGAAAAACTGAAAGCGGATATTGTACTGGTATCTGATACTTCGATGATCAGCATGGAAAGCCCGTCTATTGAGACTGGTCTGCGTGGGCTAACGGCGGTAGAGATAGAAGTTACAGGGCCTAACAGAGATTTGCACAGTGGTGTATATGGCGGGGCGGTTGCCAATCCGTTAAATACATTGTGTAAGCTGGTGGCCTCTCTGCATGATGAGAACGGGCATATCACGATCCCGGGTTTCTACGATAGTGTTGTTGAGCTTACTGATCAGGAGCGCAATGACCTGAACCTGGCACCTTTTGATCTGGATGAATACAAGAAAGAACTGGGCATTAATGAAGTGTGGGGAGAGAAAGGGTACACAACTCTAGAGCGTACAGGAGTAAGGCCAACGCTGGACCTGAACGGTATCTGGGGAGGCTATCAGGGTGAGGGTTCGAAAACAGTATTGCCTTCGAAAGCGTTCTGTAAAATAACTATGCGCCTTGTGCCGAATCAGCGTCCGGCAGAGATTTCAGCATTGTTCCAAAAGCATTTCGAGAGCATTGCACCCGGCTATGTAAAAGTGACTGTGAAGCCAGGCCATGGCGGCGAGCCGGTAGTAACGCCAACTGATTCCGCGGCTTATCAGGCAGCGGCTAGAGCCATTAAAACCACATTTGGCAAGGATCCGATACCAACACGTGGCGGAGGGAGTATTCCAATCATCGCATTGTTTGAAAGTACATTAGGATTGAAAACAGTATTGCTGGGCTTTGGTCTGGACAACGACAACATCCACTCACCCAACGAAAAATATGACGTAGCCAACTTCTATAAAGGCATAGAAACCATACCTTATTTCCATAAGTACTTTGCAGAGTCGTTTGGGAAATAGAAGTGGTTAATAGGAGAAATTCAAATTAAGAGAAAATGGAACCGGCATTGTAAAAACAATGCCGGTTCTTTTTTTAACACACCCAAATCACCCTGCTCAAAACTCACTCACGCACATCCTCTAGTCTCCTTCAAAAGCATTCACATTATTCAATCCAAAGTAGTACATGCCCTGGCGTCCGGGGTATATACCGCCAAACTGGAAATTGTTTCCTTGTGCCAGAGCTGATTGAAAATCGTTCAATGAATTGATCACTGAGTTGTTGATACTGGTAATAATAAACCCTTTTGGTGCTTGCGTTTGTTTCGCAAATGTGCTGGAGCCGGGGTCTGCTACCACCACGCCACCCTTAATGTGGTATTGAGATTTCTCACTTTCATTAAGACCCCTGAAAGTAGCGCCGAGAATCTTTACGGTGCCTTCACCTTTTACGATCTCTGTGGTCAGATTCATATTGGTGAGTTGTACTGTAGTGGTATGGGGCTGACCATCTCTCAGATAGTTGATGCTGACATTGTCGCCGGGCCTGAAGTTGGCAACCTGTCCTTGTACTTCGCTTTGGTTGTTCACCGGCTGACCATTGATGTGAGTGATGAAGTCGCCTTTTTGCAGTCCGGCTTTTGCTGCCCCGCTGTTGGGTAAGATCCTGTTCACGTATACACCATTTGATTTATCCAATCCATATTTCGACACTGCGTCTGAACCAGCCTTGGTACCGTCTATGTATTCAACACCCATGTATGCCCGCTGCACTGAGCCGTATTTGATCAGGTCATTAACGGCTTTGCGAACCATATTTGATGGTATTGCGTATGAGTAGCCTGCATAAGAGCCGGTAGGAGAGGCTATTGCTGAGTTGATACCAATCAATTGTCCGGCGGTATTAACGAGTGCGCCACCGCTGTTGCCGGGGTTTACAGCAGCATCAGTTTGTATGAACGATTCAATGGCAGATGATGATTGTTTGTTCACACCAATAGAGCGGCCCTTGGCACTGATGATGCCTGCGGTAACTGTGGCATCAAGCGTAAGAGGATATCCTACTGCCAGCACCCATTGACCAAGGCGTGCATCATCTGAGTTGCCGAATTCAAGATAGCTCAAATTTTTGCGGTCAACTTTAAGAACAGCAATGTCGGTAGACGGGTCGGTGCCAACTACTTTTGCTTTTGTGGTATTGCGGTCGTTAAAAGTCACTTCAACTTCATCGCCATTGGCAACCACGTGGTTGTTGGTAACAATGTATCCATCCTGCGAGATCACCACACCGGAGCCAGCCTCCTGTTGCGGTGGTATGTAATACTGTTGCGGTCCGAACATACGGCTGAACATATCGTTGCTGCTGGCGATAACAGTTCGTCCCTGCGTGGTGGTTTTGATGTGTACAACTGCCTTCACGGAGCCGGCTGCCGCTGCCTCAAAATTTATGGCTCCGGCAGTGGAGATGGAATTATTGTCATACCCTGCAAATTTGACCGGTGCTTTGGCGTTGCTGCCTGCCATTTCGAAATACGGAACATTGGTTCCTTTGAGTACGGGAGCTAGATAGGCGGCTGCAAACAGTGTCAATACAGATGTCAAAGCGGCCGTAACGATAACGGGAAATAATTTGAATTTCATAGCCTGTATAGTTTTTTTGTTTGAAAATTAATACCCCAAATTTATTGCCAAACGGCAACAGGAAAAAGTTAAAGACGGGGTAAAAAAATGTTAAAAAACAGCTCCGGCATTGGCTTTATGGGCAATGCCAGGAGCGTTTGTGTAGGATAGTTGATTGGTTGTTTTCGGCGGGACTGGCGGTCGTGATTTTACCAGTTAACCGCTTAACTTTGCAGTATGACCTTTTATAAATACCAGGGTACGGGGAACGATTTTATTTTGTTTGATAACAGGGATGGAAGCATAGCTCTTTCAGCCGCGCAAATAGAGGAAATTTGCGACCGCCATTTCGGTATCGGTGCAGATGGTGTGATGCTGCTGGAAAATGCTGCAGGATATGATTTTAAAATGGTCTACTATAATTCAGATGGTAAAGAGAGTACCATGTGCGGCAACGGCGGCAGGTGCCTGGTGGCTTTTGCAAAGCGACTAGGAATTATTGAAGAGATGGCTGATTTTATTGCCATTGATGGGCCGCATAAGGCGACAATTAGTATTGACAACATAGTGAGCCTGCAAATGAAGAATGTGGATCAGATAGATACCCAAGGTGACTGCGCAATATTGAATACCGGTTCACCGCATTTTGTGGTTTGGGTGCCGGATGTGAATGCTGTAGATGTTTTTACTGCCGGACGTGCCATACGTAACCGGGAAGAATACCAGCCGGACGGGATCAATGTGAACTTTGTGCAGGTGATGCCCGACCGGTTGCTGGTGCGCACATACGAGCGCGGAGTAGAAGATGAAACGCTGAGTTGCGGTACAGGAGTTACTGCGGCGGCAATAGCGGCTTCGACTGATAAGACAGGGGACTTTGCTACAGGAATACAAACTCCCGGTGGGAACCTCAGGGTATCGTTTACCAAAACGCACCCATCGGTGGTGATCAATGTGGTGCTTACCGGCCCTGCTGCTTTTGTATTTAGCGGAGAACTCTAATAAAAAAGGTTGAACCTGAGCGGCTCAACCTTTTTATCTGACAAAGTATCCTTTAGTCGATTTCCTGACTATCTTTTTGAATTTGCATTTTACAATGCGGTAAATGTGTATGATTGGTTAGTTGTGAAAGGCAAACTAATATTATAAGACCAGTAAGTAGAACCGGCTGTGAGGTAAATGTTTGAGTTTGTCCATGCTCTGTAATAACCAATATTGTAAGTTATACCAGTGTTAGGCACTGAGATATTATCCAGCGTTTCAGACATCAGTCCGTGGTTGACATAGACCTGAGTGATGTTGTAGACACTGTTGTTTTTTAACTTCAGAAAGAAATAGTCAGAAGTTACATTCAGATTGATCGTTTGGTTGCCGGCTGGGAATGTATTTGACAATGTCCAGGATATTAAAAGACCTACTTGTGTGCCCGAGGTTGTAGACCCGGATGTAGAAGCGGTGCCAGCAGCAACGTCGCCGTAAGCGCCGGAGTAGGTGACGTCGCCCCCGGCAGGGATGGTACCACCTGTGCCGTTGATATTGATGTAAATGGGCGTAAATGTTGCGTTGTGGTATGTAAGGGTAGATACGGTATGTGTTTCGCAGTAAGTGCCAGTGTAGCCGGGAGGGCAAACACAGCTGCCCAGGTTGCAATATCCGCCATTATAGCAGGTAACACCGGCGCACGGATCCAGTTTGGTTTCGCAGTGGTAGCCGGTGTAGCCGCTGGCGCATATACAGGACCCACCTGAGCAGGCTCCGCCATTAAGACATGCTACACCCGAACAGGGATCTTTCTTACACGATTCATAGATCGTGGCAAAAGCCATAAGCGTAACTAGTACTGTAAATAAAAAGAACCTTGATTTTTTCATTGTTTTGTGTTTGAGATACAAGGGTAATACTTATTATTTTAATTCTTTAGTGTTTTATCAGGAAAATTTAAAATATTTTGTGTGTGTAAATGAATGTTTAAAAGATCGCTGCCCGAATTGAAAGTAGATTTGTTGACGAAATAGTTCTGAAGTATTGAAATGTATCGGATTTACTTATCTTTAGTTGTGATATAAAATACAATCGGAAGTAGCTCAGTTGGTAGAGCATCAGCTTCCCAACCTGCCTGTCGGCAGACAGGGGTGAGGGTCGCGGGTTCGAGTCTCGTTTTTCGCTCTAAAGCAAAAGTCTTGACAGCAAGTGCTTTCAAGGCTTTTTTGATTTTTATAGTTGAGGTAGGAGTTGTTTGAGGCAAGAACTTATGGATCCGCTTGATCAATGAGTAGTTGAATCTAATCTTATGTAGTGGTTACACCATCACTTTAAATACTATGAAAACGGTAGTTAGAAAAAGCATTGCCATACCAGCCATGAAGACATAATCGGCTATTTTTTCGTAGAACTGGCTTCTTTTTGTTTTGCTTCTGATAGATAGAAAGGACGTGGTACAACTGAACATAAACATCAGCATGGCAACTGCCGTAAACTCATCGATGAGCGTGCTTGTGCTTAGTTTTAGTACCTTCAAATAAGTGAAAACGGCAAAGCATAGACCAAATAGATTTGCCGAGGTATTCAGAATGTGTGTTGACTTATTGTTTCCTTCCATTGTTTTAAGTTGAGTTATAGAATCTGAAGGAGTAGACTTTGAAATGGATGAAAAGTTTACAATTAATTTGTTAAATGATTTACGCCTATGTTGACTATATAGTTGGTAGTTGCAGCCTGACTTCTGTGTTTTCGTCACTAGGGTACTTAGATTTTGGGCGAAAGAATTATCTAGTGGAAGGAAACTTTATTTATACATTTAATCCCAAATCGGTTTCTATGATAGGTAAAATATGGACACTTCTGCTGGCTTTGTTATTGGTGGGGCCGAGCGCTCATTGTCAAATCGATAGGTCTTACCTGGTATTGAAGAACATTACGCCTGCCGGATCTGATGATGTGAAAATGGAGAAACTTTCTGTGTCGGGTGCCGGTGACATATATGTGCTGATGAACGACAAAGGCCGTCAAATAATAGGATTATTTGTGCACGATCACTGGTTTCGAATTTCACCTCCACATGAAGATTTGCACATATTGGAAATTGCGGCAATCAGTGGTGGTGTATATGCTTTGGAACAAGGCGCCGGAGGCGAGAATTCGGTTTATAAATGGAATGGCGATGGCTGGAAGAAGATGAGCCATAAAAAGCTGAGCGGCACTGTTAAAATGTTGGTTACTAATTTAAGGGGTGAACTTGTAGTTGCGGGATCATTGGAAAGTAAGGGTAGGATGTATCATGAGGCAATTCACAACTTTTACAAGGAATGGGCATTTGCTGAGCTCGACGAAGCAGAGAAAGTTGATACTCTGTTTGCGCAAACAGAAGTAATAAGATTGTTTTCAGGTGTAGGCAGCGCGTTCTTTTTGCTGAAGGGTTCCGATAACTCGAAATATACCCTTGTTGAGTACAATAACAACGAGTGGAAACGGTTGGGCGCGAATTTGCCCGGGGAGATACTGAGCCTGATAGAGACCAATTCCGGCGTATATGTATTGGGGAAGACCGATGGTTCGGGCCAGCCATTTTTGTGGCAGTGGAACCAAATCGATTGGAAACCGGTAAATATCGATGCATCGGTTGTTCCATCGCCAGAATTTCTGGCTGCAAATACAGTAGATGGGCTGTTGATGGCGGGGAAAGCAACAGGAGAGCCTAATTACATGATCAATGCACTGAAAGATAATAAATGGGGCAGGGGGAGGCGTGTACCTGACCACCTTACTGCAATGGTTTCTAATTCAACCTCGACATACATGCTTGCCTCGCCCGGCAAGCCCGGAATATTTGTACTCGTGCTGAATCTGGAGAAAGTTTCTGAAAACCAACCGGCCATCACTGAAGATGCCACCGGCACCCCCAGTAGTATAAAGAGTGAACTGGAAAAGAAGGAATGGATGAAAGAGCGTGAAAAGCGAGCGGCTGAAGATAGAAAGGAGTTATACACAGTTAAAGAAGTTTACAATGCCTACCGGGTTGCCAATGAGCGTGTTCATGGTTCTTCTATGTTTGCATGGAACCGATTTATGTCATCGACAAACGAACAAAGGAAAAAGAACATTGACGATGTATCGCGGGAGTGTAACGAGATACTGGCAACTGTGATCTACAGATACAAAAGTAAACTTGATCTACTAAATAATCTGAGTAAAGAGGATACTAAGTTCAGGTCTGTATTTGTCGACTATCTGAAAGCCAGAATAGACCATCTTAATGAAATCAACAGTCTGGTATCGTACCTTAAGAATGGCGGAGGAGACAGAAAAGCACTCGATTCATACCTTAAGTCAATTGAATTCAAGATGAATGTCTGCAATCAGAAGATCGGTCTGCTCAACGTTGAAATAAGGGCGGCTGATAGCCGGCGTTGATAGATCAACGTTGGTTGGTTGGGGTAGTTACGACAATTTGTTCAGGCCAATCGCAATTGAGGCGATGTGTCCAATTCATTTAACTAAAACGAACTTGGCTCTTCAATCAACCTGCGGCTCTTAAAAGCACAAACTTATTTTCCTTCCCACTTCTTCACTACCAGCGAAGAGTTAGTGCCACCGAAACCGAATGAATTAGAAAGGAAAGTGTTGAATTCCTTTTTCAGGGTTTCGGGTACGATGTTTAGACCAACAGTGTCTTCATCGGGTGTTTCGAAGTTGATGTTAGGGGCAATGAAACCGTTCTGCATCATCAGCATGGAGTAAACAATCTCGCTGGCGCCGGCCATCCAGCATTCGTGGCCTGTCATAGACTTTGTGGAGCTTACGTGAGGACCATTGAGACCGAAAATGGCTTTGATAGCTTTTGCTTCGCTTGCATCCCCCGCTTTTGTAGATGTGGCGTGCGCGTTGATATAACCTACATCGCCGGGTTGAATGCCTGCATCTTTTAGCGAACGCTCAAGAGAAGTTAACGGGCCTTCAACTGTTGGATTGGAAATGTGTGAACCATTGGACGAGAAGCCATATCCAATCACCTCACCAAGTATGGTTGCACCACGTTTCTGTGCAGATTCCAGGCTTTCGAGGATCACAGTTGCAGCACCACCGCTGGGTACCAATCCGTCGCGGTTGGCATCGAATGGGCGGGATGCGCGTGTCGGGTCGTCTTCGCGGGTAGAGAATGCTGCAATGCTATCGAAATAGGTCATGGAGTAAATATTGGTTTCCTGTGCCCCACCGCAGATAATGCAGTCCTGCATACCATTTTTAATGAACACATAGCCAAGTCCAATGGAGTGAGATCCACTGGCACATGCTGCACTAATGGTAAAGTTAACCCCACGGATCTTGAAGATCGTAGCGAGGTTCATGTTCACTGTAGAGTTCATAGTACGGAATACATATCCCGAACCCAGCATCATAGTGTCTTTCTTCACGCGCACAATATCAATGCCTTCAATCACCGGTTCGGCAGAGCTGTCATTGCCGTATATCAGACCCACTTCGCGCTTGTCCAGAAAGTCGCTGTCCATACCAGCCATCTTTAAAGCTTCTTCTGTTGCTACAAAAGCAAACTCAGCCTGCTCTGGCATCATCAGCCGGGCACGGCGGTCGAGCAATCCTTTCAGATTTGGTTTTTCGACAAAGCCGGTAAGGCCAGACCTGTAGCCGAATTCCTTACGTTCGGGCAGCAGCACTATACCAGATGTACCTTTGAATAAAGATTCTTTAACCTCTTCGAGATTCTTGCCGATGCATGAATATATACCTAAGCCTGTAATTACTACTCTGTTCATTCCTAATAAATATAGTAAACCAAATTGATGATTATGCGGGTGCAAATGTAGCCGTTTATCTAAAAAGTTTTTATGACGACAGACGATTGTTAAGAAGAATTGAGCATTAAAATCAAAAAAAAGCAAAATTGTATATGTAAACAAAGATTTTGTTTGTTTTAAAATTTTAATATGATGTGTTTTTTCTTACACATTGACATGTGGCATACTGAGGCTTTTATAATTGCAGGCACCTACTGTCAGGTACAAAATTTGTTTTTGACCACCTCTTAAACTCGAAGCGAATCAATGAGTAAAATGGCAGTGTTTAATTAAAAATTGAATTTTGAGAGCAGAAGATTAATCCATTTTTAATGAAGGTTGCTTTGCGTTGGTTCGCTTGAGATAGAAGAATAAATGTGATACACGCCCTGTTATAGATCTGTTTTAATTTTCTTTTCAGGATTTAATTGATGGAACAACTGAGTTGATGGTCTTGATTTATGCTGTGTTTGTTGAATTGTTTAATTCGGTTTATCTTTTCTGAAAATTTACAAGTAATGAAGA
>CAIKOJ010000185.1 GCA_903829015.1 uncultured Bacteroidota bacterium
AAAAGAAAAAGAAAAAATAATCTCCGGTAATATTTTAACCCGAGGATAATTATAAAAGAAATTAAAAAAATACACCTTAAGTAATGGAACAGTTTCAGGAATTATTAAGTGCTAATCCGCTTTTGTTGCTTGCCTACCTATTTGGCTCAGTTACTTTTATCATGGGCCTAAAAATGCTTTCGCATCCCGACAGTGCACGAAAAGGCAACCTGATAGCGGCTGCGGGCATGATCGTTGCCATTTTTGCAACTATTTTTCTGTATGAATACAAGGAGGAAGGACAGCCGGTGAAACTGCATAACTATGTGTGGATCTTCGGTGGTCTTTTGCTGGGCACTATAATGGGCTGGATGGCTGCCAAGAAAGTGCAGATGACGGCTATGCCAGAAATGGTAAGCCTTTTTAACGGTATGGGTGGTGCGTGCGCAATGCTTATATCACTGATCGAATTCAGGAATGACAGTGTACCGCCAACCGGCAAGATGATCATCATTGTGCTTGGTATGATCATTGGTACTGTTTCTTTTGCAGGTAGTATTGTTGCCTGGGGCAAGCTGGCTGGTAAAGTTAAAGACCGCACTATTCCGGGTGGTCAGATGATCAATTTTGCACTGTTTGCAGGTATTATCGGACTTTCTATTGCAGTTATAGGTCACTTCGTTCCAGATATGCCATACCTGTTCTACGGCATTCTGGCACTTGCTGCTATGTACGGTATATTGTTTGTAATGCCCATTGGCGGCGCAGATATGCCTGTAGTAATATCATTGCTTAACTCCTTTACCGGCGTGGCAGCGGCTTTTGGCGGCTTCCTGTACAACAACCCTGTAATGCTTACCGGCGGTATCCTTGTGGGTTCGGCTGGTACCATCCTTACTATTCTGATGTGTACTGCTATGAACCGCTCGCTTAAGAATGTACTGATCGGTTCGTTTGGTGCTCAGGCTGCAACAGGTGGTGGCTCAGGCAAAGAGCAGGGGCACTACAAAGAAATTTCTCTTACCGATTCTGCGGTATTGCTGGCTTATGCCGAGAAAGTTATCATTATTCCGGGTTACGGTCTGGCTGTAGCTCAGGCACAGCACATTTGCCACGAATTGGAAAAAGTACTTGAAGAAAAAGGTGTGGAAGTGCTGTACGGTATACATCCTGTAGCGGGCCGTATGCCGGGGCATATGAACGTATTGCTGGCAGAAGCAGACGTACCATACGATAAACTGCTGGAAATGGAAGATGCCAACGACCAGATGTCGACCACAAACGTGGTACTGATATTGGGTGCAAATGACGTGGTGAACCCGGCAGCCAAGGATGATCCATCGAGCCCGATATACGGTATGCCAATTCTGGAAGTAGAAAAAGCAGACCATGTGATCGTGAACAAGCGTAGTATGAAGCCAGGGTATGCAGGTATCGAAAATGATCTGTTCTTCAAACCTAAGACTTCCATGTTGTTTGGCGATGCCAAGAAGGTGCTGCAGGAAATGGTTACAGAATTAAAGCAGTTGTAATGCTTTGCCGGGCAGATTTTATTTCTGTCTCCGGTTCGGCTGGCTTATTTATTAACTGAAATCTAAAAATACTGCATAAAACACGATGCCGGGTTCCTGAATTATGGGACTAAACTTTAAAAATTCAAAAAATTAACTAAATTTATGCCATGGGAATTAAGAAAGGCAACAGACTTATTGCAGCTGCATTTACTTTAGTTTGTGTTATTGGCATCATTTGGGGATCTTGTACCAAACCCGGAGCTAACCTCAATACCTGCAACTACTATATCTGTCAAAACGGTGGTTATTGCAGTATGGATACCTTCACCAAGAAAGTTCGCTGTTTTTGCCCTGTTGGCTATGAAGGCTCCAATTGTGCTGTGCGCACGGTAGACAGGTACGTAGGTACCTGGAACATGATGCAGGTGCTTACCGGCAGTGATTCCATGAAGTACGATACAGGCTACCATAAGATCATTGATACCTCGTATTATGTAGTAATGCTGAAAAAATCTGCTACCCCTACTACTTTCTTTATCGATAATTTCTCCGCCAATCCGTATTACAACAACATTATCTGCTCAATAGATACTGGTATTAAATCACATTTTATCATTGATACCTTCTCGTCTTACCACCTGATGTGGGACAACTATCATTTGGTAGCTGGACAGGGCAATATCCTTAATAACGACAGTATGATCAGAGCTGACCTGATTACCAGGCACCTTTCGCCTACGTCAAACTGGGTGAATGATACATTTGCGATGTTTCTGACTCGCCACACTTTCTAGTAATTTCTTACCTAAACGGAAAACAGGTATTTCAATTTAGAAAGCAACTCGGCAAATCTATTTTGGTACAGCCAAATTCGGATTAGGGCAAACAGAGAAACCAAAGTCTATTTTTTCTCCGGAATTTTAGCGACTACGTTGCAGAAAATAGCAAACTGATCAATTTTTAGTTCTTTATAAGTGTAGGTGGCCACCAAATATGAATATTTATTACTTCATGAAAAGGCTGGAAATACCTGTAAAATGAGGCATTTCGGTAGAAAAGAAAAAAAATGAAAAAACTGAGCCGGAAAATCTCAGAATTATTTGTAAAACCAAATTAACTTCTCTACTTTTGCAGTCCCGTTTCAAAAACAGGGAATTAAGTTCTTTGCAATAGCCACTTTAGCTCAGATGGTAGAGCAACTGATTTGTAATCAGTAGGTCGCTGGTTCGATTCCGGCAAGTGGCTCTGGTTATTGTAATTTTCACTATATAATTTGGATACGCTATCCTGTGTTTTATGTTGAAAATTATGATTCAAAATGGGTAGATGGCCGAGTGGCTAAAGGCGACAGACTGTAAATCTGTTCTCTCACGAGTACGGAGGTTCGAATCCTTCTCTGCCCA
>CAIKOJ010000186.1 GCA_903829015.1 uncultured Bacteroidota bacterium
ATGTGACCCATTCTTTCGCGTCGCACTATTGAACGAGTGATCTCGACTCCGCACTTCTCGCAGATAATTCCCTTATATCGAATGCCTCGATACTTTCCGCAATAACATTCGTAATCCTTTACAGGTCCGAATATCTTTTCGCAGAACAAGCCGTCGCGCTCAGGCTTGTATGTACGATAGTTAATAGTTTCCGGCTTCAATACTTCACCGTACGAACGGTCAAGTATCACGTCAGGAGAAGCAAGACTTATTGTTATTTTACCAAATCCCGGCCTGGGACGGTTATCTTTTTTTACTGCCATATCTGTAGTAATTAGTCGTTAGTACCTAGTAGATAGTCGCGAATTATTGTAATGAATTATGCAAAGCGTACAACATTTTTTGTATCCCGTTTAATTCAAGCACAAGTTTTTCGTTACTATCATCATTTATAAAACCCAGTTTTTTACTAATAATTATTTGTGTTTCCAATTCATGAGACGAACCGATAGCAATCGTCAAAAAATGTTTAAATGAAACGTTAGTATTTCTTCCTGCTCCTTCTGCAATATTACTCGGTATTGAAGTTGCCGATCTTTGCATTTGAGTTATAAGATTGAATTTCTCTTCACTTGGAAAACTTCGTGTTATTTCATAAATCTTTACAACTAAACTGATTGATTTCTGCCATACCACTAATTCTCGAAAGTTATTCATACATAACGACCATCTACTAATTACTATCGACTATCTACTTTATTCAAATTTCAGTTCAAGACCAAGACCTCTCAACTCGTTCACCAATACGTTGAAGGACTCTGGTATACCTGGTTTAGGTATGTTGTCTCCCTTAACGATAGCTTCGTAAGTTTTAGCACGGCCAATGATATCATCTGATTTCAATGTCAGCAATTCCTGCAGAATGTTTGATGCACCGTATGCTTCAAGTGCCCAAACCTCCATCTCACCAAAACGCTGTCCACCGAACTGTGCTTTACCACCCAGCGGCTGTTGTGTAATAAGACTGTACGGTCCGATAGAACGTGCGTGCATCTTATCATCAACCATGTGATGCAGTTTAATGATGTAGATAATACCAACGGTTGCTTTCTGGTGGAAACGCTCACCTGTTTCGCCATCATACAGATAAGTATGTCCGAAATCAGGTAACTCAGCTTTCTCAATCAGGCCTTCAATTTCTTCAACAGTAGCACCATCAAAGATCGGTGTAGCAAAACGCTGGCCCAGTTTCTCACCTGCCCATCCAAGGATCGTTTCATAGATCTGACCCAGGTTCATACGAGATGGTACACCAAGTGGATTCAACACCACGTCAACCGGTGTGCCGTCTTCCAGGAATGGCATATCTTCTTCTCGTACTATTTTAGCAACGATACCTTTGTTACCGTGGCGTCCCGCCATTTTATCACCCACTTTCAGCTTACGTTTGCTGGCAAGGTAAACCTTAGCCAACTTCAGTACGCCTGCTGGTAATTCATCACCAATGCTCAGGTTGAACTTCTCACGTTTGTAACGTCCCAGTTCTTCGTTAAACTTGATGTTGTAATTATGTAACAGCTGGTTGATCAGATCATCAGTTTCCTTATCGCCAGTCCAACCTAATGGATTTACGTTCTGGAAATCTATTGAACCTAATGTCTTTGAATTGAACTTACCACCCTTGCTCAGCACAGTCTCACCAAAGTTGTTGGTAATGCCTGCAGATGCTTTATCCTTCAACAACACGTTCAGTTTCTCAAACAGGAAGTTCTTAAGATCTTCCAGGTTCTTCTCATGTTGTTTTTCTATTTTCTCAAGTGCGGTTTTCTCACGAACTTTAGAATTCTTGTCTTTCTTAGCACGTTGGAACAACTGCTTAGAAATAACAATACCTTCTGTTCCACTTGGTGCTTTCAGTGATGCATCTTTTGCATCGCCTGCTTTATCACCAAATATCGCACGGAGCAGTTTCTCTTCCGGTGTAGGATCAGTCTCACCCTTTGGTGTGATCTTACCTATCAGAATATCACCTTCACCAACATGCGCACCTATACGTATAATACCATGCTCGTCCAGGTCTTTAGTAGCTTCTTCCGATACGTTTGGAATATCTGCTGTAAGCTCTTCTTCACCCAGTTTGGTATCCCTTACTTCCAGTTCGTACTCATCGATGTGTACTGATGTAAACCAGTCTTCACGAACCACCTTCTCATTGATCACGATCGCATCCTCGAAGTTGTAACCCTTCCATGGCATGAACGCCACTTTCAAGTTCCTTCCAAGTGCCAATTCGCCATCCTGAGTTGCATATCCTTCTGTAAGGAAGTCTCCGGTTTTCACCTTCTGTCCTTTACGCACACATGGGCGCAAAGTCATACTAGTGCTTTGGTTGGTTTTCTTATACTTGGTAAGCGTATATATTTTCAGATCGTCTTCAAATGATACAAGACGTTCTTTTTCACCGCGGTCATAACGTACATGGATATGGTCTGCATCTACATACTCAACAACACCATTGCCTTCTGCATGTATTTGAATACGAGCATCACGTGCAGCTTTTGCTTCCAGACCAGTACCTACGATCGGAACCTGAGGTATGATCAGTGGCACAGCCTGACGTTGCATGTTTGATCCCATCAGCGCACGGTTGGCATCATCATGCTCCAGGAAGGGGATCAGCGATGCGCTCAATCCTACGATCTGGTTAGGTGCCACGTCCATGAACTCTACTTCATCGCGATCCAGGATCGGGAAGTCACCTGTCTGACGCGATTTGATCTTATCTTCAAGGAAGTTGCCTTTGTCATCCATCGGCACGTTAGCCTGCGCGATCTTTGCCAAATCCTCTTCTTCTGCACTCAGGAACCTATAGTTCTTAAGATCTACTTTACCTTCTTTTACTTTATGGTATGGAGTTTCAATAAAGCCCATATCATTGATCTGCGCGTGTACGCACAGTGTAGAGATAAGACCGATGTTTGGTCCCTCAGGAGTTTCGATAGTACACAGACGACCATAGTGGCTATAGTGTACGTCCCTCACCTCAAAGCCCGCACGCTCACGGCTCAGACCACCCGGTCCAAGCGCCGAGATACGACGCTTATGCGTGATCTCAGACAATGGATTCGTTTGATCGAGGAACTGTGATAACTGCGATGTTCCAAAGAATGAATTAATAACCGAAGACAGCGTACGTGCATTAATCAGGTCAATTGGTGTAAACACCTCATTGTCCCTTACGTTCATACGCTCACGGATGGTACGTGCCATACGTGCCAGACCAACACCGAACTGAGCGAATAACTGCTCACCCACAGTACGTACACGACGATTGCTCAGGTGATCAATATCATCAATCTCAGCCTTACCATTGGTAAGACGCACCAGGTATTTAATGATTGAAATGATATCTTCCCTGCTCAATACTTTTGTAGTCAGGTTAATATCAAGATTTAATTTACGGTTGATCTTATAACGACCTACTTCTCCAAGATCATAACGCTTATCACTGAAGAACAGTTTCTCAATGATACCGCGTGCTGTCTCATCATCCGGCGCATCTGATCCGCGCAACTGGCGGTAGATGTGCTGAACCGCTTCCAGCTCAGAATTCGAAGTATCCTTATTAAGTGTATTGTAAATGATTGAGTAATCTCCGCTCACCTCTTCTTTCTGCAGGAACACGGTTTTGATACCCATTTCCTGTACCAGATTCATGTTGTCCTCATCCATCACGCTATCGCGGTCAAGTACCACCTCATTACGCTCAATGGTTACAACTTCACCGGTGTCCTCATCTACGAAGTCTTCAGTCCAGCTGCGAAGAACCCTTGCAGCAAGACGGCGACCAACATTAGCTGCCAGACTCTTCTTATCCACCTTCACTTCATCAGCCATGCCGAAAAGTTCCAGAATGTCTTTATCCGTTTCATAACCTATCGCACGAAGAAGCGTTGTAACAGGGAATTTCTTCTTACGGTCGATGTAGGCATACATCACGTTATTGATGTCTGTAGCGAACTCCATCCAAGCACCCTTGAACGGGATCACACGCGCACTATATATTTTTGTTCCGTTAGGGTGAACACTCTGTCCGAAGAACACACCCGGAGAACGATGTAACTGTGATACAACAACACGCTCGGCACCGTTGATCACAAACGTGCCACGAGGTGTCATGTAAGGAATATTCCCTAAAAACACATCCTGAACGATTGTCTCAAAGTCCACGTGTTCCTCGTCGTTACAACTCAGTTTCAGTTTGGCTTTCAGCGGCACTGAATAAGTGAGGCCACGCTCCATACACTCGTCGATTGTGTAGCGCGGCGGATCAATGAAATAATCAAGGAATTCCAGCACGAAAATGTTGCGGGTATCCGTGATCGGGAAATTTTCCTTGAACACACGGAACAGGCCTTCGTTGTTACGCTTATCAGGCGTAGTCTCCAACTGGAAAAAATCCTGGAATGACTGTAGCTGAATAGCCAGCAGATCTGGCGTAGCGGCCGCATCATGTAACTTTCCAAAGTTTACTCTCCCGGATGCTGTCTTTTTTAGTGGTGTAGCCATAATTTTTTTTACTCCTTTATACAAACAAAAAAACCCCGCAAGCAAAGCGTAGCCTCACTGTACAGGTGTTCAGTATTAACAAAAAATGGTCAAAATTGGTTTGTGCACGAACTTAACCCTTGAAAAAAGGGATGGCAAAGATAAGAAAAGCCCTTAATAAAGCAAAAAATATTCCAAATTTTCACAAAATCACCCCCAACCAACCCAAAACCAATACCACAGCCACAAATTTATTATTTCCTAATAATCGAATTATAGTTTTTCGTTAACAGAATAAATTGTTATAATTTTTTGAATTCTGTTAAAATTATGCTAAATTAAGTGTTTTACCATCGGAATTTATACAATATCTGAAAATTCGATCGACAAATTAATATTTTTTATTTTATTTTCAATACCCTGATATTTCACAAAAAAATGTCCAGCTTCTCAAAAATTTGCAGCATTCAAAACTAATAAAAACATAGAATTAGCGCAAATATTAATAGGTCGTTCCCAAATTATCAATTAACTTTAGCCTACTAATTCGTGGTATCTATGAAACGTTTCGTCCCATTTTCCGTTCTGGTTGTATTACTTTCAGCTGGCATCATCGCATCGTGCAGCAAAACAAATGATTCGGATCCTGCCGGTAACTATACCTGCCGTTGCCAAATCACGGTATCAGGAAGCACTCACCCTGTGGACTTACCGTTCAATAATGTTACCAGGTCGTATGCTGCATCGCAATGTGCAGATGCCCAATCTACATACAATACAAGCGGCACAGTCGCCACATGTTCCATTCTGTAGAAAAACAATGTGAGCTGCAAGATCAATTGCAGCCCCTGTACATTGTTATTTCCTGAATTACCTACCTAGTTCAGTTTACAGGAGAATGCGCCATTGGTGACTCTGATGGAATCACTGCCATCGCAGGTAAACTGAAATGTACCAGTAATTTTTGCGGTGGATATTGTACTAACAGTAATGTTACCATTGGCTGAAAGTCTGGCCAACCCAGGGGCACTGTATGCCGCGCTTCCGTTAAAAGTTGAGGTCGGCGAAGAACTATTGAGGTCATTCTCATTATAATATCTGGAGCCTACTGTGCCATTGTAACCATCCCAATATACTGTAATCGTAGTTAGTGGTTCCCACAATGTTGCGTGCACTGATAGTATGCTTCCGGCACCCAACCACATTGCGTTGGCATGTGTAGCCCGGTAATCAACCCCGTTTATCTTACAGGTGATCAATCCGGTAGAATCGGAGAATTGTTTGGTTACAGGCATGCTGAATGTTTCAGTGCCGCCGGACGAATTGGAAATTGAAGTAATGGTAATGTTTGTGTTGCCTGCGGTTGGAAGTGTAGGAGTAGAAAACGTACCCTGGCCGGCAGAAAATACCATCGTTGCCACCTGACTCATAAGGTTATTGGCACCGGTTAGGTTAAAGTGTATAGTATAGGTACCACTGGCAAGTGTACTAGAGGCAACCGACACCATTGACGATGCTCCGGAAACGAAACTGGAAACCGACTGGATTGTGAAATTAGAAATATCCGGGATATTGATAATGGGATTACTTGTACTGTTCTTAATACAACCGGTTTGTGTAGCAGTTGTTGTGGCAAACAATGTTGCGATAGATAGAATTGCAAGAATTTTCTTCATAAGAATGGTTTTTGCGAATGTAGGTAATTGTTTAAAAATTAAAAACATCATATGCTTTAATAATCCAATGCCAATTTGTGTTTAACACCCATTTCAAGAATGCCTACTTTTGGAGACAATTTGAAGCAACGATGCGTAAACTACTGTCGGCATTTTATATACTATTATCCATAGCTACAGGTTGCCTGTTTGTATATTCGGCTTATACCAAACTGGCTCCCACGATACAGGCGTTTGAATATAATATAGCAGGCAGACTGGGCGTACATTACCTGACTGCCTCAATTGCTGCACGTTTCTTTATAGCGCTTGAAGCCGGGCTGGGTGCACTGATCGCACTGCATTTCTTTGGTCTGCGCAAATGGGTGTTGAAAGCGGCTTTTGCACTTGTAACCATATTCAGTATCTATCTCGTTTGGCTTTGGGCAAAAGTGGGCAACGATGTCAACTGTGGTTGTTTCGGAGACACGATTTGGATGAGCCCATCGGTGTCTCTGCTAAAAAATGCGCTGATACTTGTGGTGCTGGCTTTACTGATCAGGCGCCACAGGGGTATCTCGTTCTATCTATCCGATTGGATTCCGGCAGTGGTGCTGGCTTGTGTGTTCACAACAGGCTATATCATTTTCCCGGTGTTCAGGCAGTATAAGCTGGATTTCACCGCCATGTATGCTGACCAGCAATATGCACCGCCGTTTGACCTTACAAAAGGCAAACACATCATCGCATTCCTTAGCCGCAACTGTATGCATTGCCGCAGAGCCGCTCTAAAAATGCACAACATGAAGAACGGCGATACTACCCTTCCCTTCTATTTTATTATTGGAGGTACCGACACTGCGTTATCCTCTTTCTGGAAAGACAGCAAAGCAGAAGACATGCCCTACACAAGAATGGAGGAAAAACCATTTAACAAATACACCGGCGGCGAGTTTCCTCAGATATTGTGGGTAAACAACGGCACGGTAGAAGCCAATACTACCTACCCGGAACTGGACAGCAGCGTGATTAAAGAATGGCTGAAATAATTAA
>CAIKOJ010000187.1 GCA_903829015.1 uncultured Bacteroidota bacterium
TTGCAATTTCGTAGCTGATAAAAATCTCTGTCATAAAAATGGAAACAGAGTGCTTTCTAACATTTAAGGTTATTCGGTTTTCAGATTCTCTTGTTTAATTTTGTATCTATGAACTATTGGTTGGTTAAGTCGGAGCCTTCTGTTTACAGTTGGGATCAATTTGTAAAAGATAAAAAAACTGCATGGGAGGGCGTGCGTAATTTCGCAGCTCGTAATAATCTGCGGGCAATGAAAAAGGGCGATCGCGTGCTGTATTATCACAGCAACGAGGGGTTGGCCGTAGTAGGTATAGCCGAGGTAGTAAAAGAGTCATATCAGGATCCTACATCCGATGACCCGAACTGGGTAGTTGTGGATCTGAAGCCACTTAAAGCTTTTAGAGAGCCGGTCACTTTAGCTCAAATGAAATCGGATGCAGATTTTGCAGATATGGGATTGATCCGTATTGGCAGATTATCGGTAAGCTCAGTTTCAGAGCATCAATTTAATAAAATTATAAATATGGGCGGTATTAAATTGTAAATACTGCATATGTTTATTGATTTTCGAAGGATGATTCAACCTGAATTATCTACCTTGTTTTGACTGAATTCGGCCGATTTTCACGTAAAACTAAATTATTGCCCCGGTAGCTATAAAACTACTAAGAATTATACTATATTTGGGAAGCATTATTAATGTGCATTAACGATCTTATTAACCAATTTGTCTTAGAGCTTTTTCTTTTTCGATTGGTTTGTGGGGGAGGGGATGTGCATTAGTGATTGTTGGTATTTTATTTAAATTGTAAACACTAAAAGTGCCTGTATGGGAAATTTTACAAAATCTGTTTTATTAGGGTCTGTCCGTTCTTCATCTTCAAAAGATCTCGCAAGAAAGCGTGAGACTGCGAAATGGAGAAACATAGGCAAACCATTGGTTGCCGTTCTGTTGTTTTTGATTTGCTGCGCAGGTAACTCAAAAGTATTCAGCCAGACAACCACGTTAGCTGGTGTAACGGTACCCGCAACCAATATTGGCGCACTCGTTAATTACAGTACACCTTCTGCTGGTGCCCCTATCGACAACTTTTCCCTTAGTCAGTCAGGTAGTAACGACAACCTAACTCAGGTGCAATTCACCACTACAGGCTCATACACTACAAGTGATATCGCTTCTTTTGTATTGTATGTCAACACTATTAGCAATTCCTTCAATGGTTCGGTCGCTGTTCCAACTGGCTCAATGACAGCTGGTGCCGCTGGGTTGCAAACGCTTACCTTGAGCACGGTTTATCCGCTTATTGCCGGTTCTAACTATTATTTCTTCATTGTTCCGGTGGTAAATACCGGAGCCGTAGCGGGTAATACCATCGCCGTGAATGCCATAGCATCAGGTGATGTTACTGTATCTACGGGTACAGTTTCAGGCTCTACCAGCGCTACCGGTACCGTTACAATAATTAGTCCTGCAATTACTGGCACAACACCGAGTAGCCGCTGTGGCACAGGAACGGTTACGCTCAATGCGACACCTGCAGCAGGTGGTTCTGTAAACTGGTACACTACTGCTACAGGCGGTACAAGCCTTTTCACAGGAAACGCTTACACTACTCCTTCTATTAGTTCAAATACCCCTTATTACGCAGAAGCATTTCAGGGTGCAACAATTCAGGCGGGTACTTTAACAGACCTTTCTACGAATACCGCTACCTACAACATGAATCAGCGTACCGATCTGCATTACTTTTCTACTACAGCGCCATGTACTATCAATTCTGTTGATGTTTATCCTTCAGCTGCAGGTACACTATACATCGTAATGTGTAACAACTACGGTAGTACTACCGGCACTCCGCTTGCAACTGCAGGTCCGATTACAATTACCTCTGGTCAGGTATCTAACACTGTGCCTGTTACTATTCCGTTGAATTTTTCAGTGCCTGCTGGTGCAACAAACTATCAGTTAGGAGGTTCAACTTCCGGTACGGCACAGATATACAGAGGGGCATCAAATAGTACTTATGGTCCTTACCCCACAACTGTAAATGGCTTTGCTCTTACCGGTGATGCTGGTGGTAACTCTACAGCAACGGGTACTTCCGGTGCTTACACCGGATACGGCGCACGTTGTTATTTTTACAATTGGAATGTAACTGTTAATACTTCAACAGGTACTCGCACAGCAGTAGTAGCTACCGTAAATCCGGTTCCAACCAGTGTTAATGCTACTGCATCGCCAACACCTATTTGCGTAGGTAATAATCTTACACTTACTGGTGCTGCAATTGGTGCAACCAGCTATGCATGGTCAGGTCCGGGCGGCACAGGTATCACAAATGCTTCTTTGATCAATGCAAATGTGTCGGGTGTTGTTCCTGCAAATGCAGGCGTTTACACTTTAACAGCTACGGTTGGTCCATGTTCTACAGTTGCAACTACAAGTCCAATTGTGGTTAACAGCGCAACATTAACACCAACATTTACTTCATCGCCTGGAGCAATTACTTGCTCTGGTGTGAATGTTACTTATACAACACAGCCTGGTCAGTTAAACTATGTTTGGAGCGTTCCTGGCATTGCTGGTACCGATTACGTGATTACAGGTGGTGGCGTTGGTTCGGCAAGTAATACAGTTACTCTTCAGTGGCTCACAGCCGGAAGCAAAACTGTTACAGTTAACTTTACTACCGGTTGCTCAGGATTAACTCCTGCTTCTAGCACCACTGCCGTTTCTATTACACCGAATCTTGCAGGCATCGCAATTCCTTCTGCTGGTATTCCTTGTATAGGTAGTGCTACTAACGTTACAGTAAACGCAGCTTCATTGGTTGACGGTACTTACACTGTTACTTATAACCTGTCTGGTGCAAACACTGCAACAGGTAATACCGCAACAATGGTTTTTGCGGCAGGCACCGGTACGTTTACTACGTCTTCTTTGACGTCAGCAGGGTCTACAACGCTTACAATTACTTCTATAGCTACGCTTACCGGCTGTACAACCGGTTCTTCAGTTGCTAATACTTTTAACGTTAACGTTTTACCTGCATCAATAGGAGGTACCGGCACTGTTTGTCCTGCGTCTACACTTACGCTCACAGATGCTACCGCTGGTGGTAGATGGTCAAGCAGTAATACAGCTCTTGCAACCATTGGTTCTGCCTCAGGTATTTTAACCGGTGTTGCAGGTGGCAACCCAACTATTACTTATACTGCTCCAACAGGTTGTATTACTACTGCTCCGGTAACAGTAAATACTATCGCACCTATTACCGGCACATTTAGTCTTTGCACCGGTTTGGGCACAACACTCACTAACTCAATTTCCGGTGGTACCTGGACAAGCAGCAACACTGCAGTAGCAACAATCGGTTCGTCTACCGGTGTTGTAACTTCTCTTACTACAGGTCTTACAACAATTGTTTACACTTTCCCTAATGGCTGTACTACTTCGCAGACTTTAGGTGTTGTTAGCACTATTGGTACGTTCTCTGTAACAGGTGGTGGTAGTTTCTGTGCCGGTGGCACAGGTGTGAATGTTGGATTGAGTGGCTCAGACGCCGGAGTTAGCTATCAGTTACTTGTAAGTGGCAGTCCAACCGGATCTCCAATACTAGGTACTGGTTCTGCAATTAGTTTTGGTCCACAAACGGTTGGCGGCAGCTACACGGTAGTTGCAAATATCGGTAGTCCTTGTGCGGTTACAATGAGTTCTTTTGCTCTTGTTACTGTATTACCAGTACCAACGGTATTTAATGTTTCGGGTGGTGGTGGTTATTGCACCGGTGGTTCTGGTGTAAACGTAGGTTTAGATGGTTCTGCTTCTGGTATTAATTATCAACTCTTCAAAGTTGGCACTGGAAGTGTTTCTTCATTCTCAGGAACAGGTACACTTTTTAATTTTGGTTCTATAACCGCAGTTGGTACTTACACTGTTGTTGCAACAAATCCAATTTCTGGTTGTACATCTAATATGAGCAGTAGTGCAACCGTTACAATTAATCCATTGCCAGCTGTATTCTCTATGACAGGCACCGGTGGATATTGTATTGGCAGTGCAGGGGTTAATGTTGGACTTTCTAGTTCAATAGTTGGCATTAATTACCAGTTGTTCAACGGTGTTACACCGGTTGGTGGCGCAGTTGCAGGTACCGGTGCTTCAATAAGTTTTGGTGCACAGACCGTAGGCGGTACTTATACTGCTGTAGCTACAAACACTGTTACAGGCTGTACATCTAACATGTCAGGTACAGCGGTAGTTTCTGCTAATCCTCTTCCAACTCCATTCAGTGTAACGGGCGGAGGTAATTTCTGTCTTGGTGGTACAGGCGTTCCTGTTGGACTTGGCGGTTCTTCTTTAGGAGTTAGTTATCAGTTGTATGTAAGCGGCTCGCCTTATGGTGCACCGGTTACAGGCACTGGTGTGGCAATAGCTTTTGCTCCCGTTACTAATCCTGGCGTTTATACAGTGTTGGCTACAAACTCTTCTACCGGATGCACTAACACAATGGTGGGTAGCGCAACTGTAGTTGTCAATCCATTACCAACTGCATTCAACGTTACCGGCGGTGGTTCATACTGTTCTGGTACAGGTGGTCTGCGTGTAGGGTTAAGTGGTTCTGTGGTTGGTACAAACTATTATTTATACAATGGTGCTACATTGCTTACAGCTGCTTCGGGTACAAGTGCAGCTCTTGATTTTGGTCTGGAAGTAGCAGCGGGTACATATACAGTATCGGCTACATTGCCTGGTACTGGCTGTACAGCAGTTATGACGGGTAGTGTAAATATTACTGTAACTGCTTTGCCTAATGTCTATAACGTAACAGGCGGCGGCAACATTTGTGCCGGTGCAACTGGTGTAAATGTTGGTTTAAGCAGTTCAACGCTTGGCGTTAATTACGTTCTAACCAACGGCGGCACGCCAATCGGCGCTCCTTTGGCTGGCACAGGCAGTGCCCTCGCTTTTGGCACATTCACTACTCCGGGTACTTACCGCGTTACAGCGATCAGCACAACTACAGGTTGTGTAAATACAATGGCTGGTAGTGCAGTTATCGTTGTTAATCCACTCCCTGGTGCTTATACCGTTACAGGTGGTGGTAACTATTGTACCGGCGGAACAGGAGTTAGTATCGGTTTAGCTAATTCAGATGCTGGTATCAGCTATCGATTATATAATGGTGTTACTGCTGTTGGTACTCCCGTATCAGGCACTGGTACCGCCATAACTTTTGGTCTGATCACTGCCTCTGGTGTATACACAGTAAGAGCAACAAATACGGTTACAGGTTGTGTAAATACAATGAGTGGTAGTACAAGCGTAGGTATTAACGCATTACCTGCTGTTTATTTTGTAACTGGCGGCGGCACATACTGTGCAGGTGGATCAGGATATGCTATTTTATTATCAAACTCTGCTTCGGGCGTAAACTATCAGTTGTTCCGTGGAACAACTCCTGTTGGTGGCGCAGTTGCCGGTACTACAGGTTCTGGTTTAAATTTCGGCTTGCAGACTACGGCCGGATCATACACCGTAGTGGCTACCGATGCGGTTACCGGTTGCACCAACTCAATGTCAGGTGTTATCGCAATTTCTGTTAATCCGTTACCTGCAGTGTTTAATGTTACCGGTGGCGGTAATTATTGTACTGGAGGCAGTGGCGTAAATGTTGGTCTTTCAGGTTCGGTTGTTGGCATCAACTATCAGTTGTATAATGGTATTGCTCCCGTAGGTACTCCGGTTGCTGGCAGCAGCTTTGCGCTTAGCTTTGGCCTCCAGACAGCAGCAGGTACATATACAGTTAAAGCAATTAATCCTTCTACAGGTTGCAGTTCCGTAATGGACGGTTCTGCTGTTATAAATATTAATGCACTTCCTGCCACCTATGCCGTAACAGGCGGTGGTAATTTCTGTGCAGGCGGTAGTGGTGTTCAGATTGGTCTTACTTCTTCTGATCCGGGGGTAAACTACCAGTTATATATAGGTGCTTCACCAATTGGTACCGTTATGGCAGGCACAGGTGGTACGCTTGATTTCGGATACCAGATCATTGGCGGAGTGTACACAGTAAAAGCTACAAATGCACTTACGGGTTGTTTGAGAACAATGACTGGTAGTGCGACAGTAGTAGTTAATCCGCTGCCAACAGTGCAGATATTAACTGGCGGTGGTGATTATTGCATTGGTGGCTTGGGTGTTCACATCGGCTTAAGCGGTTCTCAGGCTGGTATCTCCTATCAGTTATCAAATGGTTTGGTTTTAGCTGGTAGTCCGATTACTGGTGTTGGTACGTCAATCGATTTTGGCTATCAGACAGCAGTAGGCAGTTACACAGCAACGGCGTCAAATCCGGCTACTGGTTGCTCGTCAAATATGTGGGGTACTAAAACCATCAATATCTCAACTCAACCTACCGTTTACTCTGTAACCGGTACAGGCAATTATTGTCCTTCAGGCAGTGGTGTTGTTGTGGGTCTTGATGGTTCTGACATAGGCACTAACTATCAGTTATATGGTGGTATTACACCAATTGGTAGTCTGGTACCAGGTACTGGCAGCAGCATTGATTTTGGATATCATGGCACAGGTACTTATACTGTTGTAGCTATCGGATCTGGAACTTCATGTATAGGTAATATGTTTGGTAATGCAGTTATCGGAATTAGTCCTTTACCTGTTGTTCATAATGTTACCGGTGGTGGTGGTTACTGTGTTGGAGGTGCAGGTGTTACAGTTGCCCTCGACAATACAGATATCGGAACAGGTTATCAGTTATATAACGGTTCTGCGCCTGTTGGTTTTGGATTACCTGGCACCGGAGCTGCTTTGAGTTTTGGGGTGCAAACTGTTGCAGGAGCATACAGAGTAGTAGCTACTGGTTTAACTACTGGCTGCACCAGCAACATGGCTGATACGGTAAGCGTAGTAGTAAATCCGTTGCCAATTCAATTTACTTTAACTGGGGGTGGTCACTACTGCAGCGGTGGAATAGGGCAGCACGTTTTAATTTCGTCTACCCAATTTGGTTGTAACTATCAGTTGTATAATAATGGTAACCCGGTTGGCACAACACAGCCAGGCTTCGGATATGGCATTGATTTTGGTCTGCAGACTGCCGCTGGAGTTTACACAATTCGGGCAACCAACCCGATAACTGGTTGCGCTAATTGGATGTCAAATAGTGTGACCATCACAATTGACCCATTGCCGGGTGCATTTAATGTAACCGGTGGCGGTCATTTCTGTGGTGGCGGATCTGGCGTTCATGTAATGCTGAGTGGTTCTGATTTTGGTATTTCTTATCAGCTATATAACGGTTTGTCTACCGTTGGTTCATCTTTTGCGGGCAACGGTTTTGCATTAGATTTCGGTTCGCAGACTGCTCCTGGTAACTATACTGTGGTTGCAACTAACAATACTGCTGGTTGCACTATTAATATGTCAGGTTCTGCAAACGTTATTGTTGATCCTCTTCCTGCTGCATACATCCTTACAGGCAGCAGTGCTGGCTATTGTATCGGTGGTGCTGGTGTGATCCCAACGCTCAGTGGTTCGGGTGCAGGTGTAAGCTACCAGTTGTTTAGAGGTACAGCACCTGTCGGCTTCCCGCAAATGGGCACCAGCATTGCTATGTCATTCCCGGCTCAAACAGTTGCTGGTTCGTATTCAGTAGTAGGCACAAATGCTACAACTGGCTGTGTAAACAATATGGGTGGTGCAATGTCGGTAGTGATTTACTCATTGCCAACCGCACATAATGTTACAGGCGGTGGTAGTTACTGCAGTGGTGGCACTGGGGTTAATGTCGGTCTGGATGGTTCTGATACAACTTGCAGCTATCAATTGATATTCTCAGGTTTGCCTTACGGACCATCTGTAAACGGAAATGGCTCAATACTTAATTTAGGAGCACTTACCGTTGCCGGTAACTATACAGTGATGGCAACAAACCGTATCACCGGTTGTACAAGCATGATGACCGGTGTTGCTAACGTAGTTGTTAATTCATTGCCTGTTTCGTTTGTTACCACAGGCGGTGGCAGCTATTGCGCTGGCGGTTCGGGTGTTGCAATTGGTTTGTCAAATTCAACTATGGGTGTTTCTTATCAGTTGCTCATCGATGGGTCTCCTACTGGTACTCCTGTTGCGGGCACTGGTGGTCCTATCAGCTTCGGCAACCAAACTTCTGCTGGTACTTATACAGTAATGGCTACCAATACAACAACGGGTTGCAGCAAGTTAATGACAGGCTCATCAGTTGTTGCGATTAACCCGGCACCTGCAGTGTTTACCGTTTTAGGCGGTGGTAGTTTCTGCGCTGGTGGACCAGGGGTTCATATCAATTTGAGTGGTTCAAATACCGGAGTAACGTATAAACTATATCGTGGCGGTTCTGTTTTGGTAGGTAGCCCAATGGCAGGAACTGGTCTCGCTATTGATTACGGACTGATTACAGTTCCTGGCGTATATACAGTTATTGCCGTAGATAACATTACCGGATGTACCAGCACAATGGCCGGCAGCGTAGTAATTACCGTAAATGCTAATCCTGTTGTTTATACAGTAACCGGTGGCGGCAACTATTGTGCAGGCGGAGCAGGTGTGCATATTGGTCTGTCTGGTTCTCAGTCTGGTGTTAACTATACACTTTCTGTTGGCGCTTCACCTGTAGTTACTATTCCGGGTACAGGAGGCGCAATCGATTTCGGACTACAAACTGCGATAGCAACTTATTCTGTTTCAGCGACTAATGCATCTACTGGTTGCACTACTGCTATGACAGGTACTGCTGCTGTTGCTTCTACACCTGTTGTAGTGCCTGCTGTTACAATTTCTACAGGCGTAGGTGATACTGTTTGTGCCGGCATTTTTACAACGTTTACTGGTGTTACAGTTAACGGAGGTACTGCACCTTCTTATCAATGGTCAATTAATGGTGTGCCGGTTGCCAGCTTAGGCAATAGCTACAGCTATGTTCCTGTTGATGGTGATCATGTTACTGTTCAGTTGACAAGCAATGCTACTTGTGCAACACCTGCAGTAGCAACTAATTCAATGAACGTACATGTAAACACTTCGCAAATGCCATATGTAGCTGTTGCTGTTAATCCAGGCACTACGATCTGTCAGGGTACTACCGTTAACTTTACGGCTGTACCAGGTAACGGTGGCACTGCACCTTCTTATACATGGAAAAAGAACGGTAATCCGGTAGGTTCTACTGGTAATACCTACAGCACAGTACCGGCTAATGGAGATGTATTCACTTGTATTCTGCATAGCAACTACCGTTGCAGAATGCTGGATACTGCAATCTCAGCTCCGGCTACTATGACCGTAGCTTCACCAGTTACGCCAACGGTTTCTATTAATTCTAATCCGGGCTTAAGGGTACCTGGCGGAACTACTATTACAATGGATGCAGTAGCAACCAATGCTGGTTCTAATCCTACCTACCAGTGGAAGATTAATGGTAATGATGTTCCTGGTGCGGTTAGTCCTCAGTACATGAACAATACTTACAACGAGGGTGATCTGGTTACCTGCAATGTATGGAGCAGTGGCACATGTGCCGGCACGTTAGGTTCGGCATCAGTAACGGTTCATGTCATCCCGGTTGGCGTTCAGAACGTTACTGCTTTGACCTCTGATATCAAATTGTTGCCAAACCCGAACAATGGTAATTTCACACTGAAAGGCACCATCAGCACAACTGATGAGATGATCTCTGTCGATGTTACTAACATGCTGGGGCAGACAGTTTATACCGGTAGCGCTAAGGTGGATAACGGTACAATCAACAGCAGTATCCAGTTGAATAATGTATCAAACGGAATGTATATACTTAACCTGCGTTCTACAACCGGAAATCAGGTGTTCCATTTAGTTATTGAACAATAGTTCGTTCTGAACGGTAAATATTGAAATGCCTTTCTTGGAAAAGAAAGGCATTTCTTTTTTTGTTAGTTTGAAGCCTCTGGCGTGGTTTTTATTTTGATGTGCTTACAACTTTTGTTCTATTTTTGTAAACATATATTTCAATCATGAAACATTTGGTCCGTTTTGTCATAATCATTTGTATGTTAGGCCTTGTTGCTCCGGATGCTGCTATTGCCGGCACCGGAAACAAGAAACATCATAAGCACCGCCTGTTCAAACATAAAAAGCGCGAGCGGCTGAAGAAATGGAATGCCGGGCATACCGAGTTTAAGAACCGTACAAAAAAGGAAAGAAGACGGCTAAGCAGGCATCATATAAAGCCGTAATTAATATTGGCCTAATAAAATTGGCTATAGGTATACAAGATTAGATTTATTTTATTTTCTTTGCTGAAAGATATATTACACATGCAAACCTTGCTAAAAATATTTTTGTTGCTATTTGCTGTTACCTTGCTTTCTTCATGTCTTTGGCGCAGGCCTCAGTACAAGAATTGGAGTACTGATCGTCATCCCAAACACCATTATTACAAAGGCAATAATTATGGTGGTCGCCGCTTGTGGGTGAGGTACTTTTAATAGATTGTTTCCTAACTATCTGGTGATTTGTTGTGAAGGATATTCCAGCAATTGTTGATTTGGATATTCCTTGAACCCTCAGTTTTTTTCGCTGATAGTTTATTGTCATTTATTTTTTTTCAAAACAGGGTTGATGATCAGGAACATAAAGTCATTGGGATAAACTTGCAATGGAGGAAAGGTTATTTTACTATCTACCGAAATTGTAAACGCATAATGTGCACCCGTATTTCGAAACGGGATAATACAGTTCAAACAGAATCTGCTGGTCTACGTTTTTATTGGATCAATAGTTACTAATACCTTTATTTAGTTAGTGTATCCGGTTTACTCTCGCCGGTTCCGCGAAATGTTTTTACATCCTTAAACAGGTTGTCGGTTAGTATCAGTTTTACTTTGTTACCACTGAAAACCTGACTTTCGAACAGGAATGGCAACGCCATAAAACTCACATCCAGACTGTTGTCTTTTACTTTTTCAGGATCTATCACCATCCTTATCACGTATTGCCCGCTGTCTTTTACTAACTGAAACGACTTGTTGTTCTTTGAATCTTTGTAAGTGTTTGCAATATAGTCTCCTAGCTTTTTTGCGTCTGTTTCTGTAACGCCTTCTCCCTTGTAGTACACCTCAGTGTATTCATTGATCTTTACTTTCTTGCCATAGTCTGAGCAGGCAGTAAATAGAACTGTGCACGCAAGTAAAAATAGAAGTAGATTCTTTTTCATTGTATTGAGTTTTTGGAGTGAATTGATGAACTTTTACAAAAAATGAATTTTCTTTCTTTGCAAAAGTGAACAATCCAGATCGACCACGCAATACCGTAAAAACGGTATCCTTTGGAAACGCGCAGGATACCGTTTTGTTTTCATGGTGATAGGTAAAGATGGTAGGTGAGGTTTATGGTAAAGCGTCTATCTGCGCTTTAAAAGCTGATGGGGTTGTTTTTTTAAGTACCATTGTATAGTTACTGCCTGTTGTTGGTGTTACGCCAAGTAGGCCTCCATAAAAATTTCCTTTAATAATGGATATTACAGCAAAGTGTACCGGCGTGCTGGGCAGGTGGCTTTCATTAACTACATGGTTTATTATCGCCATCATAGGCCAAACACCGTTGTAGTTATCGAAAAGTGCAAACGCTGCCACCGAATCGTTCATCGCAATACCATCTGCGCTCAGCGAAATGGTGAATGACTGATATTGAGGATTGGTAAAGAAACGGTCAGCATTTGCGAAATTGACGTTTGTGGAAAGTATGGACACCGTGTCGCCGTTGTAAATGATCTGGCCGGAAGTGTCATTGGCTGGCTTCCAGATTACCGTGTTGGTAACCGGATCTTTGGTACCTGTAAAAAGTGATAATCCGGGTGTTGGGTTTTTTTGCGGAATGTTGGCCTGGTATTTCTTTCCGGGTGCCATCTGCAGGTCTTGTCCACCTTGTTTCGCAGTGAGGTTTGTTTCACCTCCGGATATCAATGCATCTGTTGCGGTAATGGGTAGCACGCCCGAAAAAAGCATGTCTGACTTCTTAACAAATTCTGATACAGTTACATCTACATTGCCGGTAACTATAGTGCCATCACTTTTCTTAAATGCACCCGCTGGAACGATATAGCGGGTGCCGCGGTTCCCTGCAAAAGTGCCGCCGGTACCTGCATTTATCGTTACTGTTTTAGGCAAAACTGCAAGGCTGGCAAAAGCTGATTGTAAAGTGTATGAACCATTAGGTGTTCCCTGGTTGTTATAACTCTTGGTGCATGCACATACACAGATAACCGTTAAAAGAGATAATTGGATGCTGAGTTTTTTCATGGAGAATTTTTGGTTTTTAGTTACAGAATATTGAATGATACAACCGTTGCAAATACTGTGCCAAAGTTCTGTTAATGTTCAGCTTCGGCTCTATCACGGAGCTGATTCATGACTATCGTCATCTACAGTCATTATAGTAAGTGCTATCTTTATTATACAAAACAATCAAAATTTTGAAATCATGAACGGATTAGGAAAGGTATTATTGGCGGTTGGCGCAGGAGTTGCAGTTGGAGTGGCAATCGGAGTGTTGTATGCCCCTGCTGAAGGTCGTGATACAAGAAAGAAAATAGTTAAGAAAAGCAAAAAATTGATCGGTGCCGTTAACGGAGGTTTAGACGATGGACAGGAATCGCTGGAAGAGATCAAAGAAGTATTGCAGAAGCAGCTGAACAGGGTCAGCCGTAAATTAGATAGTCTTACTACTTAATAACCAATAAATATGAGAGCAAAAAGTCTGTTAATTACGGTATCTGTTAGCGTACTCGCTGGCGTAGTTGTTGGTATGTTGTATGCCCCAACAAAGGGTTCTGAAACAAGAGAAAAGATCAGGCGAATCAAGCAAAAGCTGGGCATAGGTGCCGACGATGAAGTGGAAGACTACGACCGCGACACACTGCATGAGTTACGTATATCGTTGCAGGAACAGCTAAGAATACTCGATGCCGCCCTGGAAAAAGAGGCAGGCTGATAAGGATGCTTTCTGTTTTTGAACGTCTTTAGGGTCATAGAATTTTCGGGCTGTAAAGTTTATTATATCTTTGCGCCATGGAATTAAACGCACTCACTGCCATTAGCCCGATAGACGGGCGTTACCGTTCACAACTGGCATCACTTTCTCCCTATTTTTCCGAATTCGGACTGATACTCTACCGTGTAAGGGTGGAAGTTGAGTATTTTCTTTTTCTAGCTGAAAAAAAGGTAATCACGTTACCTGCCAAAGTGAAGCCGGCAAAGTTGCGTGCCATTTATGAGCAATTCACCGAAGAAGACGCAAAGCAAATAAAAACAATTGAGCGCACTACCAACCATGATGTAAAGGCTGTTGAGTATTTCCTGAAGGAGAAACTAATGGCACTTGGGGCAGGGGATAGCGTGGAATGGATCCATTTTGGACTTACTTCTCAGGATATTAATAACACTGCCGTACCTCTGCTTTGGAAGGAAGCGCTCGAAGAACAATACCTTCCGTTGCTATTGAATATTCATCTGAAGATGTACCATATGGCCGTTGAATGGAAGAGTGTAGCAATGCTCGCTCGTACTCACGGACAACCTGCGTCGCCAACAAATCTAGGCAAGGAGTTTATGGTTTTTGTGGAGCGGTTGGAAGGACAGATCGATCAGATTTTCAATATCCCTTTTGCTGCAAAATTTGGTGGAGCCACAGGCAATTTCAACGCACATCATGTAGCATTCCCGCAGATCAACTGGGAGAAATTCGGCAACGATTTTGTGAACAGAAAGCTGGGCCTGGAGAGAATGCAATACACTACCCAGATCGAACACTATGATAACATTGCTGCTCAGTTTGATGCGCTTAAGCGTATCAATACTATACTCATAGATTTTTGCCGCGACATATGGCAGTATATATCCATGGAGTATTTCAAGCAAAAGGTAAAAGCAGGCGAGGTAGGCAGTAGTGCTATGCCTCATAAAGTGAACCCAATTGATTTTGAAAACGCAGAGGGCAATCTGGGCATTGCAAACGCACTTTATGAACACCTGAGCGCAAAATTACCAATCAGTCGCTTGCAGCGTGATCTTACCGACAGCACTGTGCTTCGTAATATAGGCGTGCCGCTCAGTCATAGTTTTCTGGCATTATGTTCTATAGAAAAAGGCATCGGAAAACTACTGTTGAACAAACAGAAAATGGATGAAGATCTGGACCACAACTGGGCAGTGGTGGCAGAAGCTATTCAAACAGTTTTGCGCCGCGAAAATTACCCGCAGCCATACGAGGCACTTAAAGCACTCACACGCGGCAAAACAAGCATCACTAAGCAGGATATACACGAGTTTATTGACACACTAAAGGTAACTGCGAAGCTGAAAAAGGAGCTAAAGGCGATTACCCCGCATAACTATACTGGTATTGATTTTCAATTGTAATCGGCGGCGTTATTTCAGTCCAAACGGGCTGCCTAAGGCCGGCCAGTAATCTTTGATAGGGTAGCTACTCATCATGTGGTTAGCACTCTTCTGTTGATATAAAATCAGTGTGCATACACAACAAAGAACGTAGACAGGCAGCAAGTAGAAATGCTTCTTCAAGTTTGCGTTTTTTATAGATATAGCTAATGGAATGCCAAAGAGTGGCAAAAAGTCAAGCATCGTCCTTGCACCGAATGAGTACCCGTAATACCAACACCACCAGGAGCTTTGCACGTAAATCGTAATCAGTAGGGTGATTGCAACGCCTAATACAATTGTTTTATTATCCTTTCTGTACCAAGCAAAAATGAATAGAAAGGGCATTGCTAGTAATGGCATGTATGAGAATAGACCGTTGTCGTAATGCATTAGAAACTGCCAGAAATGCGGATGTAAAAAATCAAATCCCTCCTGATCATACGAGTAAACGAAATAATGCCCCACGGCTGTTTTGTATAGACCAAACAGTATTGCTGGCATCAATAAAACCGGCAGCATACTCACAAGCAATCGCCTTTGTTACAGAATTGAAAGAGAAATAACTTTCAGTTCGCTCCCCAAAATGAAAGGTAGCATAAGTAGTATCGATAAATTAACCGGGCGGGTTATGAACATCAACCCTGTAATAAACGAGATCAGGGAAATGTTTTTGACCGTCGGCATTTCCTTTATACTAAATGCGAAATACAGAAAAACAGCAATGAGCGCAAACGAATAAATGTGGTAATATAAAGGAGCATCAATTGTATAATAGATAATGTTACTGCCAAATGTAAGTAGTAAAATAGTCAACGTCTTCTGCACATTATTTAGCCTTAGCTTCCCAAGTAATTTCAAAAAGAACAACATCCCCATGAAGTAGTAAAAGAACGCGGCCAGTGGTACCAACTTGAAATAATAAAATGAATAGCCGTCCGGCAATTCATGAATGAAATAAATAGTGGTGAAGTGTGCTATTAAAAAGAAGGGAAGCATCATAAAAGAAGCACCAGGATAGTACTTATCCATGGTCTTACCTTCAAACGTTTTTCTGTAATCCAGCATAGGCACATCCTTATTGTCGCCACAGAATGTGCTTTTGAATTCTACGCTGTCATAAAATTTAAAGTTTAGATCGTTGTAAATAAACATCGCTGGTAACCAGGCATAGTACCCGCGGGCATCGCCGCAAATAGATGCGCATACAGCCTGCTCATTGCCCGATCTCTTATTGAATTGCAGTTTTGCAAACATCAGCGATATAAGCAGTATTAATAGTATCGGGTAATTTTCCTTGAATCTTCGTTTCATTTATAAGCGTACAAGAACTCAACTTGCGTGTCTTTTAAAATTAGTTAATTACTTTTGAAATCAAACACAATTCATTTTTGAACAACCTCCCCGCTTCAGTAATTGATGAGCTCCGGAATATCAACGGTTTTGATGCAGCAACATTTCTGGCTGCTCATACCCAACCGCCGCTCACATCAATCAGGATCAACCCCGGAAAAGAGTGCCATTTGTTTGCAGACAATGAGCCGGTTGCATGGTGCCCGGCTGGTCGTTACCTAAATGAGCGACCTGTTTTTACATTAGATCCATTTTATCATACCGGTGCCTACTATGTGCAGGAGGCATCATCTATGTTTCTCGATCGTATACTCAGACAGCACCTCGATGGGCGCACTGGGCTCAGGGTACTTGATCTGTGTGCGGCACCCGGTGGCAAAAGCACCCTTATCGCATCTCTGCTTGACAAGGACAGCTTGCTCATTTCAAACGATGTGATCCGCTCCAGAGCCACAATATTGGAGGAGAATATGACCCGCTGGGGGCAGATGAACACCTGGGTAACCAGCAACGACCCGCGTGATCTGGGGCGACTAACGGGTTATTTTGACGTAATTGTTGTTGATGCTCCCTGCAGTGGATCTGGGTTGTGGCGCAAAGATGCTGGCGCACTGAACGAATGGAGCGAAGCAAATGTGCAGCTTTGCGGCGAGAGGCAACAACGCATACTGGCAGATATATGGCCGGCCTTGAAGGAGGGAGGTCTGCTCGTTTATGCTACCTGCTCTTATTCTCCTGCCGAGGACGAACAAATACTCGATTGGCTGGCGTCGACCTATGATGTCAGCTCTTTAACTACAGACATTCAGAGCAACTGGAATATTATAACAACTGAATCGCCAATAAATAAAATGGCCGGTTACCGGTTTTTTCCTGGTATTAGTAAAGGTGAAGGGCTGTACATAGCAACTTTACGAAAGAATGACCAGGCCGAAACATTGCAATATCCCAGGTTCAAGTCGCAGCACAATCCAAAAGTATTGCAGCAAGCCGGGTACTTGCTTCGTGACCAGCCGATAAATTGCCTGCTTACCGGCAAAGAAGATTTCAGCGCAATGGTACCGGACCATGAAAAAGACTGGCATTTATTGCAGCAGAAAGTATATCTTCGAAAGGCAGGCTTGAACCTGGGAATGCCGTCTGGTAAGGATTGGCTGCCAGCACATGATGTAGCCTTGAGCGTAGATGTAGCAGCTGATATTCCGTTTGTTGATGTAAGTAAAGAGCAGGCATTGAGGTTCCTTAAAAGGGAGGAAATGGGTATCGAAGACATTGAAAAAGGATGGAAAGTGGTAAAGTATAATGGCCTTGGACTCGGGTGGATAAAGGCGTTGGGGAACAGGGTAAATAACTACCTGCCCAAACATTGGCGTATAAGGATGGAACTGGGAGCGTCTTCCGAAGAGTTATTTTAAATGGTTCATTCGAATTTTCTGATTTGTTAAGTAAAAATCAATACTTGGCATATAGTGGATAATATTTAAATAACTCCTGTGGAATTGGGCATAATTGTTGTACTTTTCCGCATAATTTCAATTGAATATGTTTAAATACCTGTTTTTACTGTTATGTGCATGTGCCGGTTTTACTACAATGGCACAGACCAACGACAGTTTGTTTGCTACCCACAAAGGGCCCAGCCTGACGATTAAGTATACCGTGAAGTTTGGCGAAACTTTGCATATGCTTGCTTATCGTTTCAATGTATCGGATGGTGTTATTGAGAACGCCAATGAACCGGATATTTTGAAGAAATTCACTGCCGGTGCGGTTGTAAGCATTCCTGTTACAAAGGAAAACTTTTATACTACAAAGCAATCTTTTTCCAATGTTCAGGAGCTATACTACCATGTAGTAACTAAGGACGATATAGGTCTCATCAGTACATACGCAGGCGTTACAAAATCTCAGATGAGGCTATGGAACAACCTTCACGGCAATACACTTACAGAAGGTCAGGTGTTGTTTATTGGTTGGGTAAAGATGATATCTCTGGATACATCAAACCCTGCTACACAGGCGGCTTATCCAATATATAAGAAACGCCCCGGTCGCGATTCTGTCAAGGCGCGTATTCCCGGAAATTTGGATAGTGTTTTTAACAGCCAGACGAACAATGGTGCAAACGTTATTACCGAAAAAGGCACTGCCGTTTTCTTCGACAAACCCGGGAAAAACAACACGTTTTACGCCTTCCATAATACCAGCCCGCGTGGCAGTGTGATCAGGGTTTATAATCCAAGCACAGGTAAAACGATCTATGTGAAAGTGCTGGGAACCATACCTGATACGAAATTGTATTCGGGCAGCATAATAGGTATCTGTAACACTGCCAAAGAAGCACTTGGAGTAACCGACAATAAAGCCTGGTGCGAATTGTCTTATTCTCCTAATTAGAGGTTGCCTCAATATTGTTGTTTCTTTCAAAATTTCTGATAGCTCCGTATGCCTATGAAGGTGCTGGTAATCCGTTTTTCGTCTATTGGTGATATTGTACTTACCACACCTGTTGTTCGCTGTTTGAAGCAAAAATACCCTCAGGCTGAGATTCATTATCTCACCAAAACGGCTTACGGGCCTATGCTTTCCAATAACCCTTACATTGACCGCATCCACTTCCTCAGTGATGATCTCGATCCGGTTATAGAATACCTTAGAAAAGAGAAATTCGATCATGTCGTGGATCTCCATCACAACTTCCGTACCATGCGGGTGAAAAAAGGACTTGGCGTAAAGAGTTACTCATTTCCCAAACTCAACTTCAAAAAGTGGCTGCTCGTGAATCTTAAAATGCACGTGATGCCCGATAAGAGCATTGTAGAGCGCTATTTTGAAGCAGTGCGATCGCTCGGCGTTTTCAATGACGGCAAGGGTCTCGACTACTTTCTACCAACCGATAAACGAATTGCCAACACTGATATCCCTATGAGCCACTGGGGTGGTTTTGTAGGCTGTGTGATCGGCGGTTCCTACAGCACTAAAAAGCTCCCAATAGAGCAATGGAAAGCATTCTGCGAGGCAGTGCCTTACCCGGTGATGCTGCTTGGCGGACCAGAAGACATGCAGGCAGGCAATGAAATAGCAGAGGGTGACCGGGTGAAAATCTACAACTCCTGCGGCAAGTTCAGTCTGAACGAATCTGCGGAACTGGTAAAGTACGCACGGGTTATTGTGAGCAACGATACCGGGCTGATGCATATAGCCGCTGCTTTTCAGAAACCCATCATTTCGCTTTGGGGTAATACTTCTCCTGAGATCGGTATGTTTCCTTACTACGGTTTCAATAACCTTAACGACCGTATTGCGGGCCAATCGGTCATCATGGAGAATAACTCCATAGGCTGCCACCCTTGCAGCAAACTAGGCTACAACCGCTGTCCGAAAGGACATTTTAAATGCATGAATGAACTGGATATGAAGGCAGTTTCAGAGCACGTTCAGAATTTCTGGGTATCCAGTTTGCCCAAGGCTAGCTGATATCCGTAACTGTTGCACTCAGCCTGTTTTGAAGGCATTTTGCACCATTCTTCATTACCATACGGTGGTTATACTTAAAAACCGGCTGCAGTATAAACGCCAATAAATTCATCCAGCCTTTTGTGGTGCATACATTCCACCTGCATTCTATAAAGGTAAAGCCGTCTTTTTCATCAAAATGCCACTCCCCGGTGCCAGTAAGGTCGCCGTTGGCGGTGCCTTTTAGTAATTTACGGTCAATACGATGTGTGAGTAGCAGATCGAAAGCCAGTTTGTAACTGGTGGGGCTTTTAAGAGTATAGGTTCTGATACTTCCAATTCCGTTTACATCGCCGGGTATTGATTCTGTAACCGAGATAAAATCCTTCCACCACATTGGCCACTCCAGCGACAGGCGAATTGCTTCCCACACGTCGTCCAGCGGAGCCGACGTTTTCCATTTTGTTGTAAACGAGTATTCAATTGCCATGTTGGAATATAAGAAGGAGATACTATTTAAGATATGTTTTTATAAATTAAAATCCATTCGAAATTCAAAATTAAGATTATGTCAGGTATTTTCCTACTATCGGCACCCTTCGGCCTATACCAAATGCCTTTGGCGACACTCTGATGATAGGACAAAACTGGTTGCGCTTGTATTCGTTGTTGTTTACCAGCTTCAGAATTCTGGTCACGAGGGCAGGGTCGTTACCTAGAGATACTATCTCTTTAGGTCCTTTACGTCGCTCAATGTACTGGTACAGCAACGGATCAAGAGAGTCGTATTCGGGCAGGCTATCGCTGTCTTTCTGGCCGGGTCTGAGCTCTGCACTTGGTGGCTTTGTAATTATGTTCAGGGGTATGATCTCCCGGTCTCTGTTTATGTAGCGTGCCAGCTCAAATACCTGCAGCTTGTACAGGTCGCCAAGCACGCCCAGGCCGCCGGCCATATCGCCGTAAAGAGTGCCGTAGCCCGTGGCTAGTTCGCTTTTGTTGGATGTATTGAGCAGTATGTATCCAAACTTATTCGCCATAGCCATTACCATTGCCCCACGTATCCTCGACTGCAGATTTTCCTCAGCAACATTGAAAGGCAAACCGTTGAACAAGGGTTCAAGTGCAGCCTCGTAAGCGCCGAATACATCTTTGATAGGAATAGTATGATATTGATTGCCCAGATTTTCTGATAGCTGCACGGCATCGTTTACACTATGATCGGTAGAGAACTGAGAAGGTAGTAGCAATGCGGTAACATTCTCGGCGCCCAATGCCTCGCAGGCAACTGCCAGTACCACCGCACTGTCTATGCCGCCAGACGAAGCCACAATGGCCTTAGTAAAGCCCATCTTGCCAAAATAGTCCCTTATTCCCAGCAGCAGTGCCTGATGTATTTTATCTATGTTCAAACCGGGTTGCAAAGTGCCCGGCAGTAATGCAGGGTCTGCAATGCCGGTGAGGTGGTTTTGGTTGTTGCCCTCAAAAGTGCCATCGTCATTCCATACCACCGCCTGCACCGACTCTTCGAAATAAGGTTTCTCGGTAACCAGGCTGCCATCGGCAGCCATTACCAGCGAACCCCCATCGAACACGATCTCGGTTTGGGAACCTACAGCATTGCTGTAGACCATGGGCAACTTGTACCGGAGCACATTCTGCTGCACTATCCATTTGCGCCCATCGGCATGCAGATAATCGAAAGGTGATGCGCTTAGATTGATCATGATATCGGGTGCCTGCGCCATTAGCTGATCCATGGGGCAGATACGGTACATGGGGTCATCGCCCAGGTTCCATATGTCTTCACAAATAGTAACTGCCAGCTTTTTGCCCTTGAACGTAAGCACATGCCACTCATTGGCCGGCTCAAAGTAGCGGTACTCATCGAATATATCGTAGTTGGGCAGCAGAGTTTTATGCACTACGCCCTGTATCTTATTTTCGTAAAGCAGGTAGGCACTGTTGAAGAGGTTCTTGCCTTCGGGCCGCGGGTTGCGGCTGGGGGCGCCCACCAATACCCCAATAGTATCTGCCACCTCCCTGATCTTATCTACTGCCGCCAGCGACTGATCTATAAAATCATCAAACTCCAGAAAGTCGCGGGGAGGGTAGCCGCATACAGCCAGCTCAGGAAAAACGATAAGATCACCGCCCTGCTCTTTAGCCTGATTTACCGCACTGATAATGCGGGCCGTATTAGCCTCAAAGTTGCCTATATGGTAGTTCTGCTGAGCGAGAAAGATCTTCATTTATCCGGTTGGCGTATTATCTATGCGATGAAAGTAGGATTGCAAAGTTAGTGTTTGGTTTGTGATTTTGGGACGCCATAGTATTTGGGTGGAATTACAGACAACATGGGGCTATCAAATTCAACAAATTCACATAAAATTTGTAAATTTGTACTTATGGGCAGCGAAGTGATATTTAATACTATAAAAAAAACGATCCATTCTTATTTACCGGATGCGCGGATTTTATTGTTTGGTTCACGTGCCAATGGAAACTTTGCTGCTCAAAGCGATTATGACTTACTGATTATCACGCCAAATATTTTAAGCAGTAACGACAGGTTGAACTGGAGCAGTATGCTGCATAAAGTTATAGTAAAAGCAATTCACGCTCCTGTTGATTTATTGCTGTACAGCGAAATTGACATACTCGAAAAACAAACGTTGCCCGGACATATTGTGCGCACGGCATTGAAAGAAGGAATAACCTTATGACACCGGCATTGAAAGACTATATTAATGCCTGGTTATTAAAGGCTGATCATGATATTATCAGTGCACAAAGGTTGCTGGAAATAGAGCCCATGATATTGGATAGCGCTTGTTTCCATTGCCAGCAAGCGGTCGAAAAAAGTATGAAAGCTTACCTTTGTTACAAAGGTAGGGACATAGTGAAAACCCATGATGTAGATTTTCTTTTGGACGAATGTTCGCAATTTGACCCGATTTTTGGAACCATCGATACTTTAAACCTTAACGAATATGCTGTTAAGATGCGGTACCCTGATGACGGTATAATGCCCGAAGTAGCTGAGGCAAATGGTTTTTATAAACTAGCGATTCATATTAATAATTTGGTGAAGGAAAGGATAGTTTTCCCCAGGTTGTTCCAGTTATGTTAACTGGAACTGTAAATAGAACCCCTTTTGCAAAGGTATTCATCGGTAAAAAGCCAAGAGCCCCCCGTTTGGCGCATGTCTTTTTCCGACTTGTGCCTGCCATCCGGCAAGTGTTTTCCACTTGCAAACACGTTTTCAAAACCAAACGCAAACTTTTTTCTATCACAGGCCCGTACCGTCCTGTCATAGGTCACATGCGTCCCGTCATAGAAATTCAATTTTGCCATTTCCTCCCAATAACAGAAATTTACAAAGAGAGCAGTGGTCAATAAAGCATACTGCAAACTCAACATGGGTAAGCCCCTTTACGCCTGCCCGCCATAGCTTTTTTTATTATCAGCCAAAGATTCAACGACGGCTGTAGCGCAGGAGGGGTAGGTTTTACGAAGCATGGGTAAGCCCTTTTTAGGCCTGCCCGCCGTAGCTTTTCTGCGTAGGAGGGGGTTTGGGGTTTTTCCCCGCAACCGGAAGTCGGTACCGGGCAAAATTCCCCACCTGGGGCAGAAATGGGGCATTTTCTGAGCGTAAAAGGTTGATTATCAATCAAAATGTGTGCAATTATATTGTTTTGCAAAAAGTGGGGTATTTTAGGAAAAGTACACAGCAAGTATGCAGGCAAAATGGAAATTCCCCACCTGGGGCATAAATGGGGCATTTTCCGAGCGTAAACTATTGATTATCAATCAAAATGTGTGCAATTATATTGTTTTACGAAAGTGGGGTATTTTGAGCATTGCCATCGTGAATCTTGGCTGAAAAATAGTTTATATTTTTCGCCATGAATCTGAGAAATCAGAGTAATCAATTGAATTAGTGGTTCAGACAAAATCACAGCAACTGATCCTTAAATCTTAATCAATTTTGCCTCATCCTTAAATCCTTTAATCCTGATCATCAGTTAGGTGTATCCCTAAAATCCCTCCTTCTGGTAAGCTTCAAATCCTGAAGTACAGATGATTTCACGTTGAGGGTAAAGTTGAAGCTTTTGCGTGGACCGAAGGGGAACGTCTGGAAGTGCATCTGCCAGCAGTGCAGGTCGCGATACACATCAATAGACGAAAGTGTAACCTGATGTATATCGAAGTTATAGCCCGTATTTACGGTTAGTTTCCAGCGCTCGGTGAGCTGCAGTTCGCCCGCCAATGTAAGGCTGTGATTAAGCACCAATGTATCGCGCTTTGATACTGTGTTATAAGTTTGGCTTAAAGAAAGAGAATAACTGAAGTTAAAACTCCAGGGTATATTGAAGTCAACATATTCGTTGTAGCCAGCATTGCGCATTATACGGCCATATTCGGCGCTGGTAGTAGGGTTCTTGACTCCGCCCTTGGGTTTTGAGTGGAAGTTGGTACCCAGCGAAAGCGATGCATTGGTAAACCGCGCTAGTCCGAAGCCTTTCTCGTTCATGGTCTGCGGCAGGCGCCGACCATAATCATAATCAAAGGCATAAGGATCGAATGATGCAGATGAACTGATATTGATCTTATCCAGCACATTGGTGCGGAAGTTCAGACCTATGTTGCTCCATTGAAACGAGTCTACCGCAAGATTATAAGCTACGTTAGCGCCAAGGGCATCTATAAGCGTTATGTTCTTAAAGCCGGTAAGGGTATCTTTAGATGAGCGTACTTTGATCTGCAGGTTGTTGCTCACACCAAACGATATCTGACCCGCCTTGCCATTTGGCGGCACGCCCACAATCGAACTGGCATATGGCGACAGGTAAGTGGTGGTAAGCGGATTGGTTGAAGAATCGAGATGGGTACGGTAGTAATAGTTGAACGGTGATGCACCAAAATCGGGATGGTACAAAAAGCCAACTGCCGGTGTAAGTACATGCCTGATACCACGCAGTTTACCTTTCTTAAACAGCTTCATACCATAGATACGGGTAGAAAAATTGACACCTGCATTGAAGTCGCGGGCTGTATAAAAGCCATTAGATACCTGGCTGTCCACTTTGGCATCGGCGGCGTCCCAGCTCTGGTATATTTTGTTGGTGAGCCAGTATTCGTTGTAGTTCACACTAAAAGACATGTTTACGTATCTAAGCACTGTGTAAGATGCGCTGACAGGTATGGTGTGGTGTATACCGAACTGGAATTTATCAAATGAAAGTTTACCCAGATCGAAAGTACTGTCGTAAAACACGGTACGGTTCAGCAGATCCAGATTGTAGCTGGATGTGATCTTGTCGTACCACCTGGCAGTAACTCTCCGCTTGCTCTGGAGCGGGTTGAACTGTGTGACGTGGAAATTCACAGCCGGCAGGGTTACATTGATCTGCTTGGTTTGCGTGTTCTGGCTGTGCAGTGCACTAACCGTAAGCCCGAAAGGTCTGCCCTGCCAGTTCTTGGCATAGCTGATGTTGGATGAATATTGGTTGTTGAGGATCTTATTGGGGTCGTAGCTGTTATTGGAATAGAAGGATGACGAACCAGCCTCAACCGATGCATTAAAACTCTGGCCCGGTATGGCTTTGCCATCCGAGTTGTGGGTCCAGTTGACCATGAAATCCTTGGTAATAGATGCACCAGGTTCAAAGTCTTCGCCGGTCTTGTTGTAGGCATACGAGAAACGAAGTGCGCCTTTGTAGCGATAAATACTGTTGTAGCTCGTCATGCCGCTGAGTGCGTAGCTGCCTTTGGTGTATATATTAACCTGGGAAAGTACGTCCACCTTATCGTTGAGGTAAATGTAGTAGCCACCATTCAGCAGACCCAGTCCGCGGGCGGCCTCAACGGTATAGGTAGGCAATACAAAGCCCGACTTCTGTGTTTGTGACACAGGGAAAATACCAAAGGGCAAATAGAGTGGGGTAGGCACACCTTCTATAGAGATATTACAAGAACCGGACACGATCACTTTGCCGGGTATAACCTTGATCTTGCGGGCATTGATACCAAAGTGCGGCGTATCTAAAGCACATGTAGTGTACACACTATGGTAGCCATAAATTGATTGATCGGGGTTGCGTTTCACCTGTTCGCTAAACACATAGCCCTCGCCATACTGCGAATGAACATTCCTTACAATAGCGCGCTTGCTCTTGAAGTTGTACTGCATGGAATCGTAAGTGAACTTTTCGGTTCCCTGCTTGAAGGTCTGCTTTTCACCCACAGAATCAGTATGGCCGGCATAAGGTGCCGCAGTGATGATACTAGTCGATTGCTCGAAAGTTACCTGACCGGCATCCAACTGCACATCCTGGTAATTGACACGAGCATTCTTGTACAGGAAAAAGAGATTGTGCTCCATATCCATCACTGCCGAATCGAGTGCCGATGCTGTGATCACTGCATCCAGCGCATCTTTAGAGATAGTGATGCCCATAGACTCTTCCAGTTGCTTGCGGTGGGTAGTGTCTGATTTGCTAGCCAGTGAGTCCTTCTTTATACTGTCTTTACTGAAGGCTCCTCTGCCAATTCTAATAGTGTCTGCACCTTGGCTAAGGCTGTCTTGCTGAATACCTGATGTGGTGATCTTAACCGGATTTTCAGTCTGGCTATATCCTTTATTTGTTATAAAGAATATAAAAATGATTGCCATACAGTAAGTAAAGCAACGAAAGGATGGAAATTTTGGAATAAATTTACCGCTCAGGCTCATGAACGTCGCAAAAATAGTTAATTGGAAGCGTTTTAATAGTTTGTATATTTAATCTTTTGTGAAACATATTTATGCGTTCAAAGATCACACTCGTCATATTAGTGCTTTTTGCCTCTCCATCGTTGGTATTTGCAAAAGGAAAAAAAATAAACAAGATAGTAATAGATGCGGGTCATGGCGGTAAGGATATAGGTGCCAGAGGGGCGATTTCAATGGAAAAAGACATCACTCTGGCAGTATCCCTCAGGCTCGGAAAAATTTTTGCAGATAGTATGAAGGATATGCAGGTGATCTACACCCGCACCACCGATTCATACCCATCGCTGGTAGACAGGCACGAAATAGCCAACCAGGCAAATGCAGATCTGTTCATTGCTGTGCATGTGAACTCTACACCATTTACCTATACCAGGGTGCTGGAAGGATATAAGACGGTAAAGAAACACCACAAGACCGTAAAACAACCGATATACAGGCAGATTAAGCATCACGAAACCAAACGCAGCGGTGTAGAAACCTATGTATTGGCATTGAGAAGGAATTACCAAAAGGAAAAATCAATTGGTGAGTACAGCGAGAACGTAACCAACGAATCGGGCCTGCTTGATGAGAGCGACCCGCAGACGGCAATCATCATTGCGCAATACTCGCAGGTGTTCCTGTCCAGAAGTGTATCGCTGGGTAGTAAGATTCAGGAGCAATTTGGGCTGCAAAACAGACCAGACCTTGGTGTGAAGCAGCTGCCGCTTGAAGTGCTGGCTGGTAGCGCTATGCCGGGTGTACTGGTGGAAATAGGATTTATAACCAACATTGAGGAAGAAGCCTACCTGAATTCAGAGAGAGGAGTGTTTGAAGTTGCGCTGGCTATTTACAAAGGAATAAAAAGCTACAAGGCCGACGTAGAAAAATAGCATTAAAAAATATTTTTTGAATTTTGAAGTTAAGTGCCGCTTATGGAATATATTTAACCCTGTAATTAACGCCCTGTTTCTTGAGAAGCAGGCTAAGGTGCATTTTTTAATTGTACTTTTATAGTTATTTTTTTATCTTTATGCTCATTAAAACATCGAAACTATAATGATGATCTCTTTGAAAAAAATTCTGATTACTGCGTTGGGTACGTTATCTGTTGCGCTTTCATTTACTTATGTATCGTGCAATCCTGATAAGTGTAAGACTATAGTGTGCGCTCATAATGGAGTTTGCGACAGGGGAATTTGTACCTGCCCGTCGGGTTACGAGGGTGCAAGCTGCGAAACAATATCTCGCGATAAGTTTATTGGCAACTGGGCAGTTTATGAGAAAGGATCTATTACCAATGCAGCGCAGTATCCGGTGAGCATTGAAAGGGTGAATAAGATCACCGACGTGATCATCAGGAATTTTTACAACTATTTCCAGAATCCGATCAAAGCATATGTAATTGCAGATACCCTTTACATTCCTAACCAGCAGTTGGAAGGTTATGTAGTTTTTGGACAGGGGTATATTTCTTCTAATACTACATATGGTCAGTATGGTTCTATGTCTGTAAGGTACGAAGTAATTGATACTGCTACCAACGTTCCAAACGACTTTGGATACTATCTGCCAGATGGCAGCGATCCATCAGCCTGGAACAAGTAATAGACTTTTTGAAACAATTATAAAGAAGTGCCTCCTTTTCGGAGGCATTTCTATTTTACGTGCTTATGACTATTCATCGCGCTGAGGTTGCAATTTGTGGTATACCTTTGTTTTTATCCTAAAGGATGCAATCTATGCTGAAAACTGATTTTCTTGTTATTGGTTCGGGAATAGCCGGATTGACCTTCGCTATAAAAACCGCCCGCCGTTTCCCCGACAAAACAATTACCATACTCACCAAAGCAACTACCGATGAAACCAATACCAAGTATGCACAGGGCGGGATAGCCGTGGTGAATGATATGGCCAATGACAGCTACAAGAAGCATATTGAGGATACACTTGTGGCTGGCGACGGACTTTGTAACGAGAAAATAGTAGAAATAGTAATAAAAGAAGGTCCGCAAAGAGTTAATGAAATAATAGAATGGGGAGCGAACTTTGATAAGGATAAGTCGGGTAGTTATTTGCTGGGTAAGGAAGGGGGGCACTCTGAGTCGAGGATATTGCACTACAAGGATGTGACGGGATTTGAGATAGAGCGTGCACTTGTGGAGGAGTCGAAGCTCTACAGCAACATTAAGATACATAATCACTGGTTTGTACTAGACATTATTACCCAGCATCACTTGGGGTATCTTGTTACAAAATCCACACCTGATATTACTTGTTACGGGGTATATGCACTGAACCTGGAGAACAACAACATTGAGAAGCTACTGGCCAAGTGCACATTAATGGCATCGGGCGGAGTGGGACAGGTGTACAGAACTACTACCAACCCTCGCATAGCCACCGGAGACGGCATAGCAATGGCATACCGGGCAAAGGGAAGGATAGAGAATATGGAGTTCATTCAGTTTCATCCTACGGCATTGTATGAGGTGGGGGTTAGCCCATCGTTTCTGATCACAGAAGCAGTAAGGGGAGACGGTGGGATACTCAGAAATAAGGCTGGGGTTGCTTTTATGAAGTCTTACGACGACCGTGCAGATCTGGCGCCGCGCGATGTGGTGGCCCGCGCGATAGACAGCGAAATGAAAAAGACGGGTACGGAACATGTGTACCTCGACTGCAGGCAAATGGACCGGGAGAAATTTCTGGCTCATTTCCCTAACATTCATGCAAAGTGTACCAGCATAGGCATAGATGTTTTTGAACAAATGATACCGGTAGCTCCTGCGGCTCATTATTGCTGTGGCGGTGTGAAAACCGACGAAATGGGCCGGACTTCAATTCTCAACCTGTATTCGTGCGGCGAATGTGCCAGCACCGGGCTACATGGAGCGAACCGCCTGGCATCTAATTCTCTGCTGGAGGCACTTGTATTTGCACACAGATGTGCCGAAGATATGGCTTTGCGTGTCAACGGTGTGGAATTCAATGAAAACGTACCTGACTGGAACGCATCTGGCACAACTGAGCCCGAGGAGATGATACTTATTACCCAAAGCCTGAAGGAACTGCAACAGGTTCTGAGCGACTACGTGGGTATAGTAAGGAATGATGTGCGACTGGAACGAGCCATGAGCAGGATAGATTTGCTGCACGATGAAACGGAAGAACTGTACAAGGTAGCGGCTCTCTCTCCACAGCTGTGTGAACTAAGAAATCTGATCACGATCGGGTACCTGATCGTGAAGGGTGCCCAGTTTAGAAAGGAAAGCCGGGGATTGCATTATAATACCGATTACCCGGAAAAAAGCAAACTGGTGCAGCAATTGGTATTATAGATTCAATGCTGGCATTGTTTTTGTGGCATAATGAACGTTAACACATTCGTATTCCATTTATCACTAAATTTGTAAGCGTATTTGCAGAAGATTGGTGTTGGCAAACCCTTTATATGAGTAAAAATACCTTTGCGGCCATATTGATTTTTTTATGTCTTATACAGATGACAACATCCTGTACTAAGAAAAACGAATATGCTACTATTGCCGACCGGATGGAAGGAAAGTGGAAACTGACCAAGTATGCTACTGATAATAACCTGAATGGTAGGATAGACAATTACGAGATACACAACGACACCTCAATACACGATTACCAGTACGTATTCAATAAAGACGGTTCAGGGTTGAATACAAGTGTATTCGACGGCGTTAAGTCTCCCGATTTGAAATTCTACTGGAGTATGATCTCCTACGATTCAATGCGTATTGCGTACGTAGCTAATGACACATTGGTGTATCATATTTCGGATATTAGTTCGAAACAAATGACGCTTACCACTACCAGTACAATAGAGAGTTCCAACACAATAGAAATTACCTGGCTCTATTTTGTGAAAATATAACCTGTTCCTTCTTTTTGCTTGTTTTCGATACTTATTTCAGTAATTCTCTGGAGATAACCAGTTTCTGAATTTCAGATGTTCCCTCGCCAATAGTGCACAGCTTGCTATCGCGGTAGTATTTTTCAACCGGGAAGTCTTTGGTGTAGCCATAGCCGCCAAATATCTGCACAGCATCTGTTGACACACGCACTGCAACCTCAGAGGCATAATACTTTGCCATTGCTGATTCCTTGGTCATTTTCTCACCACGGTTCTTCAGATCGGAAGCCTGATAGATCAGCATTTCGGCCGCTTCTATCTGGGTAGCCATATCAGCCAATTTGAAAGCGATCGCCTGGAAATTAGAGATCGGCTGATCGAACTGATGTCTTTCTTTTGAGTACTTCAAAGATGCTTCGTAAGCGCCTTTAGCGATACCCAATGAAAGTGCCGCAATAGAGATACGTCCGCCATCAAGAATCTTCATAGCCTGATAGAAACCATCACCCACCGGACCCATTCTTTGAGCATCAGAAATGCGGCAATTATCGAACACCAACTCAGCGGTTTCGCTGGCGCGCATACCTAATTTATTTTCCTTCTTACCTGCTTTAAAACCAGGCGTTCCTTTTTCTATGATAAAGGCTGTAGTGTTATTTTTAGTACGTGGTTCACCGGTTCTGGCAAGTACCACAGCTACGTTACCGCTAATGCCGTGAGTGATCCAGTTTTTTGTACCGTTCAGCACCCACTCATCGCCATCCTTTACAGCATTGCAACGCATGTTGCCGGAGTCGCTGCCGGTGTTGGCTTCTGTAAGTCCCCATGCACCTATCCATTCGCCAGATGCGAGTTTTGGCAGGTACTTTTTCTTTTGCTCTTCGTTGCCGAAGTAAAGTATATGACCGGTACACAGTGAGTTGTGCGCTGCAACTGAAAGCCCGATAGAGCCACACACTTTTGCGATCTCACTAATGATCGTAACGTATTCGAAGTAGCTAAGCCCTGAACCTCCATATTCAGCAGGTACCAGCACACCCATTAAACCCAATTCACCCATCTTATGAAACAGTTCCACAGGAAATATCTGCGCTTCATCCCACACCATCATGTCGGGACGAATATGCTTGTTAGCAAAGTTGCGAATCATTTCTGCGATAGAACCCTGGGCTTCTGTTTGATTAAAATTCATTTCTATTAATATGGATGGTAAAATTGAACCTACGTATTGTGTAAGTTCCAGACACAATTTTACAACATTTTTTTTGAAAAAAAAATGAAATAACTACAACCTGTTTTTCGTGACTTGCATCCTGCATATCAGTGATTAACATGCAATAAAATTCGCAAATATTATTGACCTGCTTTACCGTTTACGGGCAACCTGAGATGCACTCGCAAAACCTGCAGATCTTCTTCAGTGAAACTACCGCATTCTTTGATCTGGCTGACATCTGTAAATGGTCCGTGTTTCCTTCGCCATTCCATGATTTTGTGAGCGGTTGCCTGACCTATTCCTTTAAAAAGCAATAAAGTGGCAGAATCGGCAGTGTTGATATCGACTGAATCAGGCACTACTTTCTTTTTTGAGGAATTGGCCGTTTCTACGAGGGTGGAATCGGTGGTGGTATTGGTGGCCTGAAATTCCGCCCAGGCCTGTTGCAGTTTTTTCTCTTGTGCCGTATCAACTGTTGGATGCACCCACCAATGCATAGTGAATTTTATAATGATGAGCAGACAGATAATGCAGCATAGAGCTGCGATACCTGTTTTTTCGGTGCGGGTAAATGAGACAAATGACCGGATCTGCTTCTTCATTTTGTAAGAGCAAAATAATTAAAATAATTGGTTTCGGTTGGTTTTTAACCTCTCAAATCTTAGTTACTTTGCAGCATGTACACGCAGGAAGACGAGAAAAACTTGTATGACAGGGCAAAGCACTTAATGCAGCATGATGCCGCTAGTATCGAGGAAACTATCGATCAGCTGAGGACGGTAATTCTGTATTCAGACTGGAAGTATTATGTGAAAAGTGATCCGGTGCTATCGGATTTTGAGTATGACACGCTGTTTAAGAAACTGAAGCATCTGGAGGCTGCGAACCCTGAGTTGGTAACAGAGGATTCGCCAACACAGCGGGTGGCAAAGGGCATAAGTGAGCGGTTCCCGACGGTGAGCCATCTGGTGCCTATGCTGAGCCTGGATAACACCTATAACGCCGAAGACCTGACCGACTGGGACCGCAAATGCAGGGAACTTGCCGGCACAGACAAGTTAGAATACTGTGTGGAGCCAAAGTACGACGGTGCGAGTATATCGTTGGTATATGAAAATGACCAACTGTTCAGAGGGGCAACCAGGGGCGATGGTGTGATGGGTGAAGATGTAACAGCAAACATCAGGCAGATACGGGCAATACCGCTGTCGGCCACACTGAAGGAAAAGGGCATCAGGCAGATAGAGATACGCGGTGAGATTGTGATACACAAAAATGTTTTTGAAGCCTTTAATAAACAAAGGGTGGCAGAGGGTTTATCTCCCCTTGCCAACCCGCGAAATGCGGCATCAGGCACACTGAGAATACTGGACCCCAACGAAGTGAAAAAGCGCGGCCTCAATGCCATACTCTACCACATAAGCGACTATACCATGGAGGAGGGGCGAGCCAGACCGGAAGGATTGAACACACACTACGGATCACTGAAGTGGCTGTATTCGCTAGGGTTCCCAACACCGGCTATGGAGATGAAAGTGTTTGGCCACATTGATGAAGTGATCAAATACTGCCATGATTTTGAGGCATTAAGGGACACTCTGCCTTTTGAGGTAGACGGACTTGTGGTGAAGGTTAATGACTTTGCCATGCAGGACCAGATGGGCATGACGTCGCACCACCCAAGGTGGTCAGTGGCTTATAAATTCAAGGCAAGACAGGCTACGAGCAAGCTGCGCAAAGTAGAATACCAGGTGGGCAGAACAGGTGCCATAACCCCGGTAGCAAAAATAGATCCAGTGCATATAGGTGGTGTAACCGTGAGCTCGATTTCACTGTTTAACGAAGATGTGGTACGGGAGAAAGATGTGCGTATAGGCGATACTGTGCTGGTGGAGAGGGCAGGGGATGTGATACCCTATATTGTGAAACCGCTTACTGAATTACGGACAGGTGAGGAGGAAGTGATCGTGTTTCCTAAACAATGCCCTGCCTGCAGCAGTGAACTGGAAAAGCAGCAGGACGAAGCAGCATGGCGCTGTGTAAACATCAGCTGCCCAGTACAGGTAGTGGAGCGCATGATACATTTTGCGAGTAAGGATGCGATGGACATACGCAGTATGGGCAATGCCAATGTGCAGAAATTCTATGAGCTGGGGCTGCTGACGGATATACCCAGCATATACAATATAGGCTGGGAAAGAGTAAAGGGTCTTGAAGGTTTTGGGGAGAAATCGGTGAGTAATCTGAAACTGGCTATAGAGGCATCTAAGAAGCAGCCGCTGAACCGGTTGATCTTTGGTTTGGGTATAAGATATGTGGGCGAAACCACCGGAAAAACGCTGGCATCGGCAGTGGGAGATATTCACGAACTATACGACTGGAATGTAGAACGCCTGCTGACACTTGAAGATGTGGGCCCCAAGGTGGCCAATGCAGTTGCTGATTTCTTTGCAAAACCTGAGAACAGGGAAATGATACAAAAGCTTGCAGATGCAGGCGTGAACCTGATCAATGAACATAAAGGGCAAACCGCCAATGCCGGTGAACTGGCAGGTAAAACGTTTTTGTTCACCGGTACACTCAGCCAGTTTAAACGCAGCGATGCCGAAAGCATGGTGGAGGCAAATGGTGGTGCTATACTCGGCGGCGTAAGCAGCAAACTCAATTACCTGGTGGTAGGTGAGGATGCAGGCTCTAAACTGGAAAAAGCCAAGAAGTTGGGATCTGTAAATATACTTTCCGAGCAGGAGTTTCTTGAGTTGATAAGGGAGCAATAAGCTTATGAAATCCGCTAAAATTATACTGCTCATTTATTTGGTTATGTGCCTTGGAATTGACGCCATTGCTCAAGATTTGGAGGTGCCAGATGTACGAGCGATTAGGGCTCAGGTCAACACATTAAATGCGGACAATGGACTACAGAAGCGTGTTTTTGAGGCAGAGGAATTCCTGGGAAATGTAACTGACGGCGGTGGCTCGCTCACCTGCTTTTATAAAAAAAACACAGTAGTAAAAATCGTGGAATGGATAGGCCTTTCGCATGGTAACACTACAAGGGAATTTTATTTCAATGGTGGTAAGTTGATCTTTGTTTACGGCAAGGTTTGCAATTTTGTGCAAAAAGGAGACGGGGAACTTGATTATACAAAAACTAAGATTGCCTACGAAGGGCGTTACTATTTAAAGGAAAACAAAACAATAAAAGTGGTGATCAATGAACAGGAGCCGGCTAACGAAATGGGCAAAGGTTTAATAGACAATATGTTTGCTGATGCGGAGCAATTTTTGAAGATGGCTATTAAGAAGAAGTGAATACAACTTAAAAATAGAGCCGAGTCGGGCTTGTATCTGAATTACCTAAGAGAAATGTGGTAACGAATAATCAATTACCATTATTACCCGGCTCAATGTGTATTAACACATGCCCTAATTCAGGGATTTCATTGCGCAAGGTGTCTTTTAGTTTGTGTGCCAGTTCATGGCCTGCCAGTACAGAAATATTTGGGTTTACGGAAGCGTGCAGTTCTACATGGTATTTCATGCCTGCCTTGCGTATAAAGCACTTTTCAGTACCGGTAATTCCTTCAACTTTTCCGGCAACATTTCTTATTTCGAGGATCAGTTCGTCATATACATGTTCATCCATGATCTCACCCAGCGCAGGGCGGAAAATCAGGTAGCTGTTATACATTATAAACGCCGATGCAAATAAAGCGGCCCAGTCATCAGCAGATTCATAACCTTTGCCCATTATTAAAGCAACAGATATACCAATGAATGCTGCCACTGATGTTACAGCATCGCTCCTGTGGTGCCAGGCGTCTGCTTTTAGCGAGGAACTGTTGGTCTCTACACTCTTTTTTAATACACGCCTGTAAGAATATTCCTTCCAAATGATAATTGCACCCAGAATAAACAGCGTATAGGGCTTAGGCAGATCATGAGGTGTGCGAATGTTGATGATACTTTCATGCGCTATTAAAATGGCAGAGGAAATCAAGAACCCTACTACCAGAAAGGTTATCAGCGGTTCGGCACGACCATGTCCGTATGGATGATTTTTGTCTGCCGGTCTGTTGGTGTATTTTAGTCCGAACAGCACCAATAAGGACGAAAAAATATCAGCAGTAGATTCGATTGCATCGGCAATGATAGCGTATGAGTTGCCGAAATAACCTGTGAGCCCTTTTATAAGCGCCATAGCAGCATTACTAATAATGCTGAAATAGGTCGCTTTTATTGCAGTCTGTTGATTATTGGCGGCCATATAATTTGCTCAGGGTAGTCAAACCGAAGTGCAAAGATACCTTCTTTATTCTGCCGAAGCCCTTTTGTCATTTTCAAACGACTATTTCGATAATGACTAAAACCAGTGCGGCACCAAGTGTTCATATAGGGCTGATCAATCGTATGACCAAAATCATAAACATTCAAATCAGCAGTTAATACTTTCATATTATTGTTCACGCATAAAATATTGAAGGAGATGGCAAACAACATCCAGCTAAAGAAAATATTCCTGCGCATACTGATTGGATCACTGTCAGCGAGTGCCCTTGTTGGCATTATTATCTTTTTGCTGGGGAAATTCGGAGATATAGAAGAGAAAATACTGGCTACTACCTTGGTTATTGGTGCCTGCAGTCTTCTTGGGCTTTGTAATACATCTATATTTCAGAAGGAAAAAGTACGGTGGCTGGGAGTTACTGGCGTTGCACTCTCTGTTACGGCACTAATTTATTCTCTGGCACTGATCTGGGTACATAATGACAGCAGGGTGGTGATGCGTATTTTTGCCAGCCTTATAATATGGACTGTTACCGTTTCACATATTTGCCTGCTGCTGTTGATCAACTGCGCCGACAGCATTGTAAAAAAGGTACTTAATGCGGCGATTGTTTTCATTCTGACAGTGTCTGTGATGCTTAGTATCATTGTCTGGGCTGATAAAATTACAAATGACTTTTACTTCCGCCTTTTGGGTGTTTTTGCTATACTGGATGTACTGGGCACGATTGTGACTCCTATCCTGAACAAAGTACAATCGGTTAAGCACCATTAAACACTGGCGCACTTTCTATCACACACTTTAAGTATCCGCTCACAAACCATCGCTGATCCATTCAAATAAAAGCATAAAAAAACGTCCCGATTTTCGGGACGTTTTTAAGAATATCAAACTAATACTATTTGAATTCAGCATCATCAATGCCTTTGTTCACTTCTACAGTTGTTACTGTTTCAGATATGGTCTGGCCGCCTTGAGTTTCTGTTACTTTGTATGGTAACTTATAGCCGTTGGTGCCGGGTACCTCTCGGTAATCGAGGTACTCAGAAGTCTGTAACTTTTCGCCTTCGCCCTGTACTTTCTTTACCAGCAGGTATGACGCTGCATCGTAGTATTCCAGCGACTTCTTGCCTTTGGCGTTAACACACTCAAGTACGTAAGCTTTAATGCCGTTTACGTTCTCCATGCCTTTCAGCGTGCGTTTGATTCCGTATTTCTCCGGGTGCAGGTCCATAGCTATATCGGCAGACTGTATGAGTTCATCCAGATCATCGCCGGTTACATCTGCTTTCTGGCCCTGCTGTTCCTGATATCCTTTTGTACCATCAAACACCATTTTCTGCGCAACCATAGTTTTGCCACCAAACGACACTTCAACAAATTGTTTCCATTTATTTGGTGCTTTCTTGATCTCTGTAATGGTCAGCGGCATACCCTGTGCCTGGCTGGTACCTATCACTTTCAAGTCCTTGATGCTACCAAAGCCTTTATCGCCACCCATTGCGGCAACGTATTTCTTAAATACTGTTTCGGCAGTTGTACCTGCTGGTGCAGCCAGTGTTTCAGACGGCACAACATGATTGCCGGCATAATCGTAATAGTCGATCTTTCCATCGGCTGAGTACTTAGCCAGTTTAGGAGCTACATCTTCTTTACTACCAGCTACTACAATATTTGCTTTTTCGGGAGTAATGTACTTTTTCGACATTTCCATTACATCGGCAGCAGTAACTGCACTCAGATTTTTCAGGTAATTCTGGTAATAATCTGCAGGCATATGGTAGCGATCTATATTGATGGCGAACTGTGCTACACGCTTAGGGTCTTCCAGAGCAATAGCGAAATTTCCCGACAGGTAGGAGATCGAATTCTGCAATGCAGTCTCATCTACCTTTTCGGTTTGCATTAACCGCATCTGATCCAGCAATGCACCTACTGCGCTGTCTGATACAACATTGCGGCACTTTACAGTTGCTGAGAATGTTCCACCCAATGGATCCTCGCGCAGGTTAGAATATGCTCCATAGGTCCAGGCGTGTTTTTCGCGCAGATCCAGGAACAGACGGCCTTGCGAGCCACCCCCCAATACGGTGTTAGCCACTCTTGCTTTGATACCATCAGGACTGCCAGGTTGCAGCATTACCGGATAGGTAACGCTTACCACACTCTGCACTGCTGCTGCCCTTGGTGCAAAAGCAACCTTGGTCACTTTGCCGCCAGAGTTCAGCCCGGCAATGGTATAGTTTGCTGATGGCACATTAGCTTTCTCCCATTTACCGAAGTACTTTTCGATAAGCGGCTTAATTTCTGCCATAGTTATGTCGCCCACAATAGCCATGTAAGCAACGTTCGGACGGAAATAGGTTTTGTAGTATTTGTTGCAGCGATCTACTGTGATCTTGCCCACAGTCTCTTCTGTTGCTATCTCTCCAAACGGATGGCTGGTACCGAAGTTAACCACAGCACTTACATTGCGTACCATTGCGTCTGGTTCGTTCTTCTGGGTGGCCAGTTCAGAGATCGTTCTCTTCTTTGTTTTATCCAGTTCTTCCTCAGATATTTTTGCGTTCATGGCAATATCGGCCATCAGTTCAAATATCTTTTCGGTGTACTTCTTGAGGCCGCTACCATTTAACCCATCGTTGCTGACACTGATACTCACACCCATTTGGTCTATTTCGGCGTTCAGTTTGTCTTTAGACCTGGTGGCAGTACCTGAAAGCAGCAGCTCCGACATCATGTCGCGGTAACCAGCCATATCACCCTCCAGTTCAGGCTTTATGTCCAGCTCTATATTGCAGGAAATGGTAGGCAGTTTGTGATTCTCTACCACAAAAACCTTCATGCCGTTGGCAAGAGTGAAACTCTCGGTTTTACCCAGTTTTATTTCAGGTGCAGGCCCCGGCTTTGGCTTAATGCTCCTGTCAAGCTGCGCCCAACAAGCTGAAGCGAGTGTGAGCGTGAATATGGAAACTATTATTTTTTTCATTTGAAGTATATTTTGAGACCAGCGTCATTTCACCGCAAGCCGTTCTGTTGTTATTGAAGGATGTTTACTTTTTTACTCCCTGTTTGGTTTCATTTGATTTGCCAGAAGCAGGCAGCTTCTTGTCTGATTCCTTATTATGCTCTTCAGACTTAGGCAAATAATACACCACCAGACGGTTCTCTTTGGTGAGGTATTTATTAGCTACTCTCTTTATATCGTCCTTGGTTACTTTCTTATAACGGTCAAGTTCGGTATTGATCAGATTGGCATTGCCCTGGAAAGTATAGTAGGTAGCCAGGTTGGTAGCCACGCCTATGTCTTTCTGGTTCTGAGAAACGAAATCGCTCTCTGCCTGATTCTGTAGTTTTTTGTACTCTTCGTCGGTTATGCCGTTGGTCTTCACCTTGTCTATTTCGGCGATCATGGCTGTTTCCAGTTCTTCCGGTTTTACACCCATATTGGCGATGCCCAGCATAATAGCCAGACCCGGTTCTTCGTTACCCAGATCAAATGCTCCTGCCTGTACTGCCTTCTGCTGTTTATCAACGATCTCCTTTTCGAAGCGTGAGCTCTTGCCCTGAGAAAGTAATTGCGTCAGTAACTGAACAGCGTAATAATCTGCAGTGCCTTGCTTTGGTGTGTGGTACGCAAGTATCACAGCAGGTAGCTGCACGTTGTCGTAAAAGTTTACGCGCTTCTCCTTGGTTTGAGCAGGTTCTACCTCGGTAGGGCGGGGTATAGCCTTAGTTCCTTTTGCTATCTCACCAAAGTACTTATTGATAAGTGTTTTTGCATTGGCTACATCTATATCACCTGAAATTACCAGAACAGCATTATTAGGAACATAGAATGTTTTATAAAAATTCATGAACTCCTCCAGCGTAGCCTGATCGATATACTGTTCCTTACCGATAGGGCTCCAGCGGTATGGGTACTTGGTATAGGCGTTTTCGTAGATCACATTGATCAGCTGACCGTAAGGCCTGTTATCGTAGCTCTGTTTCTTTTCTTCTTTCACCACTTTGCGCTGTGTTTCCACACCTATATCGTCGATCTTGGCGTGTGCCATACGCTCCGATTCCATCCACAATGCCAGTTCCAGTTGGTTAGATGGCAGTACCTCGAAGTAGAAAGTACGGTCCTGAGTGGTATTGGCGTTGAGCTGACCACCTGCCGACTGAATGAACTTCATATACTCGCCGCGCTTGATGTTGTCGCTGCCTTCGAAAAGCAGATGCTCAAAGAAGTGAGCGAAACCCGTACGCTGCGGGTCTTCGTTCTTGGATCCTACATGATACATAACAGAAACCGCAACTATGGGAGTAGAGTGGTCTTCGTTTAATATAACATGCAGACCATTCGGCATAGTATATTCTGTAAATGTGATGGTTGCCGCAGCTTTGTATGCACCCAATCCTAACAAGGGTACCAGCAGCATACCATATAATGCACTTCGTTTCATAAAGAGTAAAATTTGCGGCAAAAGTAATGTTTTGCGCTGCGAATTCTAAAGTTTCGAAAAAATTCCCCCACAAAGTCACTATTGGTATTAAAAATAGCAATAGGGGAGCGGTGGTGGACTGTACTACCACTATGTATATATTAAATAGTTGTCAGGTAAAAACTAGGCTGCAATTCTTTGCAGTATCACTTTGCACGGATGATTTGAAGTGACCCGGATGTTATGGCTCACATGCAGTGGTATGAATAACACATCGCCCGGCTTCATGCTGTGTATATGGTCGCCTATTGTAATATCGCAAGTGCCTTCCAGTATCAGGAACTTTTCCAGTTCATCGGTATGCGTTTCGGGTGGGGCGCCTGCCGTGAGCCATACTATTGCGGTAAGTACTGTGGGGGTGTATCCTATGATGTTGGCTTTTACGTCTGTAAGCGGTTCGTTCAGTTTTAGGTCTTCTCTTTCCAGCCACTGGGCATAATCTGCTGCGGTAGAGTTCATTTGCAGCTCCGGCGGATTACCCGGTACTTCGCCTGCTTTGAGACGCTCCATGTAATCTATAGTAGCCATCAAAAACGGCTTTACAGTGGGGTCGGGGGCAGCAGCGTTGCTTTTGGCATATTTTTCAAGCGAGACACTTATTGCCTCGATCTCTTTCCGAACTTCTTCGTGCAATGCAGTTTCGCGCTCCACCAATGCAACCTCTTCGGGTGTCGCATGACCAAGCACATACATTTCCAGTATGCCAGATTCTATAAGATCATTTATGCTCGTCATGACGCTGTTTGTTTGCAGAAGGCACCTGTTTTGTTTTGCCCGGGTAGGGTATATACGAAACTCAGTACGTTTGGGATTTCCGGAATAAAATTAGAAGAAAAAAAGGAATAACTATTAACAACACTATCAGAATTCGAAACCGGTGTTCGCATCATCTGACAAGATCAATATCTTTAGCCCATGAACGAACAGTTAGCTGCGCAATTCGGGAATATAGACATTTACCTTTTCGATCAATTGCTGAAGGGCAGGTTTGATGGCTGCAATCGAATAATAGATATTGGCTGCGGAGGCGGCAGGAACATTGTCTATTTTCTGCAGCAGGGTTTTGAAGTGTTCGGGATCGATCAGGATCCGGGCGCTGTGAGCAGGGTGCAGCAGCTGGCGGCAAAACTGGCACCCACCACGCCATCGGGCAATTTCGCGGTGGCCAGAGTGGAGGATCTGCCTTTTGGATCAGCAACATTTGATCTGGCTATTTGCAGCGCGGTGCTGCACTTTGCAAAAGATAAAAACCATTTTGAAGCCATGCTGCAATCTATTTGGCGGGTACTACGCCCGGGTGGCTTTTTGTTTGCACGGTTGGCGTCTGATATTGGTATTGAAGCGCTGGTGCAGCCGCTGGGCAACAACCGTTATCTGCTGCCCGATGGTTCTGAACGGTATCTGGTAACCGAACACGATCTGCTGCACTATACCAAAACCCTGAACGCCGAACTGTTTGAGCCACTAAAAACCACTAACGTAAGCAACTTACGCGCTATGACCACATGGTGCCTGAGGAAGCTTTGAGCAACTGATTTGTTTAACTAAACGGAGGGGTGAGCTAGTCTTCGCTGCCTGTAGCCGGTTCGCTCACATGCTCTGCAATCCGGGTTCTTACATTCCTGATGAGGTCAAACGTAATACCGGCGTTGATCATTACTTCTAAGCGTGAATTCTGTGGCTTGTGGTTGTCTTTAAAGATGTACTGATCTTTATCCATCTGCAACATGCGGCCTTCAAGCCGCACATACGATTCGTCGGTAGGCTTGTACTCGGCACCCAGTGTGGCACCCGACACTTTATAGCCTGTGAGCCTGCCGCGGTAGTCGGTGATGCGGGCCGAGAGCAGCGCATCGGGATCGGAAAAGTACTCGCCACGTGTATATATGCCAAACCTTTTTGTAGCCTGGTACTTTACAGTGGCCAGTCCGCAAAACATAGTGCCTGTTTTGGTGCCGCTGGCAATATCTGAGTGCTGCTGCAGGCAGTAATCGAACCCTGCAACCAGCTTGAACTTTCTGTACTGGTAATTGATATACAGATTCTGATCGGTGCGCAGATGCATTACAGAATCACCAACAGGGGAGTCATCGCCTATGTAGTTGGTATAGCCCAGGCACAGATTATCTTTTATGAGCCAGGCAATATTGGTGCCCAGCGATTTCTTTTCGTTGTTGTCTATAAAAGTACCGTAGCCGTTGAGCAGGTATAGCACTACCTCCAGTCGCTTTACAGGAAACCAGTCTAGCCGCACACCACTCTCAAAAAATGGCTCGTAAACCGAGCCCACCGCAATAGAACTGGTGATGTTCTCAACGGGCAGCAGGTACTCAGTGCCAAAGTGGGTACGGAAAAAACCTGCGTCCAACCAAAGGGTGCGGTAGATTTTAAAACCAGCATGTGCCTCCATTATATGATTGTATGGCTCTGCAGCCCATGCACAAGAAGCAATGTCGCCGTAATGAAACACTGCTGCACCCCTGATCTTATTGGCACAGTACTGAAACGAAAGTTGGGCAGTATTCACCGACGGTGCATTGCTACGCGGCGATGTGAACGGGAACTTCTGAAATTTACCGCTACCCACCGAGTCGTTGTAGTAGGCGTAGTATGCATCTATATAACCCGATATGGAAAACGTAGATACGGTATCCAGTTTCTGGCCGTGAGCAAGGAAGCCGGTTGTGAGCAGGCAGCAAAGCAGCATGCAGTAACCAATGGTGCGCAGGTGTTGAGGCATTGACAAACTTAAAAAAGTTGTTCAATAATATCCTACATATTTAAGCACAAAATATACTGATACGGATCAGCATGTAAATTGGGGGCACGCCTACTTGGCTTTAATTATATAGCAGCTATCCAAATTATCGTGAGCACCCAGTGTATCGCAGATAGCCTCGTAATTGGGTTGGCTGTTGCGGTAATGGGTTCCCAGATCGTAATTTTTTACTACGCCGTTACTGTAGCAAGTGCAACTCGCGCTCTGGCGGCAGGATAGGGTAGACAGACTGATAATACAACTAATGGTTAATAATGCTTTCATACGGGTGGCGTTTATTAAAAGGAGCGCAAATATTGTACCAAATTTTTTTCCGATCGACTCCTCTTTTTTCTCTGCATTTTTTAATTACGGAACATTATTGAGTGTTTACGAAAACCTGCAGATGTACATTGTTTTCAGCTTTTTAAGGCACTAAAAAGTAAGGCCTATACCGAACGCTGCCGATGGCAATATCTCAAAGCCCAGGGAGCGGTTAGTTGGTGTTACTACTACGGAGATTTGTCCGTTTCATATTCTGTAAGTGCCGCCTCAGTGGCAAGTACATATTGAAATGATTACGGCATTATTATAAAAACAAAGCAGCCCAAA